>DATGVF010000126.1:0-21970 GCA_035300645.1 bacterium
AAAGAGAGGATCTTGTTCGATTACCCTGACCGCTTCATCTCTCGTGTCATCTCGAAGACCCAGCCCTACCCGAGCACTCCTAACCTGATGTCAGCGAAGATCTCAATAAAAACATTGGGGGCGCAGTTCGCGCCCCCAACACTAAGACCGGGTTACGGCTCAGGACTTAGAATTCTTTTCTTCCTCCCGCTTGATTCCCCACTCCACAACGCCATCTTCCAGCCTGTCTGTGGACATGGGCCTCACCTCGTCGACCTTAGCTTCGGTCTCCGGCTGCGGGGTCGGCGTCCCAGGCTGTGGAGGCTTTGCCCGCTTGGGAGGTTTCGCTGGTTTTTGGACCTTGGCGGCGACCCGAACCACTTCCTTGCGCACTGGTCGCGCCGGGGTGGGGACGGCCTGAGGCGCCTCGACGGGGATCTTGTACTCGGGCTGTGTCGGCGCAGGCGCCGTCGGTGTTTCTGGGGTCTTCGCAGCTATCCCAAGGACTTGCTTCCAACTCCGCCGTGCGGCACCGGGGAGGAGTTGCGCATTATCGACTGGCGGTGCTGCAGATAGTGCTACTTGCTTCCGCTCGCGTACTGGCCTGACGGGTTTGACGAACGCTGCAGCCATCTGAGGGTTCGCGGCCAACCGCAGAGCCCGTTTCCGGCTCCGTCGCACCGATCGTGGGACAAGATGGCGGGCCGCCGTCTTCCCATGCAGGTTGTGTGTTTCCATGACCCGATGTCCCATTGCGGAAGCCTCCTTGGTGAAGACCCCCGCTGCCCAGGCGGCATCGCGGGGGAAGTCCGGCTGTTCCAGTCTCGGATCGCGTCTGGGGTGGGTCTGCCCTCAGAACAAATCCGGTAGACGTACGGCTGGGTGGCGGACGTCCGGCTCGTCTTTTGTTATGCCCTGACGCGGCCTCCCACCGGGCAAGATCGGCTCCGGCATCTTGGGTAATCGAGTAGTTCTTGGGGCAATACTCAATAGTCAGGAGGAGGCGACTCATGTTCGGTCCATTCGTGTGGTATTTCCGGAGAATACAAGCCCGGCGGAGAGGCAGATACGACGGCGCGCAAGGCGTGCCGGCCCTGCAGGAGGCGGAGACGTTTCCCCCTGGCGAGTTCCGCTTGAAGGCGACGGCCGATCGGGAGTTGGAGTGGCTGGCCCGACGCTGGTCGCACATCGACAGGCGCCTTAAGGGACGGTACTGTGGCCTGTTGCGTGAGCTCCGTTTGCTGAAGATCACGTTGACGGAGATGGAGTTCGAGTCCCGGAGGCTGAAAGACGTCCACGACGCTAATGCGGGCGCGATCGATCTCGAGCTCAAGGCCAAGCGCGGCACGCGAGGATTTGAACACGAGTGGCGGATGAATCCCCTCGGCTACCTGCTGTTCATGGTGGCGATTTTGATTGGCGAGTTTCCGCTCAACGCCATCGCCTTTCGGCTGTTCGGGGAGGCGGAGATCCTCACGTATGTGATGACACTGGTCCTAGCCGTCTCCCTGGTGGGGAGCGCGCACGTCTTGGGGATTTTCCTCTCAATGGAGCAACCCAGTCGGGTCCAGAAGATCTTGCTGACCGTGTGTGTGCTCGCGCCATTGGGAGCAATCTCCGCCATTGCCTTGGTCAGGGAGGCGTATGTCGCGGAAGTGGGAAAGGCGGTCATGAGCCCCCGGGCGGTGACCGCCGTCTTTGTGCTGATTAACCTACTCATCTACGCAATCGCGACCGTCCTGTCGTACCTGACGCACGACCCGGTGGCGCGGCAGGTGCGCATGACCGAGATCCCCCACCAGCGTCTCCAACGGCGGATGGCCCGGTTGCAGCGCCGGAAGGAGAAGTTGGAGATCCGGCTGCAATACATGGTGGCCTGGCGGCAAAAGTCCCTTCAAGCGATGATGCACGCCGCGCAAGTCATCAAGCAGGAATTTGAAGAGCTCATTGAGGAGTATCGGATGGGCAACCTGGAGGCGCGCGCGGAAAAGGCGGTTCCTCTGGCGTTTAAGAACCATCCCGAATTCACATTCCCGCTGACTCTCCAGGTCTTGGACTGGTACTGTCCGGAAGTCCCTGACCTCGTGGCCACAAGTCGGGTGCTGACCTCCACCAAAGACCCCACACCCTAAAGATGAGATGAGACTGGTGCACTGTCGCCTGGTCGTCCTGACCCTCGCCCTGGCGCTGTTCGCGTCTGGGTGCGGGGGGAAGTCCGCGCAGACGCATGTCACCGTCGTCCTGTTCCACGTGACGGGCAGCACCTACAAGGGAAACGTCCGAGGCCAATACCTCACGGATTTCGCGAAGATCCTGAACGGCCCGGCGGCGGGGGGCATTCTGGTCGGCGACGTCATCGACGATAATCCCCTGGCGCACTCCTCGTACCCCATCAATGTGTCATTTGACCGCTTCAACCCGATGGCCGAGAACAAACTGGACTATGATCGCCGGAGTCGCCAACAGCGGGACGAGGTGATGAAGACGGCGGAAGCGCTCGTTCGAAAACCCCCGTCGGGTCGCCTCGGCCACAACATCATCGACTCGATGCAGCTCGCCGAGAGTGCCTTTGCGACTTTCCACGGGGACCGCGAGCTGCTCGTCATTTTCTCGGACATGATCGAGCAGTCCAAACGGTACGACTTCACAGGCGAGAACCTGACGCCAGCGCGCATCGATCAGATCATCAACCAGGAACGGTCCGCCGGCCGCGTGCCGGACTTGCGGGCGGTCGACGTCTGCGTGGTGGGGGCGGGAGCCTCCCCGACTGGAGGCCTTGCGACCGAGAGGCTGCTCGCGATCCGGCAGTTTTGGCTTACCTACTTCCAAGCGACTGGCGCGCACCTGCCCAAGGAGCGGTACAGCTCTGCTTTGCTGAAATGCCCCTAATAGCCTGAGACTCGAAACAGTATCCCGTTCAAAGGGGACGGGATAAAGTGTCGTACATTGATCCCTGTCGCGTCCGCAATCCGGTCTGTCCGATGACCCGCAAGGAATTCGTTGACCTTCTCACCTGGATCCACGCGGAGGTTCCAGATGCCGCCCGCGGTCTCGCCCGCCTCCGCCGGCAGCGGCAGGTGCCGTTCTTGAAGATTCTGCTCGGGGCGATCTTGTCCCATCAGACCACGAGCCGCCAGACCCGCATAGCCATTGAGCGTTTATGGGGATCCTACCACGCACTTGAACGTTTGGCGGACGCGGAGCCGGCTCAGATCGCCCGCCTCATTCGCAACGTGGGGCTGGGGGGCATTAAAGCCCGGCGTGTCGTGGCGATCGCCGCGGAGATCGGAGAACGGTGGACGAGTGCGACGCGGCTGGCGCGATACGTCAGGTCTGCGCCTCTGGAAGACGCGCGGAGCGCGCTCCTGGAGCTGCCGGGTGTGGGACCCAAGACCGCAGCGGTCGTCCTGCTATTCCGATTCAACCGGCCTACCTTCCCGGTGGATACGAATATTCTGCGCGTCGCACGGGGACTAGGGTGGGTGGGGAAGGAGGGCGATCCGGAAGACGTGCGGGCGGTCGTCGAGAGGATCCTTCCACGGGATCCCGCGCTTCTGCTCAAAGCGCACGCCTATCTGCTTGCCCTCGGGCGGGTTACGCAGCGTGGAAGGAGACAGGAGCTGATCGATAGACTCCGGGACTTTGGGGCCGGTCGCGGCCCAGTGAAACGATTGTCTTCTGGCCGGGCCGCGAGAAGATGAGGCGTACATCAGGAGCACACCAGTATGCCGATGGGTGAGGGCGGGCGGCGAGGTTTCTCGGGGGATCGGCAATGATCGATCGTGTAGCGTGCGAGGGGAAGAGCCTTCAGGCTGATTCGATGATGTCTCCGACGCGAATCATCCCGTCGCTGAGGACCTCTGCGCGGAGACCGCCTCGGTGCACGAGGCCCCGCAGGACTCCCTTCTGACTGAGGCCTTCTAAGTGACTGCAGGGCTCGCACAGTCTCGCGCCGGCGAAGATGACGGGGCCCACGCGGAAGCGGCGTCCCACAAGGTGGTTGAGCGCCACGCCCTCGGTCACAATATTTCGTCGGGCGGACGTCGGGGGAATCGCAATTCCATACTCGCGTTGGAGTGCCTCAATCGCCTCCAGCTCGATGAGCGTAACCTGGCGGCCAGTTCCGGGGGTGTCGGAGTAGGTTCCGACCCGCAGGCAGTACCGGTCTCCGTCCAGCCCTTTTCCGGCCAATGCGCGAATCTCCTGAACTGACTTCATTGGGCTGCTCGCGGTTGGCGTGATGCAGATGGCCGTTACATTTCCTAGCCGCATCGGTCCCCTATACCTGCTGATCTCGTGGAGTCTGATTGATGCCGGCGATTTTTGACAGGCGAACACGCCGCACAGCTTGATATTAGCAGATGGAAGATCCTGATGGGCATCGTCAAGCTCGCGCCGGGAGGGGATTCTGCGCGAGGGTTCTGGTTGTTAGCGCGCGTTAAGTTGGACGGTGTGCACGACGTGGATAACGACCGTGCCCAGCATGAAAATCACATACAGACGGAGGCCCCACAACATCACCCGCACTCCTGGCGTGAGCCGAATCCGTCCCCAGTGGATCCGCTCCTTTGCTCTGACCAGCTGGTCCTCTTCGAGCACGGACAGAATGGCTTCCGCCCTGTCGGTGCGGTCCAGTGCGCTGGGGTCAGAGTGAGGGGTCCCCTCGGTCCGTCTGTCGTCTGGGTGTCGTTGCATTCATCTCACCTCGACCGATGGCAGATAGTCAATCGCGTCCATCTAGTGTCCGCTAAGGAGATGGGGAAAGACGGTGAGGATCCCCCACACCAGCCCGACGGCGACCAGCCCGACCGTCACGGCAATGGCCGCAACGTTCGCCCAGACGCCGTTGGCATGAGCGCCAATGATCTCGCGGTCGTTCACGAGCAAGACCAAGAAGAGTAGCGCCGGCGGCATCGCCAGAGTGGCGATGACGTTAACGATCAACACGATATACGTGAGGGGCGCGTTCGGGAGCAGAACCAGCGCCGCCGCCGCAGCGGCCGATCCCAGCAGGATGGCATAGAATCCCCACCCCTCAGAGAGGGGGATGTTAAGGCTATGCGGCTTGTGCAGGACTTCGCCAAAGGCGTAGGCCGACGACGCCGAGATCGTCATGGCTGCGAGCAGTCCCGCTTCGGTGATCCCCAGGGCGAAGAGCAGGGCGCCGACGTGTCCGATCAGAGGTTCTAACGCCTGGGCGAACTGCGCGGCTTGGTAGTCACTTGCGTTGATCCCGTGAGCGAATAGTGGCGCAGTCGCGAGAATCGCGGCGATCCCAAAGCTCGCCGCCACGAGGCTTCCCAACAACGTGTCGATGCGCCCGGCGGTAATGTCTCGGGGTTGCAGGCCCTTGTCGACCACCGCACTCTGCTGGAAGAACAGCATCCAGGGCGTTACCGTGGCACCGATGTCGGCCATGATTAGCAACATGGTGTCGGGTTTGAGCAGACCGCCGGCGGGAAGTGGTGTCCAGGTGAGAAACGCGCGGCCGACCGCGCCCCACTGCGGGTGCGCAAGCAGCGCGGCGGGGACGAACAACCCGTTGAAGACGGCCAGTCCCAATAGCGTTCGTTCCCATGTCCAATAGCGGTGGGTCAGGATGACGACGAACACGAGCACCACGGCGCCTCCCACCGCCAGTTCTGCGGGAACCCCAAAGAAACTGAGGCCTGCCCGCACCCCGATGAATTCCGTGACGAGCGTGAGAAAGTTACCGATGATCAGGTCCGCAATCGCAAAGCGTCCCCAGAACGGCCCAAAGCGCTCGAAGATGAGTTCGGCGTGCCCGCGGTGTGTGACCGCGCCCAAGCGCAGGGTCATCTCTTGGACGACAAATCCCGCCAGGAACGTGAGCAGCACAAACGGGAGGAAGAACCCGACCCCGAACTGCGCGCCGGTGGCGGCGTAGGACAACATGCTCGGCGCATCGTTCTCCCCCAGAAACACCAGAATCCCGGGGCCAATCAACAGCCAGAGCGGCTTTAGCCGCTGCAGGAGAGAGCGTTGCTGGTAGGGCTCGCGGGCGCGCTCGACGGCTAGGCGGTCTCGCGCCCGGTCGATGTCCTCGTGGGTGATCTCGAGGTCCGGAGCAGGCGGCTGAACTTTTGGTGAGGTCATCGCAGAATTTTTAGCATCCACTAAATATTGACCACATCCAAGACTAAGGGACCACCGTGGCTAGTGTCAAGGCAATTCATTCGGCCCTTCGCCTCGGCTGGGAGAGACCGCTTCGCGCGCGAATGAGGAACGGACATTTCCCCGTGGCGTTTGAGGGACTGGCCGGGGGAGGACATTTTCACGGAAATCTTAGGGCGGACATAATCACTGAAACACCACACTACCCCCACATGCGTTTGACAGTGTGTGCGGGCGTTTGTTACAGTGGCGGAGAAGCCCGTTCCCTTTAATCCGGTCCGGGAGGCCGGAAAGGACCCTTATGGAACAGCCCGCCCCACTCGCGACACCCCTTGCCACTGAAGTCGCTGGCATTCGATTCGCCAATCCCGTTCTCGCCGCGCCTGGCCCGCTCGGCTTTGGGCGCGAAGCTCAGAATATCGTGAACCTCCGCGCGTTCGGGGGGTTCATCACCAAGACCGTCACCGTCGAGCCGCGGGCAGGTAATCCCTACCCCCAAATGGCGCGTACCGACGGCGGCTGGTTAAATTCGTTAGGTCTGCCCAACAAGGGGCTGGCGGGTTTTCTCACGCGTGATCTGCCGTTTCTAGCGACTTTGGGAATCCCGATCATCGTCAGTGTCGCCGGCCACACCGTCGACGAGTTTGTCACCCTCGTCGACTGGGTCGGGCAGGAACCCGCCGTGGCCGGCATCGAGCTAAACTTGTCCTGCCCCAATGTAGAAGATGGCCTTACCTTTGCCGTTGATGCTCACGCGACGCGCGATCTTCTTGTGCGGTTGCGGTCGCTCACGATCAAGCCCCTGATTGCAAAACTCTCGCCTAATGTCGCCGACATCGTGCCAATTGCGAGAGCCGCGCACGAGGGAGGCGCAGACGCTCTCACTCTCATCAACACACTCACCGGCCTGGCCATCGATGTGGAAACACGCCAGCCGCGCTTGGGAGGAATTACCGGCGGGCTCTCTGGCCCTGCGATCCGTCCGATTGCCGTCCGGATGGTGTGGGAAGTGGCTCGTGCCGTGCCGCTGGCGATCATTGGGGTTGGAGGCGTGGCCTCCGCTGCTGATGCCCTGGAGTTTATGATTGCGGGCGCACGGGCGGTCGCGATTGGTGCCGCAGTAATCGATCGTCCCACCGTGGCGGAGGACGTAATCGCCGGCCTTGCAAACTATCTTCAGCGACACCAGCTCGACTCACTCTCGCGAATCGTCGGCACACTTGACACCCAGGCGCCAGAGACCCGCGCTGAGGTGCCCGCCGCGCCTGCGCACGCGAACTCCACACCGACCTTGTAGGTAGCACCTCAGGGAGTCGGTCGACCCCGCAGACAGGCGAAGCGGGCGAGTGATCCGGTCCGATCACATCGATGGCTTCCCTCGCAGCCCGCCCAAGATCCCCTTTGTGTTGGGTCTTCTGCACCAGCGGGTACACGCAGAGGATGGCATAGGTGGTGAAGAGACAGGTGTCCAACGTAAAGGGAATGTCGGCGTGGAGGGTGTTGTGAAACGAGAGATCAAAATCCAAGCGGGCCCTGTAAACGCAGAGGCGGAGCTCAACGACACCGAGACCGCCAAGGCGGTGTGGGGCGCCCTGCCGTTCAAAACGACCGCGAGTACGTGGGGAGAGGAAATCTATTTTGAGATTCCGGTCCGCCACCCGCTAGAGCTCGGGCAGGAAATTGTGCAAGCGGGTGACCTCGGTTACTGGCCGGTGGGGCGGGCGTTCTGCATTTTCTTTGGGCCGACACCGGCGAGCAAGGGTGACGAGATCCGACCCGCCAGTCCGGTGACGGTTATTGGCCACCTTCGTGGCAACCCCCAGGCTTTCAAGCACGTACATGACGGGGTCCGTGTCGTGGTCACGCGTCGAGAAGAGCCCCGCGACGAGGTGTAATAGTCGGTTTGCTCCCGTGGTCGTCGGTGCTGCGGGTCAGGGTTTGGCCAGCTTCCGTAGCTGTCGGCGGTCGGGTGCAGCGCCTTGTTGGGCTGCGGCTGGTGCGTTGCAGTTAAATGCTTAGATTTATGAAGATTACACCTAATTTATTTGATTCGCTCCGCCAACTCTAAAATAATCCCCTCCGGCCCACGAACGTAGCATAATTTATAAGCGTTTTCGTAGTTTTGCATCTCACCAAAAAGTTCCGCGCCTTTCTTTTTCAATTTGGCAACAACGGCTTCAATATCTTCAACAGCAAAGGCAATATGCCGGATACCCAGAGTATTTGCCAAAGGACGCTTCATGCCGTTTTCATCCGATGGCGTGTAAAATCTTACTAGTTCTATATTCGCCTCACCGTCTGGCGTTCGCAACATTACATATGCCACTTTAACGTCATGAAGCCCCACTACCCGGTCCACCCACTCGCCTTCCACTTTTCCTTCCCCCTGCATTTCAAGGCCAAAGTCAAGAAAAAACGCTTTCGCGGCAGGAAGATCATTGACGATGATACCCACATGATCTATTCGATGGATCTTCATATATTCACGCTGCTCCTGCGCATCCCGTCAAGCCGCGCGCCGCAGCCCAACGCCCGGACCAATTCAGGCGAGGTCGAAACGAGTTGAGTAATCATACTTCCCGGGATTGTCCTGGTCCCCATTTTCTGTTCGAACATTGCGTTGACACCGCTCGAATTTCGTCCCTTGCGCTTACCCGTGCCCTGGCGGTCCGGGCCGCTCCGCATTCCGTGATCGCGGCAACGGGATGTACTCCACCGACGGTCGGCGCTGTGCGGTCTGCGGGTGAAGGGTCATGATGTGGTAGATTTCCTCCGGCACGTCAGTGGTCACGGGCAACCCCAGCTCCCGGGCTTCGTGGGCCAAAATCGGGTAGTCGTGCGTCCAGATCCCACTCGACAAGGTCGTGGCGAGCTGTTCCGCACGGTCGGCCGGCATCTTCTCGCGCAATAGGCCGACCACTGTGGCGTGGACCTGCCGGAGAGCCTTTTCGGCCATGTCTGCCATGATTATCGTGTCATCGTCGACCTCTGCGATCGGCTTGCGTTCGAGCACTTTCAGGATCGACGCGGCCGGGTGTTGGCCCAGTTGCGGATCGACGGGCCCCAGGACCGCGTTATCATCCATCACGATCTCATCAGCGGCCAAGGCGATCAGGGTCCCCCCCGACATCGCGTAGTGCGGCACGAAGACGGTGACTCGCGCGGGATGCTTATCGAGCGCGAAGGCGATCTGTTCCGCGGCGAGGACCAATCCCCCTGGGGTGTGCAGAATGACGTCAATGGGCACATCCTTGTCGGTCAACTTGATGGCGCGGAGGACGGCTTCAGAGTCCTCGATGCTAATGTAGCGAACCAGGGGAAAGCCCAACAGGCTTAAGGTCTCCTGGCGATGGATCAACGCGATGACGCGGCTCTTTCGCTTGTGCTCCAGTAGATCGAACAGGCGCAGTCGTTGCGCCTCAAGCATGCGCTGGCGAATCACCGGCTGCAGGGTGGAAATGATGATAAAGATCCAAAAGAGCGAGAGGATGTCCATTTAGCGTCCTCCTGTCGTGCGGATCACCATCGGTAGAGCTCATCCGCGTAGGCGCGGCGAACGGGGCGGCGGGCGAAGAGTGGCGCAAACGCCAAGCCGGCCAGGAAGCCCCCGACGTGCGCCCACCACGCCACTCCGCCCATCGCTTGCTGGCCCTTCACTACCGTCAACACCCCGTTCAACAGCTGCGCGACGAACCAGAAGCCAATGTAGATGGTCGCGGGGATCTGCACAAACCACGGGAGAAAGAGCAGCAGCACCAGGGTGATCACGCGAGAGGTCGGATAAAAGACCACGTACGCGGCGAGCACCCCGCTGATCGCCCCGCTGGCACCGATCGTCGGCACCGTTGACTCAGCGTTGATGACAACGTGAGCAAAGGCAGCTACGAGGCCGCACAACAAGTAGAACACGAGGTAGCGGCCGCTCCCCAAGCGGTCTTCCACATTGTCCCCGAACACGTAGAGGGCCAGCATGTTGCCGAGAAGATGGGCCCACCCGCCATGGAGGAACATCGACGTGAAAGGGGTCACGAGCTCCCACGGTTGAGGGTCTGTCAGAAGGCGCTTGGGGACGAGCCCCAAGGCGGCCACGAATCCTTCCGCGTCGGATCGCAGCGACAGAATGACGAGGAACACCACCACATTGAGGACGATCAGCAGCCAGTTGACGAACGGAAACGATCGCGATGGGACGGTATCACGCAGCGGTATCATGGTGCCTTATTTCGTGTGGCACGCCCCCGGCCGTGGGGCCACGACTGATTGGGGATTTTCCTTGTCCGCGAAAGGCGAAGAGCCGGGACGGTCGGGAGAGGGCGAGCCCGTGAGGTCCAGTCACCAAGACACGTGGCAAACCACACGTCAGTGGAAGTGTGAGGAAATCGTGTTCGGAGGTTGATGGGACAGACCCCGTTGCCGCACCCGGGTATTCCGCACGATCCCCGCGCCTCCTTCGCCTGAGTTCCCCTCTGCGTCGTGCCCGTCTCAGTGGTCGGACTGGAAGGGTCAGCCCCCGAGACAAGGATGGTCAAGATTATTACGACTGCCGATGACGGAGCACTCCTCGGAACTTCGTCGGGCGGTCCCACGTATACGGGTGTGGTTCCCACAACACGGCGGATACGAGGGTTAAGGTTGGACCAGGCGCAGACGATTGTTCAGATTACCCCCGCCTGGACCCGTGGAGGGACTAGTGATTCCGTTGGTCAATCCAAAACTTCCCTCATTTCGGCACGGAACTTGCTGCGAGATCTGGCTGCACGCGGGCATAGAATTAGACAGATCCGGAGGGTCAAGTGACGGTACGGCGTAATTCCCTGCTCCGCTTTGCGCTGGTGAGCGGTCTCGTGGTGATCGCGCTGACCACGAGTCTATCGTCTCTTGCTATGGGGGCTCTGCGGTACTCCGTCGTCGATCAAGAAGCGCGCCAAGTCGCGGCCCAAATCCAGCAGCTGATGTTGCAATCGTTCACGCCTGACGATCTGGAGCGCGGCCTGGGAGAGAATACGCGGGCCGCCCTCGATGCCCTCTCCGCGGATCAGCAGAACGCGAACATCCTGCGGCTCTTGTTGTGGAACCGTCGCGGCGTTCTCCTCTACAGCAACGATCACAAGGGCGATGGGCAGAAGGCTACGCCGTCTGATGGTCTGCGGGCTGCCTTCTCGGGCTCCATGGCCGTATTGCCGCTAGCCCCGGAACGTCTCCACCCGTTTTCGCCGGAAACGATTTACTTGTCTGTCGAGGGGTATCTCGAGTACCTCATGTTTCAGCGCAGCCAAGTCTGGATTCGGCCCGGTCCGCCGACGGTGTCGGCGCAGACGACGCGCCCCTTGGTCGCGCAGGCGGCCAGCTTGGGTGTCGCGCGGCTATTCGTGCCCGTGCGGTTCACCGAGACCGCAACTCCGGCGGGGGCATATGAAGTCGTCTACGATTTTCGCCCTCTGCAGCAGAAACTCGCCCGGCTCCAGAAAGCGGTGTGGACGACCATTCCCGGGGGCTTCCTCGCACTCTACTGTGCGATGCTCGTTGTGGTTCAGCGCACCTCGCGGGTCTTGACCAAACAGCGCGAGGATCTGCGCGCCGCCCACCTGGGGACGTTCCATGCTCTCGCAAACGCGGTGGACGCCCGTGACTCGGAGACCGGTGACCATTCGGTTCGCGTCGCGGCATACGTCGTCTCTATCGCCCAGGACTTTGGGCTATCGGCGGAGCAGATTGCCGAATTGAAAATCGCAGCCGAGTTGCACGACATTGGGAAAATCGGCGTCCCGGATTCAGTGTTGATGAAGCCCGGCCCCCTGACCCCGGCCGAGTGGGACCTGATGCGCCACCACGCCGTTGTGGGGAGCAGCATCCTGCAGTCGACCCCCCTCAGCGCCGCCGTGAAAGAGGCCGTTCGTCACGTGCACGAGCACTGGGATGGCGGAGGCTATCCCGATCAACTCAAGGGGGAACAGATTCCGCTGTTCGCGCGAATCATCGCGGTCGTGGATGCGTTTGAGGCGATGACGTCCAAGCGCCCGTACCGGTCCGCGCTGTCTCGCCCTCGGGCCATGGCGGAATTACAGCACAAGCGCAACTCCCAGTTCGATCCGCAAGTGGTGGATTCATTCTGCCGCGTCGGGGTAGGGGGACCTGACCAGCCTCCGTCGTAGCTGACCTCCCGAAAGTCCTGCTCGCAGGTCTTCATCATGCCGTAGTCTTCAGAGGTCGATTCAGCGCTCGTAGTCTGCGTCCCGAAAACCACTGTTCCTCGGAAATTCCGCTCTCAGTGAGGCCGCGCGGGGACCCGCGTTACTTGAGTGTGCCGGCCATCAGGCCTGAGACGAAGTAGCGGCCCAGCCCCACGAAGATCAACAACGGAGGCAGAGAGGTCAGCGTGGCGCCGGCCATCTGGATGTGCCACAGCTGCGCATAGTTGCCCTTCAAGCCCGCGAGCACGGGGGTGGCAAGCTGGTTGAGCGTGCCTTGCGTCATGGCGGTAGGGATCAGGAACTCGTTCCAGACCAGCGTGAAGATCAGGATGGCCGTCGAGAGGATCCCCAGGCGCGCGGCGGGCACGAGGATCCGCCAGTAGAATGTGCTGGGCCCACAGCCGTCTAGTGTCGCCGCTTCCTGCAACTCCATCGGGACGGTCTGAAAGAAAGTGGCCGTGATGAGCGCGGCCATCGGTGTGGTGAGGAGCAGGTACGCGACGATCAGGCCGGGGCGGGTATTGATGAGGTGCAGGGCGGAGAGCAACTGCGTGAGCGGAATGAGGACAATCTGGTAGGGCAAGAACGTGGCGATCGTAGCTAAGAAGAAGATCGCCGGCGCGGGCCGGAAGCGCAGGCGCGACAGGAAGAAGCCCGCCCAAGAGCCCAGGAGGACCGCCAGGGCCGTGGCCGGAAGCGCCACCAGCGTGCTGTTCACCAGTCCGTAGCGGAGGGCGTCCAGGGCCACGCGATAGTTCTCCACGGCAAACTCCCGCGGCGGCAGGACGTACTGACCCATGGCGATCTCCCGCGTGGTCTTGAGGGATGTGGCCAGCATCGTGTAGAGGGGGAGGAGCCAGACCGCCGCCACCGCCGTCAGGAGTACCACCCACACACCACGCGGGGAGAGCTTCACGTCGGGAGTCTCCGCGTAGACCACCAGGCATACGGGACGACGACGGCAATCGCGAGGACCATGATGACCACGCTAATCGCCGCCCCAATGCCAACGAACTGTTGCCGGAACGTCGCCACGAACATGAAGAAAGACAAGACCTCCGTCGAATTCCCCGGGCCTCCGAACGTCATCACCCACACCAAGTCGAACACTTTCAGGGTGACCAGAATGAGCATGGCGACGACGATCATCGTGGCATGTCCCACATTCGGCACAACGACGTAGCGGAAGAGATTCACGTCGGTTGCCCCATCGACGCGGGCGGCCTCGAAGATCTCCCGTGGAATGTCGCGAATGGCGGCGAGGTACAGGGTCATCGCAAACCCCGTGTACTGCCACACCGCCGCGCCGATCAGACAAAACGTTCCCAAGGTGGGATCGGCGATCCACGGCTGCGCCCATCGCCCCAGCCCGATCGAGCGGAGGATACCGTTGAAGACCCCTGCGTCCGGGTCGTACATCCAGGCCCACACGGTCCCGGTTACCACGAACGAGAGGGCCATCGGATAAAGAAACAGGGGCCGCAGCACGCGTTCTGCCCTGCCGGCCAGATCAAGGCCGTACGCGAGGAGCAATCCCAGCGACGCCGTCGGGAGGATAAACACCCCCAGCCACGTGAGGTTGTTGCGCAGGCTGGTGAGGAACCGCTGTCGCAGCGTGCCGGTGAGCAGGGCGTGGAAATTGTTCCACCCGGCAAACTTCCAGACCGGCGCCATCCCTACCCAATCGTCCATCGCGACGGCCGCCGTCCAGGCCATCATCCCGTACATGAGGACGACAATGAGCAGGAGGGGACCCAGGAACAGGATGACGTGGGTGCGGGTGTAGGTCATGAGAACGGCGGGCGCCCCCTCTGGGAACCCGGAAGGGGCGCCCCTGGCCGTTACTTCGCCCAGTACCAGTTGCCGGACTCGGTCACCTTGTCCAACGTCATGGCGTCGCTAATCTCCGTCAGCGCCCGCTTGACGTCGGGGCTGTAGAGGAAGCGCGTCAGGATGTCCTGCCAATCGCTCAAAAACGCCGGGGGAGCTAGCACCCCGTGGATCGAGCTGGGCACAATGCGCTTGCTCTTAAAGGTGGCCGACGCCGTGCGGTGCAACTTGTCCGGGTAGGTGCTGTCCGGCACGGCTTTGTGGATGGCGATGGACCCCTTCACGATGTTGAAGGTGCCCTGGACCTGCGGATCGGTGAGGTTGGTCAGCCACGTCGTCGCCGCCTCCGGATGCTTGGCGCCGACCGGTCGCACGAAGGTGTCGACAATCATGAGGAAGACTTCCTGGGGCTTCTGGGGGAAGCCGACCGCGTCCCAGTCCACGCCTTCCTTGAAGCCGGCTTGCACGAGTAAGCCCGCGGCGAAATCGCCGATCACCATCATGCCCATCTTCCCCTCCGCCATGGGGCCGGCAATGTCGCTCCAGGTCTTGGCTCCATGAAACTCGTACAGGTAGGGGATGAGGTCCTTGTACTTCTCCAAGGCCGTCCGGAGCTCGGGCGAAGTCTTGACGTCGAGCTGACCGGTGTAGAACTTCTCATACACGTCGGGCCCGCCAGTGGAGAGCAGCACGACGTCAAAGAGGAAGACCGCCGGCCACTTCTCGCGGGTCCCGATGGCGATCGGCGCCACACCGGGCTTGTTGGCCTTGATTTGTTTGGCGGCGGCGATCAGTTCATCCGCGGTCGTCGGCGGAGCGAGCTTCAGGTCTTTGAACAGCTTCGTGTTGTAGAAGAGCCAGTTCGCGCGGTGGGCGTTCATGGGGATGCCGTAGTGCTTGCCTGAGAACATGGTCATCTTGCCGATGACCGCCGGGTAGTTCGCGTTGAGATTCTGCGCCGTCCAGACGTCGTCGACCGGCGCGACGTAGTTACCGTCAACGTACTGCTTCAGTTCGGCACCGCTCAGCGACTGGAAGGTATCCGGGGGGATCTTGGCCGCGAGCAGCCCGAGCAGGACCGTCTTCAGCGTGATGCCCCCGCCCCCCGCGACGGGGTTGTCGACGATCTTTGTTGTGGGATTTTTCTTCGCGAACGCGTCGAAGATCACTTGCATGGCTTGGCGCTCGCCGCCCGCCGTCCACCAATGGTAGACGACCAGCTGCTGTTGCTCAGCGGCGTAGAGGGCGGTCGTCGCCCCCAGGGTCGTGGCTAGCGCGATGGCCAGCCACCGTATGACCATGTGATGCCGGGTCATGCTTCTCGCCTCCTTGCGAAGATACTCTGCACGCGTGATGCGCCGCGTCGTCAGAGACGCGGAGGGCCCAGTCGTGCCTCGTCACCTCCTCTCCGCCTACATCGACGCCGCACTGCGGCCACGGGAGATCCAACGTCTGCACGCATAGTGGGGAGCGTTGGAGATCGGTGCGGCCGGTGAGGCGTGTCATCAATTGCGCCTCCCGAAGTGTAGGGATGGACTCTTTCGGAGAGGAAATCCCCGACTCCTTTCACGAATCTCCACGCGGACACGGATGCACGGCGACGCCCGCCCCTCTGCTCTAGCGTACCCGGCAGATCTCCCGCAGTGGACTGCCCCGCCTGACGCCTTTCTCGGCGTGTACTACATCGAGACACGCGAGAATATGCATCAGACTGCAGAATTCATCGCGCTGGAGGAGAGCGCCGGCGCGTGGTCGGGAGGCGGGGTGCCCACCGAACGATACAGGCGATCGGTGGCCCGCGTCGTGGACGTACGTGAACTGCGTCCGGGCGCAGGGTATGCGGCCATCGCCTTCCCCACTGCAAATTTGCCTGAGCGGGGCTCGCCGTTTGCAGCGGTGTGGCTATACCTGACTGCTGGTCCGTTGTTTGAGCGCCCGTTTGCAGACGTCGTTCGGCTTGCCGATGTCCTCCTGCCCGACGAACTGCTGCGCGCGTTCCGGGGGCCACGGTTTGGCGTGGCGGGAACGCGTACGATCCTCCAGGTGCCCGCGACTGCGCTGCTGTTCGGCGCGATCGTCAAGCCCGGCGCCGGGCTCACCCCCGACGAGGTAGCCGCGCGTTGCACGGCGGCTGCGCTGGGTGGGGTGGACCTGATCAAAGACGACGAGAAGATGAACAATCCCGCCTACTGCCCGCTGCTGCCCCGAGTGGCCGCCGTCACGGTGGCCTTGCGCGGTCTGGAAGAACACACCGGCCATCGGGTGATCTACTGCCCTCACGTGACGGGACGGCCGGATGAGATGCTGGCTGCTGCCCGCGCGGCGGTCCAGGCGGGGGCGACCGGGCTCATGGTAAACGTCTTTGCCGCAGGGCTGGCCTCACTGCAGATGCTCAGTGAGGCGAGCGATACCGCTGTCCCGATCTACGTGCACTCCGGCGGCCGCTCGGCCCTCGCGCACCCTGGGGGGAACGGTATCGATGTGCGCGTGTTCGCCCGATGCGTGCGTTTGCTTGGCGGCGACTACCTTGACCTCTATGCATTGGGCGGATACCTCCGAAGCGGAGGGTCCACTCAAGTCCGTCAGGTCGCGGATGTCCTGAGGGGACCGTGGGGGCCGATCGGGTCCGTGCTGCCCACCTGCTCAGGCGGCCTGACGGTGCAGACGCTGGCCCCGAACTACGATGTGCTTGGCAAAGATATCCTACCGATGGCCGGCTCGGCCATCTTCAATCACCCCCGTGGCCCCGCCGCCGGTGCCGCTGCACTGCGTCAGGCTGGAGATCAGTACTTTCGAGCCGCGTCCGCATCGTGATCCTGATTCTCTGTCCCAATCTCTGTCTCGATCGCGTCGTCGTTGTGCGGGATTTCGCCGCCGGGCGAATCCACCGGGCGGACACGGGTTCCGTACTGGCCAGTGGGAAAGGACTGAATGTTGCCCGGGTGGCGCGGGTGTTGGGGGCGCCCGTGACGGTGATCGGCGTGATCGGGACCGACGAGAATGGGCGCGCCATCCTCCGGGGCGCACGCACACACGGCATCTCCATGCGCGCAGTCCCCGTGCGGGGGCCCTCACGCGTCTGTACGTTGATCATCGATCCTGGGAAGACGGAGACGGTCATCAACGAGGCCGGCCCCGCGCGGGGAGCGGGCGTGGAGGGCAAACTCCTGAGCGTATTGCGGTCAAGTCTGCGCCGTGCCCGGGTGTTAGTGCTGGCGGGGAGTCTTCCCGCTTTGCTGCCTGAGGACTTCTACGCGCGCGCAATCCGGTTCGCCCGCGCGGCCGGGGTGCGCACCGTGCTGGATGCGGCAGGGGCACCCCTACGACGAGGGCTGGTGGCCCGTCCGGATTTCGTGAAGGTGAACCGAGCCGAAATCGCCGATGCCGTCGGAGGGGGATTGGACTCTGATGACGCGCTGTTCACTGCCGCGCAGTCGCTGCAGACGCAGACCGGCGGTCAGGTTCTTGTCACATTGGGAGACGCGGGCGCGGCGTTGATCACTGCCGACGGCCGGTGGCTCCTGCGTCCCCCTACCGTTGCGCGAGTAAACGCGATTGGGGCGGGGGACAGCCTCACGGCGGGCTTGGTTGTGGGGCTGCTCCGTGGACAGTCCGTGCTCGATGCGGCGCGGGCGGGCGTGGCTGCTGCCGCGTGCGATGTCACCACGCTGCTGCCAGGGACGATCGATGCCGCCCAGACCCGCGCGTTGAGCTCCCAAGTTGCCGTTACTGCCGCGGGGCGCGTGCGCTGAGGATCCAGGACGATGCCTGACGTGACATGTGCGGGAGTCCTGGTGGCCGATGTGATCGTCGGAGGAGTGGACAAGTGGCCGGAGAGCGGTCGGTTGAGCCTCGTGGACTCCATTGCACTGCGTTCGGGCGGTCTGGCCCACACGACCGCGGTGACGCTCGCCAAACTCGGCGTACAAACCGCTGTCGTGGGCCGCGTCGGCACTGACGTCTTCGGCGACTATCTTGTGCAGGTGCTTGTCGACCACGCCGTGCAGCCGCACGTCCTGCGAGAGCCTAATACGCCGACCTCGGCGACGGTGGTCGCGGTCACGCGGTCTGGGGAACGGTCCTTTCTCCATTTTGCGGGGGCGAACGGCAGCCTGCAGGCGCAGGACGTTCCCGACGAGCTTCTCCACAACAGCCGGATCTTCCACTTAGGAGGATATTTCGTCCTTCCCGGAGTGGACGGGGAGCCGGCGGCGGCGCTCCTGCGCCGCGCAAGACAGCAGGGTTGCCGGACGAGCGTGGATATGTCCTGGGACGCGCAAGGTCGCTGGATGACGTTACTGGCCCCGTGTCTGCCGCACACCGATTTCCTGTTTGGGAATCAAGATGAGCTGAGCCATGTGACGGGTTTGCGCGACCCTGTTCAAATCGCCTCCGCGTTGCGCAGCCGCGGGGTCGGCACCGTGGCCGTCAAGATGGGCGAGGCCGGCGCCTATGTGGACAGCCCGGCATGGCGACAGCGTGTGCCGGCGTATGTGGTGGAAGTCGTCGACACAACCGGAGCCGGTGACGCGTACTGCGGTGGCTTCTTAACGGGCATTCTGGCCGGGTGGACGATGGACCGCGTGGCCTCGTTCGCGAATGCGGTCGGGGCGATGTGCGTGACTGCCGTCGGCGGAACGACGGGGGTCGGCACACGGGACGAGACGCTGCGCTTCATGGAGCGGGCTGCCATCCGGGAGTCCCGTCAACGCGCGTGATGGAGAAGGTGAATCGGGTCGAGACCCGGGCCTGGATCTTACTGGGTCTAGTGCTCGGGCTGTTCCTCGCGGCGATCGAAACGACCGTCGTCGCCACGGCCATGCCGCGTGTGATCGCGGATTTGGGCGGCGAGCACCTCTACAGTCTTCCCTTCGCTTTTTATCTGCTGCTGGCGACCGTGAGCGGCCCCGTGTGGGGCCGGGCCTCAGACCTGTTCGGTCGTCGGCGGCTCTACTTGGCCTCCTCGGTCGTCTTCTTGATCGGATCGGCGTTGAGCGGCGCGTCGCATTCCATGGCGTTTCTGATTGGCGCGCGAATGGTGCAGGGGCTGGGGGCGGGAGGGCTCCTGGCGATCACGTTCACGCTCGTAGGCGAACTGTATTCCTTGCAAGAGCGTTCGCGGATCCAGGGATTTCTGTCGGGGGTCTGGGGAGTCTCGGGCTTGGTCGGCCCGATCGTGGGAGGGCTGATCGTGGACCACACCTCGTGGCGGTGGGTCTTCTACTTAAATGTCCCCTTTGGGCTCGCGGCGATGGCCCTCGTGGGGCGGACCTACACTGATTTGGCGCGAGCGGCGAGGCCATCTCTGCCGGCTTCAAGTGCGGTCCTGTTCGCGGTGGGGGCGGGGCTCTTCGTCTATGGGATGCAGATCCATGGCCCCGTTCTCCTCGCTGCCGGGGTCGTGTCTCTGGTGGCATTTGGTGAGTTTGAGAGACGTCAGAGTAGTTCGCTGATTCCCTTGGACACGCTGCGCCACCCGCTAATCGGAAGAGCATTTGTGGGTAGTCTGGTGGCGGGCATGGCCTTTTTTGGGTGTGCGACCTTCATTCCGCTGTTTGGTCAGGCGGCCCGGGGCGGGACGGCGACAGAAGCCGGCATTCTCCTCGCCCCCATGAGCGTAGGATGGACGATCGGTAGTATCCTCTCGGCCCGCGTGCTGCCGTCCCGAGGACCCCGGTCGCTCTCCGTGGCCGGGGCTGTGGAGATGATCGTAGGGTTCGGCTTTTGGACGGTTTTCGTCGGTGCACCTCTGTGGGCCCTCGGGGCGCTGCTTTTTGTGACCGGGTTTGGGATGGGGATGTTCATGCTTGCTCTGATTGTGAGCGCCCAGGAGGAATCGCCGCGAGAGGTATTGGGGATCGTGACGGGCCTGATCCAGTTTGCACGCAATTTCGGCGGCGCGATCGGTGCCGGCCTGATGGGAGCTCTCCTCGGTCCTTCGCTGGTTCTAGGTGGACACGCGCTGTACGATGTGTTCTGGCGGGTGCCGCTTGTGGCCGGGGTGCTGGCTGTCGGAGCGCTTGTGACCGCGGCAGGATTGCCCGCAGGCGCAGTCTCTCGGGAGTCTAGGTAATTGCCGGGTGTCCGCAAGTGAATACGTCCAGGGGCCACTCCGGTGGTTGGTCAGACGGTAGCTGAGTGATGCGACTGGAACAGGCGCTGGATCGGCTGCTGGCAGGCGGGTTCCTTCCGCTGCGTCCCACCTATGTCCGCCGCCTCTACCCCGACGGTGGTCGGCTTCCGATCGCGCACCGGCCGGGCGGCACCTACATTGCGCGCTGGCGGATGTGGCGGTCCGAGCGATGGATCGGATCCACCGTGCCTGCGCGCAACCCCCAGCGGATCGTCGACGAGGGCATCAGCCGTCTCGATGTGCCAGGACTCGACCTTCCTCTCCCGGTCGCTTTGCAACTTCGCGGGAAGGAGATCTTGGGATCGCGCCACTTCGCCGCCTACGGGCCTGACTTCCCCGTGCTCGTCAAGATCTTAGATCCTGGCCAGACGATCGGTTTTCACTTTCACGCACGGGATGCTGATGTGTGGAACCATCCCCGCCGGTTCGGCGGGCAGCGGTTTGGGAAGGACGAGGCCTATTATTTCCTCGACGCGCCCAAAGGCCCGATCCCCTATACCCACGTCGGCTTACTGCCAGGGACGACGCAGCACGACCTCGCAGACGCGATCGCTGAAGGCGGTGGACGCGTTTTGGAATTGTCTCCGGTCATCCACCAGAAGATCGGTGCGGGGTTCTTCGTGCCGGCCGGGGTTCCGCACCGGCCGGGGACCGCGCTGACGCTCGAGGTGCAGCAGCCCTCCGATGTGTCGACGATGTTGGAGCGCGTATCGGCCGGACGCGTCCTGTCTGAGCGGGAGATGCACCCGGGATTTGCGTCCCTCCGCGACGCTCTGGCGTTCATTGATTACGCGACCGCTACTGACCCGACGCTGGTGAGGCGCTGCGCGCTGACACCAGAGCTCGTGCGCGAGAGGCCGTCGCGGGGCGGGGCAGAAGCGTGGATCTTCCCTCCCCGGTTCCGCAAGTTCAGCGGAAAGCGGTTGGTCGTACAGACGAGAGTGGAGAGTCACGAAGACGGTCCCTATCTAGCGCTGGTCTGGCGGGGCCGCGGCCGGCTTAATGGAGTACCCATCCGCGCCGGAGCGGAGTTCCTCGTGATTGCCGATGTGGCGACTCGGGGGCACGTCTACGAAGCGGTGGGCGGCCCAATGGAAATCTTCAAGATCTTTCCCCCAGCCCCCCAACACTATCGCAAGTCCCCCGTGTCTGCGTAGGCTCACGTCGCGTCTGCGAGGTTGATAATTTTCGAGAATTTGCCAAGCTGGAACCACAGGTGAGCATTTCGTGACGACGAGCGGGCACACTCTGCGGCTTGGGGCGCTGACCCTCGCATGGGGGCAGCGGACATTCATCATGGGCGTCGTGAACGTCACCCCGGACTCATTTTCCGGCGACGGGGTCCTGGACGTGTCCGAGGCTGTGGACCGCGCCCGACAGATGCTCGCCGAGGGGGCAGATGTCATCGATGTCGGCGGAGAGTCCACGCGGCCGGGGGCGGACCCGGTGGCGGTGGAAGAAGAACTGCGCCGGGTTGTCCCCGTGGTGCAGGCGCTTGTGCGCGATCTCGGGGCAGCAGTGTCGATCGATACCCAGAAAGCCGAGGTGGCGCGTCGGGGATTAGAGTCTGGGGCAGTGATGATCAATGACGTCAGCGCGCTCCGGACCGATCCCGCGATGGCCCCAGTCGTCGCCGCGCACCGAGCCCCGGTGGTGCTGATGCATGGGTATGGAGAGACGATGGCCCCTTCTGCGAGCACTG
>DATGVF010000127.1:0-9641 GCA_035300645.1 bacterium
CTTTTGCGCGGCTGCCGCCGTCATCCGCGCATGATTGGACTGCACCGCACCCACGGTGATGATGACATCGCAGCCTTGCGCGCGGGCCTGCGCGAGCAAGAACTCAAGCTTGCGCGCCTTGCTTCCCCCCAGAGCGAGCCCGGTGAGATCGTCGCGCTTGATCCAAATGCGCGGCCCGCGTAGATACTCTGACAGTCGGGGAGCCTCCTCCAGCGGAGTCGGAAGCTGCGCGAGCTTTACTCGGGGCAGGCGGTCGAGTTGCGCGACGTGCTCTTCAGAAGACGACATCGAATTGACGGGGCTCCTCGGGAATTCTCCAGAATCAGACGCGACTGAGAGCTCCCAGGGTCTGCTCCCAGTCCGCCAATGCGGTCACAGCCTCACTCAGCGTGGTTGGCACGAAGTGCATCTTCACCCCAGGCCGCGCCTGGGCCACCAGCCGCAGATCGGCGGATGCGACGACGCCCAATTTGGGGTAGCCCCCCGTCGTCGGCCCGTCCGGCATGATCACGATCGGCTGTCCCCCCGAGGGCACCTGAATGGCCCCGGGCACCATGCCGTCGGACAACATGCGCTCTCGTTGCACCTGCACCTTCGGTCCGTCGAGGCGAGTTCCGGCGCGGTCGCTACGCACACTGACGGTGAAAGTCGCTCGATAGAATGCCGCCAAGACCTCCGGCTCAAACCACGCATCCTGTGGACCCGGAATGACGCGGACGGTCGTTTCCGTGGCCGGAATCGGAAGGGCCGGTACTCTCGGCGTGAGAAAGCGGGTCGGTCCTTCTCCTCGCCCCAAGACGTCTCCTGCCCTCAGGCGAACGCCGCCTAACGAGCCAGGGACATAGACCGAGGCACTGCCCAGAACCATCGGGACATCGAGTCCCCCGGCGATGGCTACATACGCCCACATCCCGGCGCGCGGAGCGCCAAAGGAGAGCGTCTGCCCTGCGCGCACACCAATCGCGGTTCCCCGATCCACGGTCGCGCGATCCAACGTCGCCGATAGATCCGCGCCGGTGATCGCGATCGTGACATCATCCAGAGCACGCAGCACGGGTCCCGGTGCGGTGCACTCGATAGCCGCTGCGCCGGGCGCATTCCCGACCACCACATTCGCCAACTGCAACGATGCGGGGTCCATTGCCCCACAGAGCGGCACGCCCAGACTACGGTATCCGACGCGCCCCAGATCCTGAACCGTGGTGTACAATCCGCCCTCGCGTACCTCCCACGTCGGATGCGCCGGACGCGTTAATGGCGCAACAGTCTCCACGGTGTCAGCAAACTCCGCGGAGGCGATAGGAACGAAGCGAACGCGATCGCCGGGGCGGCAGCGGATCGGATCGGAAGCGTGGGGGTCGTAGAGGCGCTGCGGGGTGCGACCAATCAGATGCCAACCGCCGGGCGTGGACAGGGGATAAACACCGGTCAGGTCGTCCGCGATGGCCACAGACCCCAGCGGCACACGAGTCCGGGGCGAAGGGAGGCGCGGCGTGTGTAGCGCCTTCGGCAGGATCCCCAGATACGGAAAGCCGGGAGCAAACCCGAGCATGAAGACGACGTATTCGCTTCCGCAGTGGAGGTCAATCACCTCACGGGGAGTGACGCCCCACTTGTGGGCAAGCGTATCCAAGTCGGGGCCGGCGTCCCCGCCGTAGACGACCGGAAGCTCGATGAGACTCCCCTTGCCCCCCGCATCGCGGGGGAGCTGTTGGGCCAGCCGCATCGCATCGTCAGCGATGCGGGCGCGATCCGCTTGCACGGGGTCGAGGACGATCAGCAGCGACCGGAAGGTAGGAATGACCTCCACAACACCGGGGACGCCGTGCAGGGCCTGGCCCAACGCGCGCACGCGCGCATTGATCTCCACCGACAGCTCATTGGCAAACTCAACGAGGAGCCCGCGGTCGCCGAGGGCGCGTAGAGACGGAGAGACGAGCGCCGTCACGTCAAAGGCGTCGGTGATTTCGGATAGGATCCCAGCACGCGGAGAAACGTCGTGTCCCGTGCCAACTCGCTCAGCGCCCCGGCAGACAGGGGATCGTCTTGATGCCCCTCAAAATCGACGTAGAAAATGTACTCCCACGGCACTTGGCGGCGCGGCCGTGATTCCAGCTTGGTCAGGTTCAGGCCCCGTCCAGCCAATGCGCCGAGTGCCCGGTATAGGGCGCCGGGCGCATTTTTCGTCATGAACACCACGGATGTCTTACTCTCCGGCGTCCGCGGGGCCGGCTGGCGCGCGAGGCTGAGGAATTTCGTGTAGTTGAAGGGATTGGTCTCGATGCCTTCAGCGAGCACGCTGAGCCCATAAATCGCTGCCGCGGCACGACCGGCGATGGCACCCGCCCCCACAAGACGCTGCTCGGCGACCATCTTGGCGCTCCCCGCCGTGTCGTAAGCGGGCATGGGCTCAAGGCGGTGTTGGCGCAGAAAAGCGTCACACTGGGCGAGCGCCTGCGGATGCGAGTACACCCTGCGAAGGCTCTCCAACCCCTCCCCGGGGCGGGCCAGCAGACAATGCCGGATGCGTTGATCGAGTTCGCCAACAATGTAGAGGGTGTGCGCCAGTAACAAATCGTAGGTCTCGTTGATCGAACCCGCTTGGGAGTTCTCCACCGGGACGACCGCCTGATCTGCGCCGCCGGCGCCCACGAGGTCGAAGACTTCCCCTAGCGACGGGCACGGGCGGACGTCCACCTCACCAAAGAGAGCGCGTACCGCCTCCTCGCTGTACGCTCCGCGCTCTCCTTGAAAAGCGACCTTCATGAGTCAGCGCACATAGATGCGGGGGACACGCAGCCCCACACCGCAGAGGACCTCGTACGAGATCGTGTGGGCGTAGGCGGCGAGTTCATCCGCGCCCGGAGCATCACCGAACAGCTGGACCACATCCCCCACAGCCACAGGGTGATCGCCGACGTCGACCATCAAGTGATCCATGCAGACTCTGCCAGCGACTTTATGCCGCATCCCGCGGATGACGACTTCCCCGGTCTCCCCTGCGAGGCGCGGATAGCCGTCCGCATACCCGCAGGCGATGGTGGCAATGGTGGTAGATGTCCGCGTGCGATACGCCGCTCCGTAGCTCACGGTTGTGCCTGGCCCGACGCGCGCGGTCCGCACGACGCGACTATACAAGCGCATGGCCGGACGCAGGGAGGCCAGCGACCGCATCGCCGGCGATGGATACAATCCGTACATCGCGAGCCCCACCCGCACCATGTCAAAATGCGTGTCGGGTGATGCCAGCGCCCCCGCGCTATTGGCGACGTGCACGACCACTCGGGGAAAGCGCGCCCGGACGACGGCCAACACCGGATGGAACCGAGCGAGTTGCTCACTGGTCATGGCGTGATCCGCGTGGTCGGCACTCGCGAGTTGCGTGTAGCACCCGACCACAGAGACGCCTTTCGTGACCAAGCGGTCGAGCAGGGCGGGGATCTCGCGTGGGAACATACCCAGCCGCGTCATGCCGGTGTCGACTTTGAGGTGGACACCTGTCGGTAAGCGCTGCGGGCGATCGAGGATGAGCTGTGCCATCTCCTGGGATGTGATGCTGATACTCAATTGATGGGCAGCGGCATCCGCGACCTCGCCCACCGTGAGACCGCCCAGCACGAGGATCGGGGCGCGGATCCCACCCAACCGCAGCGCCACGCCCTCGCCGAGAGTCGCCACGCCCACCGCGCTCGCACCCGCCTTCAAGGCAGCCTGGCACACCGGCACCACGCCATGCCCATAGGCGTCTGCCTTCACGACCGCCATCAAGCGGGCCGACGGCGCCAGCCGGGCGCGGATCGCCTGGATGTTGTGAGCGATGGCCCCCAGGTCTACTTCCGCCCACGCCCGCAATGCTGCGGTTTCGGTCGCCGGCGCGAGCACAGTCACCGCCTCGTGCCCCCGCAGAGTCATTCGGCCACGGCCACCTGACCGATTCCCGCGACGAACTCGCCCCACCGCGGGTCTGCCCTTCCGGCGTGGTTTTGCCATGACCACCTCGATTCGACGGCGGCGCACACCGGGCCTACTGCGGTCACGCCCGGCAATCTGGCAGGTTCTCAATGGCACCTGTCGTAGTTAGACTAAGAGCGAACCTGTCAATTTCATGACTTGCGCGCAGGCCGGCAGGCTTCGGCATCCGGTCTTCTTATCGCGCTTGAGGGGGTGGAACGGCTTAGCTTGTAACCACGATGACTACAAGTCTGTAGCGTATTCTTAAGGAGGAACACGATGGTACGACGCATTTGGTGGCTCACCATAGTGAGCCTGCTCGCAATCTGGTCCTTGTTCCCCTCCAGCCACGTCGGCGCGGCTGCCTCCGGCAAGCTTGAGATCTTCAGCTGGTGGACCGCCGGCGGCGAGGCGGAAGGGCTCAAGGGAATGTTTACCGCGTATCAGAAGGCCTACCCCAGCGTCGAGATTGTGAACGCGACGGTCGCCGGTGGCGCCGGCACCAACGCCAAGGCTGTGTTGGCCACGCGCCTGACCGGTGGAGATCCGCCGGACTCGTTCCAAGTCCACGCAGGATTGGAAGTGCAGAAGTACGATCCCCCGAAGTACCTGGAACCGCTCAGCGGACTGTTCAAGTCAGAAGGATGGGAAAAGGTTTTCCCCTCCGGGTTATTGGACTTGCTCCGCTACCAGGGAAACTACTGGTCAGTGCCTGTCAATATTCACCGCGCGAACGTGATGTGGATCAGCAAGAAGGTCTTTTCCTCTAATTACCTCACCCCCGCGAAAACATTTGACGAGTTCTTCACGCTCGCGGACACGCTCAAGGCAAAGGGCATCGTCCCCTTTGTGCTGGGGGACAAAGAAGGGTGGGAGGCGGGACACGCGTTTGAAGCGGTGCTGATCGGGACCCTGGGCGCAAACGGCTACCGCGGGCTGTGGACCGGCAAGACCGCGTGGACAGATGCGAAAGTGACCCAGGCGCTGAACACGTTCAAGCGCATGCTCACGTACACCAACAGTGATCACGCCGCGCTCACGTGGGATGGCGCCGGCCAGTACCTGATTGACGGCAAGGGCGCGATGGAAATCATGGGCGACTGGGAAGACGGCTGGTTCCAGTCCAAGAACTTCACGGACTACGGCTGGGCGTCCCCGCCGGGGAACGCGGGCGTCTTTGACGCGCTGTCGGACTCGTTCGCGATGCCCAAAGCCGCCCGGAACCGCACGAACGCCCTGAACTGGCTGAAGGTCTCCGGCTCCAAGGCGGGCCAGGAAGCCTTCAATCCCAAGAAGGGTTCGATCTGTGCCCGGACGGACTGCAACCAAATGCTATTCAACGCCTACCTCCAGTCCTCGGCGAAGGACTGGGCGAAGGACGCGCTGGTGCCGTCGGTGATCCACGGTGCCGCCGCGTTTGAGAGCTGGGCGACCAAGTACAAGGACGCCATGGCTCTGTTTGTGACCAGTGGGAACGTGGCCAGCACGCAGGCCGCGTTGCAGGCCGCCTGTAAGGACGCCGGGGTCTGTAAGTAAGATCCCGTCTCACGTGCACTGCGCAGCGAGGCAGTCCGACCCTGGGCTGCCTCGCTGCATCCTTCCGGGGACTACCCAAGCGTGAGCGAGACGGTTCGCGCGCAGATGGCTTCCCCCGCGGCCACGCGCCTGCGGCGCCGACGGGCTATAACTGCTGACCGGCTGATCGCTGTGCTGCTCATTGCCCCCTCAGCCGCGGCCATCGCCGTGTTCGTCTACGGCTTCATTGGCTTCACCGTGTTCGCGTCGTTCACCAAGTGGGACAACTTATCCCCCGATTTCACGTGGGTGGGGTGGAAGAACTACGCCGCGCTGTTTAACACTGTGCGCTTTCGGATCGACCTGGGCAACACGGTCACATTCACGCTCCTGTTCCTGGCGATCTGTCTCTCGGTGGGCTTTATCCTCGCGGTGTTATTGGACCGGGGAATCCGTGGGGAGGCCTTCTTTCGCAGTATCTATCTGTTCCCCCTGGCCCTCTCGTTCATCGTGACAGGTGTGGTGTGGCGCTGGCTACTCAACCCTGGCAGCGTGCAGCTCGGCAGTACGGGTGTGAACTTGCTCTTGGATCGGATCGGTCTCGGGATGCTGAAAACGGGCTGGTACACCGATCCGCGAATCGGCATCAAGGCCGTGGTCATCGCGGCCGTGTGGCAGATGTCCGGGTATGTCATGGCCATGTACCTGGCGGGATTGCGGGGCATCCCCGAGGAGCTGCGGGAAGCGGCTCGGGTGGACGGGGCGAACGACCTCCAGGCGTATCGCAGCATCATCGTGCCGCTGCTGCATCCCATCACGCTCGGGGCGATCATTATCTTGGGGCACATCTCGTTGAAGATCTTCGACCTCGTCGTGGCCATGACCGGACCGGGGCCGGGGTTTTCCTCGGACGTGCCGGCGTTTTTCATGTTTGACACGACGTTTCGCGGAAACAACTTCGCCCAAGGCGCGGGGATCGCCGTCATCCTGCTCCTCATGGTCGCGGTGCTGATCGTGCCGTACCTCGTCTATAGCCTGCGGACGGAGACGCAGCGATAGCACTCCCGGCAGCACCTCCCCGCCTGCACGGGCGGTCCTCCTGGCCGCGCGTGGCCTTGTACGCCCTCCTCGCGGCGTTCGCCATCCTCTATCTGCTACCCATCTATGTGCTCGCCCTCACGGGATTGAAGAGCTACGCGGAGGTGAACCTGTATCGGATGTGGGACTGGCCCGCTCACATCTCCCTCGACAGCTTCGTGAAAGCGTGGGTGGGCAGTGACGCCCAAGGGTTCCGGGGATTGGACAACAACTTCTGGAACAGCGTGCGCCTCGCCGTCCCGGCCACGCTGCTGTCGGCGGCATTGGGGTCGCTCAACGGGTACGTGCTGGCCAAGTGGCGCTTTCGCGGATCCGATACCATTTTCACGCTACTGCTGTTCGGGATGTTCATCCCGTACCAGAGCATCCTGATCCCGCTGGTCCAAGTCCTCAACCGCATGGGATTGTACGGCTCAATTCAGGGGCTGATCTTCGTCCACGTCGTCTACGGCATCCCCATCACGACGCTGATCTTCCGCAACTACTACGCGACCGTGCCGAACGAACTGGTCGAAGCGGCAACGATTGACGGGTCCGGCATCCTCGGAATTTTCCGCTACGTGATGGTCCCCATCTCGCTGCCGGCGTTTGCCGTGGTGGCAATCTGGCAGTTTACCTCGATCTGGAACGACTTCCTGTTTGGCGTCATCGTGACCCCGCGGCCAGCGGTGCAACCGATCACGGTGGCCCTCAACAACCTCGCGGGCAGTTACATCGTGGAGTGGAACGTGCAAATGGCGGGGGCGCTGCTTGCGGCGTTGCCGACCATGCTCCTGTACATCATCCTGGGTCGCTACTTCATGCGCGGCTTGCTCGCGGGGTCCTTGAAAGCGTAGACGAACGAGGGGCCCCGAGGACTCGGGCGTTCCCAGTCACTTACTCCTCACGAATTCTCCCGATGGAGTCGATGGCGTGCTTGAAGATCAGTTCCTCATTCTCGCCGTCGGGCATCTCAACCAGGATCGCGTAAGTTCCCACGGCCTTCACCACGGCGTCCTCGATGAGATGATCCCCACCGCAGCGAATCCGCACCGGCCCGCCCCAGGCTGCGAGCTCTCGGAGATACTGGTCATCTACACCGCTGGTGGTAGCCATGTGTGACCGCGCGCCCTACCTCCCGCTCCAGCATGAGGACAACCCTACCCATATACATTAAGTAGCCCTACTTAAATCTCCTACTGGCAAAAGCAAAGGATTACATTACCCTGTCGCGAACCGCCATCGCGAGCGCGGGGATGCACCAATCCCGGCAGGCGATCCGGCGTTGACCGGGTGGCCCCGGAAAACCCAAAAGGGGGATTACGATGCGTAAGCTCATGATGGTGGCACTACTCTCGGTTCTCGTGTGGGCGACGACAGCAGTTCTGCCCAGTGGCAACTACCAGTTCAATCCTCTCCAGATTGCGGGCGATGTCGGCCCGGGCGGGGGTTAGCTGGGGAACGAGATAGGCACGCTCGAGAGGCGGAGCGTCGGTCAGCTTCATTCCCGCGCCTACCGGCGCTCCGTCCCCTCCGGGCACAAGGGTATTAGCAAGACGTGTCAAATCCCTCCGCCTGGATCAGTCGAGTAACACATAACCACCTCACGGAGGTTCTCATGGCACTCGGAGAGCGAATTCGCCAGGTACGGCAGAACCGGGGCCTCACACAAGAACAGCTGGCAGGTCCCGAGTTTTCCAAGAGCTTTATCAGTCTGCTGGAGCGGGGAGTCGCCAAGCCATCCGTCGACACGTTAGTGATTCTCTCGCGACGGCTGGGGGCTTCGGTGGACTCCCTCCTCGGATCCGAGGGCCACATTCCCGACCAGGCCGCGATGAACTTGCTTGCGCTGAGCGCACAGGCCATGCAACAGCGTCGGCTGGACCTCACGAACGGCCTACTCGACGCCGCCCGCTTCGTCGCCGACTCGTACGGCTTGGAAGAACCCCGCCGCGAAGTTCTCCTGCAAGAGTTGCAGCTCGCGCTCGAACGCCGTGACTACGAGCTGACCTCGCAGAAGATCAGGGAGGCGCTCCGGCAGTGCGAGGCGGCGCGCGACCGATGGCGTGCGGGACGGGCGTTGGTCCTGCAAGGACGGCTCCAACTGGTGCGTCGGGAGCTTCATGAGGCGGTCAGGAGTTTCGAAAAGGCCCTTGAAGCATTCCGTCAGGCGAAGGCGAGCCGCGATCCCACCCGCACCGAAGCCCTCATCTTCCTCGGGACGACTCTCGCATACCTCGGCAAGCACGATCTCGCCCTGAAACGCTATGCGGAGGCCGCAGACGCTCAGGCCACGCGCCACGATCCCATCCTGCGAGGCCGCGCGTTGTGGGGGCTAGGCCTCAGCCACCGACGTCTGGGGAATCTCGACCTGGCAACCCAGCGCCTCAATGAAGCGAAAGATGCGTTCGCATTCATCGAGGAAATGCCCGATCTGGCTGGGGTTCTCCACAATATTGGTCAAGTGTCATATGAGCAGCGGCGCTACGATGAGGCACTCCGCCATCTCACCCAGGCCCTACGGATAACGGAGCGGTTGAATCTGAAGATCACGCACGCGGCGACGCTCACGGAGATCGCCAGGACGCATCTGGCCACGAGCAATCTTGAAGACGCTGGCGCAATCGCCCAGCAAGCGATCGCGGCGGCCCAAAACGCCCCTGACGCGATGGAGGGCGCCGAGGCCCGCACTGTGCTCGCGACAGTGTACGCTAAGCAGGACCGTCCTGAACGGGCCAAGGAGTTGATGGCTGAAGCGCTCGCCACCTTCCGGGTGCACGGAGCGCACGCGCGGATTGCCCAGGCCGCACGCGATCTGGGAGAGGCCTTCCTGCGCCACGGCGCGAAGACCGACGCCGCCGACCAGCTCGTGATCGCCTTCGAAGCTGAGGACGCGTTACGCAAGAGCGCGCAACCTTAGGGATCACGCCATTGCCTCGTTGGTTGCGATAGTAATCCCGGGCCTTCGTTTGTCAGGTCTGGTCAAAACTCCCTTCCGCGACCTGCTGGACCCCCATCTCCGCCACGCGCGCCCGTAGACACTCGATGTTCTCTCCATCGCGAACCCTCAGCGGGACCGCGTACCCGTCAATATCTCA
>DATGVF010000128.1:0-13488 GCA_035300645.1 bacterium
TTCCAGAATCGTGTCGGTAAAGTGGGCGATCAACCCGCGCTCTTCAAGGATCGGAATCGCATGCACTTCCTCTAGCCAGGGCATGTGCTGGCGCGCCCGGTCGGCGTCGCCCCCCGAGACGAAGAGGATCGGGTCGCTATCGCCCTGTGCCAGCAGCACGCCGTTTAACAATCCACTCTTGCCGGCGATCAGCTGCGGCCGCAGGCTGGTCAAGTACCGGGTGTTCTCATCCTTCCACACCAAGAGGGCGTCCAGCCCCCCTGCGACCATCGCTTCCCGGGCGCGCTCGAGACGCTTGCGCCGTAGGGCGTCGAGGTTGACTCGCTGCTCGTAGTCGGCCGCAAAGGGCCCCGGGGCCCACCCTTCATGCTTCGAGCTCATCGAGCCACCTGCAAGACGATCCGTCCTACAGCCTCGTCCGCGCGCACGCGTGCCAGCGCCTCATTCGCCTGAGAGAAGTCCATGACATCCGAAATCACGGGACGGACGAGCCCCCGGCTGACCAACTCGATGGCGCGGGCTAGTTCCGGTCGTGTGATGTAGCGGGCTCCGATCAGGCTGACCTCGCGCAGAGCCACCGCATCGGTGGGCAGGCGCGGAAAGTGTGTCGCATCAGTCGTGTAGCCAACTTGCACGATCCGGCCTCCCTTGCGCACTAGCCCCAGGGCATTTTGGGTGGCTTCACCGTTCCCGACACAATCAATGACAAGATCGGCACCCCGCCCCCCGGTCATCTCGCGCACGCGGGGTTGTGCCTCCTGGAGGAGGAGAGCTTCGTCAGTCCCGATAGAGCGCGCTGCATCCAGCTTGGATTGGTTGATATCGACCGCGACGATCCGGCAGCCGGCGACCCGGGCAAACTGCAGGGCGTGGAGACCGACGCCGCCAGCCCCCAAGACCACCACGGTTTCCCCTGCCTGCACGCGCCCCCGCGTCACGACCGCGTGATACCCGGTTCCTAACGCACAAGACATGGCCGCGCTTTCGACCGCAGTGACGTTAGGAGGAACGGGCAGCACATGGCTCGCGGGGACGGCCAAAAACTCCTCAAAGCCCCCCGGCGTTGTGAATCCCACAAACCCGAGCAGGTTATCACATAGGTTCTCTTGACCGGCGAGGCAGTATGGACAGCGGCCGCATCCCCAGTAGTTGAAGACCACGACCCGCTGGCCGAGCGTAGCGCTAACCCCGGGGCCGAGGGACACGATCTCGCCGGCGATCTCGTGGCCGGGGATGTGGGGCAGATGCTGCGTGTGCGAGAATGGCATCTGCCCGCTCACAATCTTCACATCCGTGCGGCACACGCCGCAGGCCAGCACCTTGACGACGACTTCGCCCGCCCGCGGCAGGGGCATGGCGACTTCGCGGGGCACGAGTGGTTCGCCGAACGCGACCACGGCCATGCTCTTCATGCGCCTCTCCTCGCTCGGGTCCCGCGCCCCACCATCGGCTGTTGGCGGTCCGAGACGCTACACACCGAGATACCGCTGGCGGGTCTCGGTCGACTGCTCCAGCTCAGAGGGTGTCCCCTCGAACACGACCCGCCCCTTGCTGAGGACAAAGACGCGATCAGCGACCGTCAACGCTAATCGGAAGTTCTGCTCCACAAGCAAGAAGGACAGGCCCTCCTGCTTGAGATGGGCGAAGACTCCTCCCAGTTCCTGAACCAAGAGGGGGGCGAGGCCTTCGGAGGGTTCGTCCATTAAGAGGAACTGAGGGTTGGTCATCAGCGCGCGTCCGATCGCGAGCATTTGCTGCTCGCCCCCACTGATCCGATTGCCGCGGTAATGACTGCGCTCCCGCAGACGCGGAAACAGCGTGTGGATGCGATCGAGAGTCCAGCCGTCGCCATTGCGGCGCCGCGCGCCCACCATCAGGTTTTCCTGGACCGTGAGAGACGGGAAGATGCGCCGTGCCTGCGGCACCAGCCCCACCCCGAGTCTCGCGATCTGCTCACTGGGGCGTCGGGTGATATCCGTCCCCCCGTAGAGGATCCGCCCGCGCCGGGGCGGAGTGAACCCGATGACGGAGCGGATCAGCGTGGTCTTGCCCATGCCGTTTCGACCGAGGACGGCGACTATGTGTCCCCGCCGCACCTGCAACGAGACCCCCTGCAATACGTAGCTTTCCCCGTAGTAGGTGTGAATGTCGTCCACGACGAGGAGGGCATCGCCTCCGGTCCGCTCGCTGCTGCTGTACATCGGGTATTCTCGCTCCGCGGCCGTCAGTGTCCCGTGCCCAAGTAGATCTGCTGCACTTGGTGATCGGCCCGGATCTCATCGGGCGTGCCCTCGGCCAGCACGCGGCCGAGGTGCAGCACGCTGACTCGTTCGGCGACCTCGAAGGCCACGTCCATGTCGTGCTCGATCAGCAACACCGTGATCGAGGGGTCCAGGTCGCGGATGCTCTGAGCCAGCCCGCGCCGCTCGGCCGGGGACAACCCCGCGGTAGGCTCATCCAAGAGAAGCATCGTGGGCTTGCTGGCCAGAGCCAGGAGGAGTTCGACTTGGCGTTGCTCCCCATAGCCAAGACGCGTGAGGGTCACGTCGCCTTTGTCCTTCAGGCCGACGCCGCGGAGCAGGTGTTGGGCCTGGTCCACAAGATCCCGATCACCGAGGACGGGCCGATGCATCACGAACTTACGAGAGTGCGTACCCAGCAGCGCCAAGACGACGTTCTCTTGCACGGTGAGCTGCGGGAAGAGGTTAGTGATTTGGTAGGTCCGCCCCATCCCGAGCCCAGTGCGGCGGAAGCTCGGCAGGGCGGTAATATCCCGCCCAAACAGGACCACCCGGCCCGACGTCACCGGGAGCTCCCCGCTAATGAGGTTGAACAGCGTCGTCTTGCCCGCGCCGTTAGGACCGATGATCGCCCGTCGTTCGCCCGCGCGGACCTGCAAACTGACCCCGTCCACCGCCCGCAGGCCTCCAAACGTCTTGGCGACTGCGTCCAGCGCCAGGCACCATCCCCCGCCGCCGGCTCCGTCCGTGTTTCTGTCCTCTCTATCTATTTGCACGGTCGGAGCGGCGGGTAATCCCGCGAGTAGACCGGGTTCGCCAGAAACTCCTCCGGTTTGTAGGAGCCGAACTGCGAGATGGCGGGAAACGTGTAGATCACCGAGTTCACCAGGGTGCCGCCCACCTTGTCCACCCGACGGACGTAGATGTTTTCGATGGGGTTCTGATACTTGTCCATTCTCAGGGGACCGCGGGGAGCGTTATAAAGTTCGACGCCCCGCACCGCGTCCATGAAGGCATCTTTGTTCTCCACGTTGCCTCGCACGCGGCGTGCCGCCGCTTCCAACCACCGTCCCGTGGTATACAGCCCCTCGGCATAGTACGACGGCGCCGTGCCGTACTTCGCCATGTACATGGCCACGAATTGCTTCGCCTCGGTCCGGTCGAGCGCGGCACTCCAGTGCAGCGCAGACATGTTCCCAATCGCCTCATCGCCCATGCTGCGCAGCAGGCTCTCGTCGGAGAGCAGGCCGCCCCCGATGAGCGGGAGACGCCCCTTCAGGCCGAACTCGTCGTACTGTTTGACAAACCGGATCACATCCGCCCCGACGAAGTTGGCAAAGACGGCGTCCACGTCGCGACGGATCTGAGACACGTACGGACTGTGATCGGGGGTGTTGAGAGGCACCCAGATCTTCTGCACAATGCAGCCCCCCAGCTCCTCAAACCGCCGGTGGAATCCCCCGGTCACCTCGTAGCTGAACGCGTAGTCGTTGCCGATCATCGCGATCCGGCGGTACTTGAAGCTGCCGAAGATGTAATCGGCAAAGGGGTGCGACGGCTGGCTACTCGTCCAGCCCACACGCAACAGGTAGGGCGCGCGCTGCCGCTGCGTCAGATCGTCTGCCGACACCACGCCGAACAACAGCGGGGTCTGCGACTGCACGATGTAGTCCCGCACCGCATACCCTTCGGAGGCCAACAACCCTGCCCCAACCAGCAGGTGCACGTGATCCCGCTCCACCAACTTGCGGACCTTGGTGAGCGTGTTGGCCGGCACCCCGCCGGAATCTTCCATGATGAACTCGACGGGACGGCCGGCGATCGTGTTGTGGGCATCGCTGAGGAAGAGCTCCCACCCGTTGAGCATGTCCTTGCCGCTCGCGGCGATCGGTCCGGTCAGCGGCCACGTGGCCCCAATCCGAATCGGCCCCATTTGGGCCTGGCCCGTCCCAGACGGCAGTGCGAGGATCACGAGCAGTCCCGCTAATGCCATGTGTACTCCGAGCTTCCGCCTCACTGCGCTCACCCCTCACGTGGTGTGGTCAGTCTCCATGTCGCTACGGCCGCAGTGGTGGGTAGTCGCGGCTGTAGACTGGTTGCTTCAAGAATTCTTCCGGCGCGTACGTCCAGAACTGGGACACGTTGGGATAGGTAAAGAGAACGGTGTTCTGCAGCAACCCTCCGCGCCGTTCCACCCGGCGGATGTAGACGTTCTGGATGGGGTTGGAGTACGCGTCCAGCCGCACGGGCCCACGCGGGGCATCGGGAACCACCACCCGCCGGAGCGCGGTCAGGAACGCCTCTTTGTTATCGACGCTGCCCCGGACCGCTTGGAGGGCTTCGTAGACGAAGCGGGCGCCGGTGTAGGCGTTCTCCGAGTAGTAGGAGGGCGCGCGGCTGGTCTTTTTCGAGTAGGCACTCGCGAAGGCCCGGTTCTCCGCTGTGCTCAGGGCAGCGCTGTAGTGCAGCGCTGTGATCACATCCAGGGCCTCATTGCCCATCTGCGGGAGGATGTGCTCATCGGTCAATGTTCCGCCGCCGATGACGGGAATCTTGTCCTTGAGGCCAAACTCTTGGTACTGGCTCAGAAAGCGCAGCGCGTCCGCCCCGGAGAAGATGGCGTAGGTGGCATCGACATCGCGGCGCAGTTGTGTGAGGTACGGCCCATAGTCGGGGGCGCCGATCGGCGGCCACAGCTTTTGCACGATACGGCCACCGTTTTCTTCGAAGGTCCGCTGGAATCCGCCCACATTCTCGTGGCCGAAGGCAAAGTCGTAGCCGATCGTCGCGATCTTCCGGTAGGATGTGTTCTTGATGATCCAGTCCGCGAGCGGGTGGTTGGGCTGACTGCTGGTCCAGCCGACGCGCACGATATAGGGACTGGATCGGCGCTGGGTGATGTCATCTGCAGACACAATGGGATACAGCGTGACGACCTTGCCGCTGTCGACGAAGTCCCGAAGAGCCAATCCCGAGTTCGCCGTCAAGGGACCCACCAGCATATCGACGCGGTCCTGCTCTACGAGTTTGCGGGCTTTCGTCAGCGTATTCGCGGGGACGCCGGCATCGTCTTCAGAGACTACCTCGACCTTTCGGCCCCCGGCCGTATTATTCCGCTCCTCCCAGAACATGAGAAACCCGTTCAACATATCGCGCCCGTTGGCCGCGAAGACCCCGGTCTGCGGCGCGATGAAACCGATGCGGATTGGCCCCATCCCTTGCGACTGCGCGGGACCACCAGCGCTCACCAGACCGAGCAGCACGACTGCCGTGAGGACCCCCAGACCACCTCGATATCCCCGTCGCATCGTCTCTATACCTCCTCGCTAGTCTCGTGTCTCCACCTATCCGGTCTCATGGTCTCTCCTCCGCACCCGCCACTCGCTTAGCCGGGACGTCTGCAGATGCGAGGCTCGACGACGGCACCACCCGCCCCAGCCGCCTCCGTGTCATGAGCACCTGGAGGGCACCCAGCACGCCCTGCGGCGCATAGAGGACGGTAAAAATGAAGATCCCGCCGAGAATCAGCATCCACCGCTGCGTGTACGCACTCACCAAGTTGCGGAGAAACACAACCAACCCCGCCCCCACCAGCGGACCGAACAGCGTGCCCGCCCCGCCGAGGATGACCATCAACACCTCTTCGGCCGAGGCGGCCAGGTGCAGATCGGGCGGGCTTACAAACCCGTTGTACGCGGCATAGAGCACCCCCGCCACTCCGCCGGTGGTACCGGCGATGACGAACGCGACGTACTTGTGCAGCCACGTGTTGAACCCCAACATGCGCATGCGCGATTCACTTTCGCGGATTCCCCGCAACGTAAGGCCAAATGGGGAGTGCACGAGGCGATAGAGTCCCCCCACCGTCGCAGCCACCACCACCAGCACCACGTAGTACAGCGCCACCGCATCGCGTCCCGGCCATCCGAAACCCAGATCCAGCGGCGGGATGCCAGGCATGCCATTGTCTCCACCGGTGAGCAACACCAGCCGGTAGGCCAAACCCCACAGCCCCATGCCGAGCGCAAGGGTGATGATGATGAAATACACCTGCGTGGCCCGCGTCGCGAGCAACCCGAATAAGACCGCGAGAACCCCGGCCGCCAGGATTCCCGCCACCATCGCCAGAGGCATCGGCATGTGGAACCGCAGGGTCAGCATCCCTACGGCATAGGCACCCATCCCGAAATAGGCGGCATGCCCGAACGACGTAAGCCCGGTGTAGCCGAGCAGGAGGTCCAAGCTGCTCGCGGCGAGACCGTAGAGCATCGTCAAAATAAGCAAGTGGGTGAAGTACACGGGCACAACGCGAGGGAGAAGGGCAAGGGTCACGGACCCTGCGACCAGCCACGCGATGCGTCTGCGCGAGGCCATCGACACTATTAGGCTCTGCCGAACAGACCGGTAGGCCGGACGGCTAAGATGATGGCCATTGGCACAAAGAGGGTAAAGTAGGACAACTCGGGGAACAGCGCCTTGCCAAAGTTATCGAGGATGCCGACCAGCGCGCTGCCCACCACCGCACCCTTTAGGCTGCCCAATCCGCCGATGATAACCACGGCAAACGCGAGCGGTAGCACGTCGCTATCGGCCCCGGGATAGGCTCCGAGAAACGGAGCGCCCATCACGCCTCCGACTCCCGCTAAGGCAGCCCCGAGCGCGAACATGCCCGTGAGCAGGGGGCCGACATCGATCCCCAGCCCCCGGGCCATCTCCTGATCGTCCACGGCGGCGCGCAGGGTAGCGCCGATCCGTGTTTTTTCTAAGACGAGCCACAACAAAAACGCCACTGCAGCGCCGACCACGATCACGAAGGCGCGGTAGGCAGGGAAGTAGACAGGCCCGATGGCCACGGAGCGCGCCAGGAGCGCGGGGGTCGACAGCCGCTGCGGATCGCCGCCCCAGACGAGTAGCGTCACGTCCGCGAAGACAAACGAGAAGCCCATCGTCAGCAAGACCTGGGCGAGGGTCTGACGGTAGAAACGGGCCAAAAATACCCGCTGCATGATGAACCCGATGGCCGCGACACCCGCGGCGGCCGCCAGGAGAGCCAGGATGAAGCTGTGCGTGGCCTTGACCACCGAGAGCGCGATATACGCCCCGAGCAAGTAGTACGAGCCGTGCGCGATGTTGACGATGCGCATCAACCCGAAGATCAAGGAGAGACCGCTCGCGAGCAAAAAGAGGAGCGCCCCAAACGAGAGGCCGTTCAATGTCTGGGCCAGCCAGAATTCCATCCGCGTCTTCCCTCAGATCTTGTGTCCGTGCCCCTCCACGACGTTCTTGCAACTCAGCACCTCGGCCGCCTCCAGCGCGGTTACTTGGTGCAAGACGTTTGACGGCGCGAGGAAACCCTCGCCGGGTCCGAGATCGCGGGTCTGGCCGTCCATCGTCACCCGCAGGCGGCCGATGAGCACGAGCATCACTTGTTCTTGCGTATGGGCGTGGGGGACCGCACCCTCGCCGGCCCCAAAGCGTAACCGCCCGACCTCAATCTGCTGGCCGGTGACTAACGGACCAAAGGCCTTCGAGTACTTGGGCGTTACGTACTCCCCTTGAAGGCGGTCCAGATTAAAGAACGGCATCGTCTCCCTCCGTGGCCATCCCCGCTCTACCGGAGCTTCAGCTCCAATAGTGGGGACGGCTTTAGATCGGCGACCCAGGACGGGTTCTCGCGGATCACCTGGTTCAGCTGGCGGGTGTCCACCCACCCCTGCATAGGCACAGGACCTTGGAGCCGTTTGAAACGGCTCAGGAAGCGGTAGGACTGGTCCCACGCGAGGCGAGTGTAGTCGGTGATCCGGACATCGAAGGGGACATTCTTCAATCCCGCCTCGAGCAACGGGACACCCAGGGTGGGCAGCCAGGTGCTCACGGCGAGTGCGGCCTCATGCGGGTTCTGGCGCGTCCACCACGCAGACTCGGCCATCCCTTCGATGACGCGCTTAATGAGGTCCGGTCGGTCACGATACGTGCTCTTCTTGGCGAGGCCGAAGATGACGTAGTTGAAGTACCCCCCACCGCGGGCGACTTCCACGGTCCCGGGGACTTCCTGCAGGGCCTGAGTGTTCCAGGGCTCCCAAGCGGAGATGGCATCCACCTGCTTCGCGCGCAACGCCTGAGCGGAGTTGGCCGGGACCACCTGCACCATCTTCACGTCCTCTTCGGACAACTGCGCTTTCTCCATGACCGCGCGCAGGTACAACTCCGCGGTGCCCCCGAGCGAGAGCCCCACCGTCTTTCCCTTCAGGTCTGCTGGTTTCTGAATGCCGCTCCCGGGGGCGGCTGTGATGGCGAGCGGCCGGTCGTTGTCGCGGGAGGCGCCATCGCCCATGATCACGATATAGGCCACATGCTCCAGGCCCGCCTGGATCTCCGTCTGGAAGTTGTTCATGGCGGAGGTCCCGATCCCGATGTCTCCGGCGGCCAGGGCCTTCGCCACTTCCTGCCCACTGCGGAACAGCTTCAGGTCCGCATTCAGCCCGTGTTTGGCGAAGAAGCCTCGACTCACGCCGATCATGGACAAAGCGGAGAGCAGGTTGTCCACGGCGCCGAGCGTCACCCGCTCGGGCGCCGGTGCCTGAGCCCACACACTCGATTCCGCAGCACACGTCACGCCCAGGATAGCCACCAGAACCAGGCGCCACACCGTTGCCTGCGTCCGTCTCACTGTTGTTCCTCCTCCGTTGTGGTGATGTTCGAGACCCAGTACACGCGCGCGATCCGACGCACGTCCTCAGACGTCACATCGCGGAGATGCACGCGGTCGCCGGTAACGCGTTCCACTGTCCCCCAGCGTTGCAGGTAGCGGATGTGATACTCCTCGGCAGGGGTGGCAAGACGCACTTGGATCCGCTGTAAGGCGCCCGGGACTCCTCCCCCCGCAAGTTCGGCACTGAGTTTACTCGGTGCGGTCATCACACCTGTCGCCTGCACGCCAGCTGCCAATGCAACCGCCAGAAACAGGGCCCACACCGTGCGGTGACGCAGCCACTGCCGCAGCCGCACCGCAGTACTCGACGCCGGAGTGAGAGGACGCTCCGCGCTTTCTGAAGCGGCGACCTCCGTACGGATGAGCTCAAAGATCTGCTGTTTGATCGCTTCCATCTCCGGACGCTGCGACATGCCGCTGTAGGTCCGCTCTCCCCGGGGCACCGGAATCGCAAACTCCGCCTTCACCCTCCCCGGCCGCGAGGTGAGCACCACCACGCGATCCCCGAGGAATACCGCCTCTTCTACGTTGTGGGTGACAAAGAGCGTCGTGCTCTTCGTGTGCTCCGTGATCCGAATGAGTTCTTCGGCCAGCGTAATCCGGGTCTGGGCATCCAAAGCGGCAAAGGGTTCGTCCATGAGCGCGACTTTCGGATTCACGGCCAGGGTGCGGGCCACGGCCACGCGCTGGCGCATTCCGCCGGACAGCTCATGAGGGTAGCGGTCCTCAAAGCCTTGCAGCCCGCACAGTTTCACGAAGCCGCGCACGATCGCCTCTTGCGACTCCGGGGCCGTCCCCTGGATCTCCAGCCCGTGCCGGATGTTCTGGCGCACGGTTCGCCACGGAAGAATCGCCCCTTCCTGAAACACCATCCCGCGGTCGGCCCCCGGCGCGCGAACCGGCTGGCCGTCCACCCGGATCTCCCCGTGGGTGGCCGGCAAGAGTCCTGCGACCAACAGCAGCAGCGTCGATTTCCCACACCCGCTAGGCCCCACCACCGTGACAAACTCGCCATCATGCACCGTCAAGCTCACGCCCGATAACGCGCGCACGCCGAGGGCATGCGAACTGAGGTACTCGTGCGTGACATTAGTGATCTCGATGTCGGCCATCCTAGCCCCCTACCGATGCACCACGCCCCACCGTTCCACCGTCCACCGCTCTAGAGGCGCAAAGAGCAGCCGATCCAGAGTCACGCTCAAGAACCCCAACAAGAGAATGCCAGCCCAGACGATGTCGAAACGAAAGTCGTAGCTGCTGCGGTACACCAAGTAGCCCAACCCCGAGGCGGCAGCGACCATCTCCGCGGCCACGAGGGCCCGCCACCCAAACCCCAACGCGAGGCGCAACCCGCTCAGAATCGTCGGAAACGCACCGGGGAGCAGAACATCGCGGACGATCCTCCACCGGCTCGCCCCCAGGACCGCGAGCCCGTTCGCGTAGGTGTCCGGCACACTTTGCACCCCCGTCAGGGTATTGACCGCCACCACGAAGAACACACCGTTGGCGGTGACAAAGGCCACCGTCGGCGATCCCGCGCCGAACCACATCATGGCCAAAGGCAGCCACGCGATTCCCGCGATCGCATTGAAAAACCCCAGCAGTGGGCGCATGAAGCGACCCAAGCCGGAGACCAATCCCAAGGTCAGCCCCACCGCAATCCCCAAGCCTGCGGCAAGGGGGTAGTACACGGCGAATCCCAGCACGCTCTCTCGGACGTCCCGCAACCGCCCGCTGGTCGTGAAGATCTCGGCGATTCCCTTCGCCACGGCGAGGGGAGTGGGCAGAAATGCCCGCGGGACAACGTTCAGCCAGATGGCTATCCACCACGCCGCGAGGACGATCCCCAGCGCGGCGAACGGACCCGCCAGACCGATGCCCGAGGCTGCGGGCAGCCGAGCGGTACCTACGGGCGCACGGTCCCCCATCGTCGCACCGTCCTCTCCTCCAGCGGCTCCATCAAGAAGAAATCGATCGCAGCGGCGAGCGTGCCAATCACGACCATTCCGGCCACCATCCGGGGCGTGAACCCGACGCTCTGCGCGCGAAAGAGCAGGTGGCCCAAGCCCCCTTGCGCCACGAGCATTTCCGCGGCGATGAGCGCGCGCCAGCCGTAGGCGAACCCCAACCGCATTCCCGCGGCGATGCTCGGCAATGCTCCGGGCACGAGCACGTCGCGGATGACGTGGAACCCCGTCCCGCCGAGCGTGCGGATCGCGCTGCGCAATACCCGCGGGACGGTCTGCACCCCGACCAGGGTGTTGAACAGGACGGGGAAGAAAAAGCCATACGCAGCCGTGGCGACGATGCTGGTCTCGTTGAACCCGAGCGTCACGAGGAAGACAGGCAGCCAGGCAATTGCGGGGATGGCGGTCAGATACCGGAACACGGGCATCAACGTGGCGGCGGCGGGCCGCACCAACCCCACCAGCAGTCCGGCCATCACCCCCAGCGGGATGACGGCGGCGGCCGTGAGCAACAGACGCGCCAGGGAGCGTTGCACGTAATCAGGCAAGACACCGCTGCGTAGAGTGAAGACCACCTCCTCGGCCACGCGCAGCGGAGAGGGTAGCACGGCCACAGAGGGGTGGATCAGCGCCACGACGAGGGCCCACACGGCCACGAGCGCAGCGAACGGGCCCACGTTGTAGAACAGCGCGGTCAGAAGTGGGTGCGGCCGCCAGGCCAGTGCCGCAGGACCGAATCGAGCCTGCGGGACCCCGAGTGCACCGGAGATGTGTGGTTGCTGCGACCTCATCTTGGAAGCCGTGCGCACCGTCTCACACTCCCACTCCCCAGTACTCCGGGTGCTCGCACAGCGTAAAGCGTTCGGTGCCCTTATCGGTCACGCAGATGTTTTCCTCCAGCCGCACCGTCTGCTCCAGGCCGGGGAAGCCGCTGAAGGTCTCGATGGCAAAGTACATATTTTGTTTGATGGGCGCCGGATGCTTGAGCGAGTACGCGCGCGAGACCCACATGCCTTCGTACAGTGACAGTCCGATGCTGTGGGCGAACTGCTGGAGGCTGACGCTGCCATAGCGGTCATCGTCGTACTCGGGGAATTTCGCCGCGACATCTCCCGTCGTGCCTCCGGGCCGCACCGCGGCGATCGCCGCGTAGAGCGAGTCGTAGCAGCGTTTGTACAGATCTTTCTCTTTGGTCGTGGGCTTCGCATCCACTTTCCAGCAGCGCACGAAGTCGATGAAGTACCCGCCGGGACCGATGGCGTTGATGTCTATGATCATGAGGTCGCCTTGGCGGATGACCTTGTCCGTGTGCCACCGGCGATAGGGACTTGTGTTGCCTCCGCTCGCGACGATGATGTCGTAGACGAAGTCAAACCCGCTGCGGTAGAGGTACTCATTGACTTTGGCGCAGACCTCGGCCTCGCGCACGCCGGGCTTGGCCCACTCGTGCATCGCCATCCACATCGCCGCGTCCCCGTGGGCGGCGGAGATCTTGAGGCACTCCAACTCATCAGGGGTTTTGACAACGCGGGCGGTGGACATCGCCGGCCAGGCGTTCACTATGTTGAGTCCCAGCCCTGTCAGCGCCTGGTACGCCGTCATGTCCATGATGTCGATCCCAATGCGTCCCTTGTGCACCCCGTTTTCCTTCAGCACGTCGGCGACGCTCTGCGCCATGCGCTGGGCCATTTCCGGCTCGGCGCCTTCGGCCCACTTCCACGTGATCGCCGGCCGGACTTCACTTTCTAGCCATGGGGCGTCGATCTGGGCACAGATCATGTCCGAACCTACGGTCTCAAAGAGGACCGGCTTGCCACCGCGGGGCAGTACGCAGTACCGGATGAAGATGTTGTTCTTCCAGTTCCCTTGATAGACGCCGGTCACATAGCGGACGTTCTCCCCGACAAACAACACCAGGCCGTCGAGGTTCTTCTGCTCCATCTGCTCTCGAGCGCGGGCCAACCGATCCTGTCGCAACCGCGCAAAATCGACCCGTCCTTGCCAGTCGGTGGCGGTGGAGCTGAACACCCGGCGTGGCTGATACTCGTGGTGCCCTTGCAAGAACTCGTGATATCCCATGCTAGCCCTCCCTTGTCGCATGCGTGACTTCCCAGTGCAAGAGTTTGCGCGCGGATTCTCCCATCACGGCCGCGGCGGCCGGCGGCACGAGACCCAGTCGGCGGATCCGCGCCAGGGGCTCCGGATCTGCCATGTCATAGGGGATGTCCGTACCTAACACGACCTGCTGCGGTCCCACCAGGTCCAGCAAAAACCGCAGCGCCAGATCATGGTGGGTCACCGTGTCAAAGTAAAAGCGCTTCACATAGGTGCTGGGAGGGGCGGCGATCGCGTCCCGCACCTCCGCGCGCTGCCGGTAGGCGTGATCCAGCCGGCCCGCCAGCACAGGCAGGACACCGCCCCCATGGGCCAGGACAATCCGCAAGGAGGGGTGACGATCAAGGGTGCCGGAAAAAATCAGGCGCGTCGCGAGCACGGCCGTTTCCACGGGAAACCCGACCGTGTTGAACAAATGCCAGCGATCCATGACCTCGCGGCCGATGTGGTTCTG
>DATGVF010000129.1:0-2219 GCA_035300645.1 bacterium
CGGTTCGGGGAGATCCGCCGCGACTACCGGGCGTCCACGCTCCCCAATCCCCAGGCCCCCGAGGTGCAGCCCGCGCTGCAGAAGGTGGTCGACGACACCGTCCGGACGCCCGCGATTGTCATCTTCACGTCTCAAGGGAACGATGATCCCGAGTTGCTGGAAGAGAACCATTGGTCGACGTTCGGGGCAGCGTACGCGTTCATGCTGGCGGCCTGGAGCGAGGGCATCGGAACCTACTTCCGCACGGCCGCTTTCAGGGATTACCCGCCGCTGCGCGATTTTCTTCACCTCACTCCGGACAGGCGGGTAATCGGGGTGCTGTTCGTCGGCTATCCGGCCCTCGTTCCACAAAGAGGCCGCACGCCAGCGTCGGAGAAGACGGTGTGGATGGACTGACCTGCCCCTATCCCGCGGGAAGTGCAGAGGGGTTGAGGAATCCTATGTGGTTATCAGCGCTTTGGGGGGAGCAATGGCAGCAGAAAACCTGATCCCCGCGATTGTGGACGAGATGCGCTCCGTGACCGAAGGAGCACGCGTCGTTGTGGCCTTCAGCGGGGGCCTGGATAGCACCACTGTCGCAGCGTTGGCCAAGCAGGCCCTCGGAGGCGACCACGTCTGGTTGGTGACCGTCAATATGGGGATCTACAACTACCGCCGCGGCAATCAGATCGTCCTGGAAATGGCCGAACAGCTTGGGCTCGAGCAAAAGTGTCTGTTGGGGCAATACGTCCAGCACCGCGTTCAGGCCACCGGGCCCGCCTGTAACCGATGCACGCGCGAGATCAAGCTCGGAATGGTGAAGGCCGTCGCACGCGGTCGTCTCGTGCTCACCGGCGCGAATCGCTCGGACACTTGGGGGAAGTTGGGCCTCAAGGTCAGCAACGGGTACTACGCGCCGCTGCTGGATCTCGACAAACCGCAGATCCGGGCGATCGCCGCCGCTTTAGGGCTCGTGGTCCCCAAGATCGGAGAAAACCCCGGACGCGAAGGGTGTAAGCTCAAGCACCTTCTGAAGCCTCTGGCGAGCCCCGAGTACCACGGCCGGGCGGTGGCGGATGCCAACGAACTCCTCCTGGCGCTGGTGAAAGAAGCGCAGTTCCCCGCCGAACTCGCGAACGTCAAGATTATCGGTCCGCTCTCCCGCAACATCGCCCTGGTGAACCTGCGGCCCGCAGCTCCCCCCGATCTCGCGGAGCGCATCACAACGGCGCTGCGCGGGCTGCCCGTCCTCGACGAGGTGTACATCGTAGACCGCCCTATCACCCTCATTGTGAAGGCTGGTCCCGCGGTTGCCGGCGATTCCCATGCGCGCTACTGGTTGCAGCATGGCCGCATGCAGCCCGACTTCTCCGTCCCCATCGAGGTCGACTGGCGGCCCAGCACAAACGCACGATTGCACACCTTCCATGTGGTGGATTTTCACCCGACACCGGGCGCGGAGGACCAGAGCGTGAGTCCTCCCATGATCGAGCACGTAGCGGGTAGCGTCAGGGAAGGAGCGGGGGTGTCGTGAACCAGACCGGCATGCCCACCGGACCGTCGGCCTCCGTGACCCCCCGGGGGACCGTCATCAACCTGCAGATTCTCCCCGAGCACCGACAGCAGCCGGCGGCAGTGTCCCAGGTCCGTGCGCTTGTGGACCACGGCCTTGAGGGCGACACCCACGGCAAGAAGAAAGCCGGAAGCCGGCGGCAGATTCTCATCCTCGACCAGGGCACCCTGCAGGAGCTCGGTCTGCGCCCAGGAGATCTCCGTGAGCAGATCACCCTCGACTTTCCCCCATTGGAGACGCTCCCCGCCGGGACACAGCTGCGGATCGGGCAAGTCACCTGCGAGCTCACAGGGCCCTGCGAGCCGTGCACCCACATCGCCACGCTCGTGGGCGTTCCAGACGCAGCGCAGTTTCAAATGAGCCTCCAAGGCCGCCGAGGGCAACTGGCCAAGGTGACAGCCGTCGACCGCGAGGGGACCATTCGCGTCGGCGATCCGGTCGTGGTGATTGGCACGCGAGACCCAACGCCCGCCTGACAGAGTTTCCTAAAAGAAGACCGCTCCAAAAAGACCCGCTCCGCGCGGAAACAGCCAACTGCTGTCAACGTGGAACAGGGCGCGTTCCCGCCCGCATCGAAACGGTTGCAGGGCCTGATCCGTCTTCTGGACAGCGAGGGCTCCGGGTGTGTCGTAACCTCGCGATAGGTGAGGGGGCAAGACAGCATGCG
>DATGVF010000130.1:0-12597 GCA_035300645.1 bacterium
TGCCGCGCTCGCTCCTGCCGCGACCGCGAGCACGAGCACACCGGCTAGCCCTGCGGCTAACCTGTCCCTGACCATGGCTGCTCACCTACTTACGGGGGATGCACGGGCCGAGTCGAGCCCATCGTCAGGGCTCGTTCTGGAGCGCCTGGCGATGCCGACCGCATGCTATTAAAGGAATGCCCCGCGATGCGGGAAATTAGTCGAGCGATGCTGTTTCTGCAGAGGCTGGCTCGATATTCCGCCTCCCTGCGATCTCCCCCGCCCCTCGGTGGTCATGGTCCATCGACTCGATGTGTGAGAGACAACACTGCAGGGGACGATCTGGCGGGCTGGGTGCACGATGTGTGTCGTCCTACGTGCGAGACCGCGGTGGAGGTGTTTGTCAATCAAAGAGGTTTTAGTAGAAGGTCACATTGGGAAGTTTGTCGTGGATGCGCTGAACGGTGTAATCGTGCTGCGGCCCTCCGGAGACAGCGGGTCCTTGAAAGATCATGACGACATGGCGCGTGAAGTCGTACAAGAGCAGTTCTGGAGTCACCCGGCAAGCCCGGTTATTCGGACAGTTCGCATCGTTCAGGTCGACCTCATACCCGGCGATGATCGCGCGGTCGTTTGCGAGCCAGACTGCCTCTTGGAAACCGCACCCAAGATCGCACTGCCCCAGCCACATTGTGCGGTGTGCCGTGAGATCGATGAGCATCACGGCACTATCGGTGCCGATCCCCACGATAGTGCGTTCGTTTCTGGTCACGAAGGAGATGGTGGCGTACGGGTAGAGGGCTCTGGTCGCATCTGGCGAGGTGACGTAGAGCTTGCTCCGCAGCCCCTCGTGCATCTCCCCCAGGACGGTAGAGTCTGGCACCCATTCTTCGGCGACATTTCTTAACAGCGTCATCCGAAAGCGGCGGAGGTTGAAGTCTGGACTGATAGCCGTCCAGGCCGCGATCCATGAGGATAGCCGAGTCTGGAGGACCGGCGCAAGGGCGCCCATCACCGGCGACTCGGCTGTCCCCGTCCCTGTGGCTGCGGCCACACCGGGGATACGGAGGAGCGCGAGGCAGAGGAGCATTCCGATCACGGGACGGGATCTCATAGCATGAGTCTCCTACCGATGGTCATGCCCTGCACAACCCCGACTCTAGTCGAAGAGCGAATTCGCGCCTGACGCGCTCGCAGGCTGCTCCGACCGCAACCTGCCTGCGGCGTCAGGGGCTCCTGATTGAGTGGGATCGGCGGTCGTTCCTCCACCGCGTCCAGTTCCGAATCCTTCCGCTTTCTTAAGGAGGCACCCCGTCCTCAGGAGCAATGGTATGCCGCAAGCAGGATAAGGGCACCGCGCATCTACCGTCATTCGCCAGAAGCTTCTAAAATTGTGTCATGCGTCTTCCCATCACCCCCCCACTCGAGCCCATGCTGTCCAGTGCGGCAGATGCTCTTCCCAAGGGCGATGGGTGGCTGTTCGAGCCCAAGTGGGACGGTTTTCGCACGCTCGTATTTCGTGACGGCGAGGAGCTTCTGCTCCAGAGCCGCGACGGGAAACCCATGAACCGGTACTTCCCAGAACTCCTGGGCCCGCTCGCGGCCGCGCTGCCCCAGCGCTGCGTCGTCGACGGCGAGGTTGTGATCGTCGGCGACCGTGGGCTCGATTTCGAAGCGTTGCTCTTACGCATCCATCCGGCGGCCTCGCGCGTGCAGCTCCTCGCCTCGCAGATACCGGCTTCCTTCGTGGCCTGGGACCTGCTGGCACGGGGTGACGAGGACCTGCGTGGCGTGGCGCTCGCCGTACGGCGTGAACGGCTTGAGCACCTGCTCGGGAGTGCGCGGGCGCCCGTCCACCTCTCCCCGGCTACACGCGACCGCGCTGTAGCAGAGGACTGGTTCCATCGTTTCGAAGGTGCCGGACTCGATGGTGTCATGGCCAAACGTCTCGACGCACCCTACCGGGCTGGCGAGCGCACAATGATCAAGGTCAAACACCGGCGCACCGCCGATTGCGTCGTCGCTGGTTTCCGCTGGCACAAGAACGGGGTGGGGACGAAGGTCGGATCCCTGCTGCTCGGTTTGTACGACGACGAGGGCGCGCTACACCATGTCGGAGTCACTGCCGCGTTCTCCGACGCGGTGCGCAGGCAGCTCGTTGCGGATCTCGCCCCACTGCGTAAGGACGCGCTCGTGGGGCATCCGTGGCGCGATTGGGCTGAAGCTCAGGCGGATGCGACGGCGAAAGGACAGCGCCTCCCCGGTGCGTCGAGCCGGTGGAATCGCGGTAAGGACCTAAGTTGGGAGCCGCTGCGTCCCACGCGCGTGTGCGAAGTGGCGTACGACCACATGCAAGGAAATCGGTTCCGACACGCTGCGCAGTTCGTGCGGTGGCGTCCCGACAAGCGTCCGCAAGACTGCCGCTACGATCAGTTGGAGGTCACGCCGGCCTATGAACTGGAGCGAGTCTTCGGCGCGCGCCGCGGGGCGCGCGCGGATCGCCAGCGACCCCAGGGGTCGTAGTCAGGATCGGGAGGTTCCTCCGCAGGGCGCTGGTCCTCGGGAATGTGGCGAAGGTTGATGCGGACGCGCGTCCAGGTGCTGGAGCGTCCGCGCATCGAGTCCACCAGGATGTCATCGACCTGCAGGAGAGCGGCGGCTTTGGGATGCCGCGCCTTCCAGCGCTCGAGGCCTGCAAGGGCGTCGTCTTTGTGCTCAGCCTTGGCGACAGTGATAAGCGGCTGTGTCGATTGGCGACGACCGCTGCTTTTCTCCGTGGGGCGGGTGGCCTTCCGTCTCGACGGCGCGACACGCGGCGGCTCGTCGGCCTGCTTCTTGTAGTGGGGGGGCCACGGCGCATCCCCGAAGCCCGCGGTTTCCTGTGCGGCGGACAGTTGGAGAAGTTTGTCGAGTGACCCTGCTGCGCTATCAATGCCCGCGGCTGCGTCGCCGCGCTCCGCCAACCGCCGTGGGGCCGTCACCAGTGTAAACGCCGCGGGGTCGCAGTCGGCGACCTCGTCCCAGGCGAGCGGCATCGAGACACGTGCGTCGGGCGTCGGCCGCACCGACCAAGCGGATGCCACTGTGCGGTCCTTGGCGTTCTGGTTGTAATCGAGAAACACGCCGCGCCGCTCTTCCTTCCACCACTTACTAGTCGCGAGTTCTGGGGCGCGCCGCTCTACTTCACGTGCGAGGGCTAGCGCCGCTCGGCGGACTTGAGTGAAAGACCACCGTCGCTCGATCCGCACGTTGACGTGCATGCCCCGTGTTCCGGAGGTTTTGGGCCAGCCCAGAAGGCCGTATTCGTCGAGCACGTCGCGGACGATCAGGGCCACACGCCGCAGGTCGTCCCAGCGCACACCTGGGCCGGGGTCAAGATCGATGCGCAATTCGTCGGGATGCTCGAGGTCGTCGGCACGTACCGGGTGCGGATTCAAGTCGATGCACCCCAAGTTCACGATCCACAACAACTGCGCCGCGTCGCGTACGACAATTTCCCGCGCGGTCCGACCCGATGGGAAACGCAGTTCTACGGTCTCGATCCACTCCGGATGCTGCTCCGGCGCTCTCTTTTGGAAGAAGGGTTCGTGTGCGGCGCCATTCACGTAGCGCTTGAGCACGACCGGCCGCCCCGCGATCCCCCGGAGCGCCCCTCCGGCGACGGCGAGATAATACCTCGCCAAATCGAGCTTCGTGTGCCCCGTCTCTGGGAAAAACACCTTGTCTGGGTTGGTGATCACGACCTCGCGCCCGGCGGCTTCCACGATGGTCTGCTGCGTCTTCCCCATGACGTCAGTCTTGCGGATTCACGCGCGGCGTGCAAGGTCCGGCAGGCGAGGGGCGAGAGGCGGTCGTGACTCTGACCGAGCGCCGGGCTCAGAGGAGTGCGTGACCGCATGCCCGAACGTGCCGGGCAAAGTGTTCTGCCCAATCACCGAGAGGAGAGTGACCATGGAAGCGCCAGTGGAAGACGACTACCAGATTGCGTGCGAAGCGGATGCCCAGACCATGGAGGGCATGCGAAAGCTTGCGGTTGTGCGCCTCACGAGACGAGGCGAGACAACTGCGGATGTGTTCTCGTTAGTGAGCGACGAAGGTCCCCACCTCGGCGGGGATGGCAGTGCGCCCACCCCCCTCATGTACTTCGTCGCGGGGGTGGCCTTCTGACTGTTGACCCAGCTCTCGCGGTGCGCGAGAGACCTGAAAGTTCCGTTGCAGGATGGGCGGGCGAAAGTCGTCGCGTACTTCCGACGGACGGGATCCGTCCTGCAAGGCACAGCCCGTGGAGAGACAATGGGGTTCGAGATCAAACTTGCCATCCAGACGGGAGCGGAAGTGAATGCGGTGCGGCGAGTTCTGGAGGCAGCGCACGCGACGTGTTACACGGAAAGCTGCTTACGGGGCGAGGTCCCACTCCGGGTGACCCATGAGCTCAATGGTCGTTCGCTGGGCCCCGCCCCCGCACCATAACGGTCCTGCGTGGGTCTCGCGTCAGCCGCTCCGTGGCAGCGATTGCTCTCGCCGGAGAGGCTCAGGAGACCGCTCCAGATCAGGCGGGAGCAGCGTCAGTGCCCAGGTCACGGGGATGTCCTGTGGAGCCCAGCAGACGGTCTCGCTGCACGCCTGAAATGAGAGGATCCCTGTCACCTCCAACATGCTCCCCGCATCGTAGACAGGCTTCAGCTCGTGCCGGGTCCCGAGAGCCACCTCGACGCGAACACGAGTTGGGCGAGTGTAGACGGGAACCCGTTCGTCAAGCGGAGACAACCAGGTTCCGTCTGGCATCGGGTAGACCGGATCGTATATGGTCAGGTACGGCTGTGCATCGATGCGCAGCATAAGCGGGCGGTAGTCTGGGCCCGCCCCCGGTGCGTAGACGTGCACATCGGGTTTGGGTTCAACTTCGACCACCAGGGCGAACCGGTTCCCCGGATAGACCTCCCGCTGTAGCGCCAGCGCACGGACGGCGACGTGCTCATGATCGGCCTGCCCGACCGTCTGTAGCGGGACCCCTTCGGCATCATCCGCGAGAATGGTAGCGAGCGCCCGTCGATGATAGTATCGTTCCTCCATGTACTTGCGACGTACTGTCCCAGCGCGGTTGACAAAGAAGAGTGCCGGATGAGGAATCCCATAATCGCGGGTGCCCGGTTCGATTGTCTCGTTGAAGAGACCGAAGGAACGGATGATGGAGGAATCCGCGTCTGACAACATCAGATAGGTGATCCGGCGACGGTCCGCAAACTCCCTCAGCACGTCGACCGAATCGTAACTGATGCTGCAGATTCCGTACCCGCGCGTCCGCAGCTTCTCAGCGAGTTTCTCCAGCTCAACGAGCTGGCCTTTGCAGTATGGTCACCAATCCGCGCTGCGGACGAAGGCGATCACGGCCCCCGCGGGGCCTGATATCGTCTCCAGCGTCTGCCGGCGCCCGAATTGATCTGGAGCGGTGAACGGCGGGATTGTCTCTCCGACTTTGGATCCGTACTCTCGTGGCATTGTCGTCACCTTCACCCCTGGAAGTCCCTCATGATTTCAACAGCTCCTCAAGCTTCGCCCTGTTAAACCCGACCACGGCTTCTCCGTCAATCACTGTCACAGGGGTGGCCTGAAATCCCTTCGCGAGGAGTTCGTTGAGGGCGGCCTCGTCTGTACTGATGTCTTTCTCAACGTAGGCCACGCCCTTCTGGTGAAGGAACTCCTTCACCTTACCGCAGAACAGTCAGCCCGGCTGCGAGTAGACAACAACCGACTTTGGCATCGCCTCTCACCTCCTCCCTGCTAGTCTACGGCAAACTACCGCAGAGACTCTGTATGCTTGATTACTGCGCACTATTCCCCGCTGATGCTGGAGAGGCCGCAGGGCCATGTCTGCGGGGGCGAGCGAGCCACCTATGAGCGGGAGGGCGTCAGTCGGCCGGTTGACATGGAGGGCTACGTGGACAGGACCACCACGAGGCAGGTCGCATCGTCCTCCAGTCAGTGCTGTCCCTCGTCGGGAAGGTCTCCCGTCGCAGTGGCCACCGCCTCAAGGGGCTTGAGATTGACCGCTGCGCTCTTAACGCCCTCTGACAGCGTCGGATGGATACAGACGCAGGCCTGCAGGGGGTCGATTGATCCCGTGTGCATCATGAGGATGCCCTGGGGCAGCAGGTCTGCGCCCAGATGGGCGAGGACGTGCATGCCCAAGACCTCATTGGTGTCTGCATCCACAACGAACTTCGCAAACCCACGTGTTTCGCCCATCGCTCGCGCACGCCCAACGGCCCGCATCGGATGCTTGCCGACCTTGACCCGGCGGCCTTGGGCCTGAGCCTCTTCAGCGGTCGATCCCACGCTGGCGACCTCAGGATCTGTAAATACCCCTCCCGGAATCCGGCCGGTGTCATACTTTCGTGCCTCTCCTCGTAGCGCGTTTCTCACGGCGATTCCCGACGTGTAGACGGCAAAGTGGGTGTATTGCAACCTCCCCAGAACATCACCGACAGCCCAAACGTTCGGAGCCGTTGTGCGGAGGGTTTCGTCGACTCGAATTCCCTCGTCCGGGTCGCTTTCTATCCCAGCGCGTTCGAGGCCAAGCTCAGCGAGGTGGTGCGGCCGCCGTCCCGCGGCGACAAGGATCCGATCAGCCTCGATTCGCTCCTGCTTCCCGGCCACCGTCGCCGTCACGGCGACGCGGCCGCCTGGGAGCTTTTCGACCCTGGTTGGGACGGCGCGGGTGAAGATAGCGATGCCTTCCTCTCGGAGGATCATTTCCAGTTCCCGGGATATCTCTTCGTCTTCCCGTGGGAGCACGCGATCCCGGCGCTGGAGGATCGTCATCTGCACCCCGAGCCGGTGGAAGATCTGCCCGAACTCCATGCCCTCCGGTCCGCCGCCGAAGATGACCATGGACCCGGGCAACGATTCCATGTCCATGACCGACTCGTTGGTGAAGAACCCGGCCTCCTTCAGGCCAGGGATATCGGGAATATTGGGTGCGACCCCGGTCGCGATGATCACCCGCTCCGCTTCAATGCTGCGATCGCCGACGTCCAGCCTGCCCGGACCGGTGAACCGGGCCCAGCCCCGAATGAGGTCGATCCGTGGATTCTGCTGGAGGCTGCGCTCGGTACCGGAAACAATCGAGTTGACGATCGTGTCTTTGCGCTCCCTAATGCGCGGCCAGTTGATCTCCAATCCCGACGCGCGGAACCCAAACTCCGCGCCTCGCCTGGCCGTGTGAATGGCCTTCGCAGACCCTACCAGGGTCTTGGTGGGGATACACCCCACGTTGATTCAGGTGCCCCCGAGCCTGCCGCCTTCGATCAGGGCGACCTTCGCCCCCATCGCAGCGGCGCGATTCGCTGCGCCGAGCCCGCCCATTCCCCCGCCGACGACTACGAGGTTGTAGATCGCCATTGCATCAGCCTCCTGACTCTGTGTGATACGGTGCCGAGAATGCGGATTCCGTTTGCACGTGTCATACGAAGAACCGGCTCCGTTTACCTTCGTCGAGGAATCCGTGGGCGCATGGACACCTGATCGACAATCTGTTGGGTCCGAGTTGGGTCCGAATTCGGGTGTGCTAATTATGATATTAAAAAGGGCCCAGCCGCACGGATGCGGCGAACCCTCTCCAGCATCGTTCGAATCTACTTCTTTACGTTGACTGTCACGCCCGCTTCCACCGCAGGCGAGAATGGTGCGTGGAGGTTGTCAACAAGCAGAACGAAGAACTTGTGCGTCCCCGGCTTGATCCCAGCCAGCGGTACCTCAAACGAGTTGGTGCACCCCATGGCCAGCATCGTCATCATCCCCATCATCGGCCCTTGCGTCGTATCGACATTCACGTGCCAGTGGCCGGTGCCGTCCACCTTGGGTCGGCCGAGGAGGTCGCACGAGAGCCGGAAGTTCCGCACATCAAAGACCAGGGAAAACGTGTGCCCTGACACTGTCGCCCCATTCTTAGGCGACAGGATGCTGACGCTAGGTTTGCCGAGGTTCAGTCCCCTCACCGGGGGTAGCGGGTTGGCGGGCTGATAATCGAACGTGGCCATGACCTCGGCCTTCTCCATTTCCTCGTGGTCATTCTGGGCTGGCACTGCGGCCAGGATGTGTTTGCCAGGTTTGACGTTTTGCAGAACGAGCGTAGAGACAGGGTCGCAGATCATGTTAACAAGCCCCTTGTCCAACAACAAATGCCAGTGACCCGTACCGGTTTTGTTTGGCGTGCCGGACAATGTACAATCCAACGTCCAGTTGCGGAGTTGCAGGATCACCGGCACCGCGTTGGCCGTCACCACCTCACCATCCTTAGGCGAGACGATGGTTATCTGAGGTTCAACTCCCTGGGCCCGGACCCCATGGTACGCGCTACCCGCCCACAGGCTGAAGGCGGTCATCACGATCAGCGGAAGCACCACCCGGCCAATCCGCAGCAAACGCCAGAACACGCGCATCTTTGCACCTCCCGGCGAGAAAAAATTGGAGAGAGCGGCTAAGAAGTTCCTCGAATACATAGCTTACGGATGGCGAAATCTCAGCGCTGTGGCCTGGCTTACACTACTTCCCCAAGGGGTCAGAACTGATAGATCCGCGTCTTTGGTTTGAACACCGCCCAGGAGAACCAGAAGTGGTTGCCGCTGACGACCGGCGTCAGGCGTTTGCCCGCGAGCGGCCCACCCGAGGCCGCTCCCAGAATATTCCAACTACTCCCGGTCGGTGCGTCGATGAAGTGGACGCCGCTTGTCTTGAACGTCAATACCTTCCCTTCCAGCTTCCGCTCAAAGACCCCGGTGGTCCCGACGTCGCGTGAGTCGCGGAAGTTGCCACTGTCGAGCGCGGACGTGACCCCCTTGGCGAACACCACGACGATGGGCTTGCCGCCGACGGTGTCGTTGACCACACGGACCTTTTCCAACACGCCGAACGGATATGCGACATCTTTGCCGTTCAGCGAGATTGTGACCACGCGCTCCATCGGCGGCAGGCGACCGTCCTTCGGCCCACGGTAAAGAAACGGCGAGGAATTGATATCGTCATAGCCCACGTACGGGTTGCGGCCGTATGACCGGCCGTGGCCGGTCTCACGGTTCAGCACCCTCCCTCCCGGATAGGTCAGCTTGAACGTCTCCCACGAAATGATCTGAGAGGGCAGAAATACCAGGCGCTTGCCGGTCATCTCGCCGACGATCGCCTCGCCGGTGACCTGCTGCCACCAAGATTCCGTCTGGCGATCGTACATGACCAGGTCCGAGAATCGCACCTTACCGGTTGTGCCAAAGTCCAGCACCCGATCTTCCAGCCGCCGGTCAAATACGATGGAGGTGTTGCACAGTGGACAGAACGTGACCGCCACCGGCAGCCCGGCTACGGTGTCGTTGGCAATTTCGTGCCAGATCAGGATCTGCAGGGGATAGGCGCGCCCCTCCCCCGCGTGCCCAAAAAGGATCACCGGCTCTCGGGGCTTCAGCCACTTATCTGCGTCAGCGACGGCATCAAACCGCGGCGTGTCGATGGCAGGAATGCCATCTTTGGAGGGCCCGCCAGACACGATCTCGTTGAGAGGTACGCTGTGCTTTGTAAAATCCGTAGTCCACTCCGAGGTATCAAAGGGAATGCGCTGACTCTCGCCCCAGGAGCTCGCGTCACCCCCAAGGACAGCCAGCACGACTGCCGCGACAACCAGCGTGGCAGATCTCATCATCCCTCAAGAAACTCCTACGAGGGTTTCCCGTGCGCCATCCGCATGTGTTCCTGGAGACCGGTCTGCGTGTAAAATTCCTGGCCGCAGTGTTTCCCCACGACCTTCTTCTCCTGCCCATTGGCCTTGGCCTGATGCCGCGCCAGCTCTTCCTCACTCTTGAACTCCACGCCGCAACATGACAACTGGGCCGTGTGTTCTCTCCTCCTCGATGCTGTCGAGTTCATACTATGGTGGGGGCCCGTCATGGAATGTAATGCGGCCCACATTGGCCAACACCCGCTTGAACTTCTGAGACGACCGCACCAGCCGGTACCACGGTACCGGTACGGGCGGGGGTCTTCCCGGTACCCACGTCTGTAGCCGATCTTGCCGCACCTTTCTATGATGGGACCAATCAAATATCACCGAGGAGGGAACGACAATGGCCAAGTCGGTCAGTTGCAACTGCGGGTGGCACGAGCACGGGACTGAGAAGGAGCTTGTAGAGGCCTTCGTCCAGCATGGGCAGGAAGGACACGGGAAACAGGTCTCTCGAGAGCAGGCGGCGTCGCTGATCCGGGAGGAATGAGTCCCGCAAACTTATCAGGATGTGATTCTACACTAAGGAGGGTGATTGCGATGGATATTCGTCGTGTGCTCGCGGGCGGAATCGTGGCAAGCCTTGTCATGGGAATGATTGAGATGGTCTATGAAGCGGTTGCGGGAAGCGGATTCTGGGCGCCCGTGGTCTACATTGGAGCGACGGTGCTCCGTGGGCTGCAGGCTGTTCAGGCGCCGGTCGCGTTCAACTTCTGGGGCGTGGTCCTAGGGCTGATGGGACACATGATGAACTCGATCATCCTCGGCTTCATCTTCGCAGCGCTGTTCGCCCGCGGCTCCCGAGCTCGGGGCACCCTGGTCACGTCGGGGGCAGCCTACGGGCTGGTGGTGTTCTTCCTAATGTGGTACCTGGTGGTTCCGGCAATCGATCCGGTGCTTCGACATCTGAACGCAACGACATTCGCTATCGCCCACATCACGTGGGGTGCCGCGTTGGGATTGCTGGCCGCGGCCCGCAAGGAGCCCGCGCTGCAGGTGAAGACGGCCTCGGCCTAACCGAGGGGACAGAGGGAGGTCTCACACATGAGCAAGCCAGTGCAGGTGAACGAGAGGATCTTTGATGGTGAGGTGCTGCAATCGCCTTTGCCCGTCCTGGCGGACTTCTGGGCGGCCTGGTGCGGGCCGTGCCGGATGATCGCCCCGATCGTCGAGGAGCTGGCACGGGATTACGAGGGGCGGCTGAAGGTCGCCAAGATCGATGTGGACGCAAACCCTGATCTCGCCCGCCGCTACGGCATCATGAGTATCCCGACGCTGGCGATCTTCAAGGATGGCCAGTTGGTGAGCCGGATTGTCGGGTACGCGCCGAAGGCTGAACTGCAGCAGCATATTGAAACCACCCTCATCGCACGCGCAGTCGGTGCCGCCGCGGGGCGCAAGTAACAACCTCCGGAGGGGCGGGAAGGTCCGGTATCCCGCCCCCCCGGAGCTCTGAATGAGAATGGTCACACCCTATGGAGTTTCAGGTGCGGCACCGTCAGCCGGGGCGGGTTCACGGGAGTCTTCGCTCCGTGAGTCACCCTTGGAGCCACTCGCTGATTGCAAAAAGCCGGCACCAAGTTGCATGCGGTTTACAACCACGGACGTAACTGACAGCCGCTACCTAGCACTGCACCTCGACTCTAAATAAATCCCTCGCGCTGGGAATCTGGACGGCCAGGGTCTTCGTTCGCTCAGTCGAAGGTTTGGAGTTGGAGCGAACCCTTGGCCGAAGCCACGCCCGTTGGCATTGTGCACGCGAGTCGGCTCATCCGGGAGGAGACTAGGGATCTCCTCACGCGGCAGCCGGGCATCCGCGTGGTTGAGACATTTCGGAGTGCCCGCGACGTTTTGCAGCAGCCTCTTGCTGGAGTGCATGTCCTCTTGTTTGATCTCTCCACGGCGCGACAGGACGAACCGGCCCTGATGATGGAGCTCCACCAGCGGGTTCCCCACGCCCGGATCCTGATGTTCAACGTGGTGGACGACGACCAGGCCATCATCGAGTGCGTCCACGTCGGGGCCTCAGGGTGCGTCCTCCAGGACGCCTCGCTAGAGGATCTACTCGCGGCAATCCGGTCCGTGGCGCAGGGGACGCCCTACAGTTCGGCTCGGGTGATCACATCGCTGTTTGCTTATGTCGCCAGTCTTCAGGCCAGAGGGGACCGCCCTCGCCCCTTTCCGCTGACAAAGCGCGAAGAACAGATCTTTCAAATGCTGGCGGAGGGACTCAGCAACAAGGAAATTGCCCAGCAGTTATCGCTGCGGCCCCAGACCGTCAAGAACTACGTGCACCTCATCCTCCAGAAACTCGACCTCCGCAGCCGGCTGGAGGCCATTAAGCTCCTTCGTTCTGGAAAGCGCCAGTAGATTGCTTGCCGGAAGGATGCGGCGCCGAATTCACCCGGCCGGCGCCCAGCGCAGGACCCGCTTTGACCGATAGACGGTCAAGTTCGAATACTCCGGTCGGACGCAAGACCAAACCTAGCTAGATCAATCCGAGGGTGTGCGCGGCGTAGATGTACAGGCCGGCGTTCCAGGCAAAAGGGAACTCGGCCTGGTAGAAGCGCCGCTGGAGGAGCCTGCCGTCCGGTTCGTAGACTTCCGCTACCGCGTTGCGTTCCACGAACAATGCCCCGATGCGAGCCAGGTCAGAGAGCGCCGCTGGTTGGTCCCCGAGGCGGAACTTGTTGATTGCATTGAGCGTGCCCAGCCAGGGCCAGACCAGGGTGCGGTGATAGTCTGGGATGCCGGCAAGAAAATAGAACGGGAAGACCTGTGAGATCGGATAGACTGGGTCGCATGTGCGCAGGGGCGAATCGCGGTCCAGCCCCCGAGAGGCGATGAAATGC
>DATGVF010000131.1:0-2109 GCA_035300645.1 bacterium
GGCCACTGCCGCTGCGCGTCCGCGGCGACTTTCCGCATCTCTTTGCGCGCCATCGCCTGATACGCTTCATACTCCAAGTACTTCACGTGGCGCCCGCGGTTATTGTCGCGGACTGTTCCCAAGAACACGACGACGGCGCCCGCCTGCGCGTGGTTGACCTGCGCGAGGACGGCATTGATGTCGATGGGTGTCTCGACCAGATCGATGTATTCACCGCCTCCGCTGACCGGAGGGACGAGCACCAGCTCGTCGCGCGGGCGGAGGGGGACCTCACTCGCCACATACTCGTCATTGACGGCGAAGGCGAAGGGCTGGGGCAGAGCACGCAGACGAGGGTAGGAGGACAGGAGGGTCTTCCACACTTGGCCCGGGGAGGCACCATCAGGTATGGTGACGGTGATGCGGGGAGACCCGATGGCCTCTCGGTACGATGCGAACGCGCGGACGGAGATCTGCATCAGCTCAGATTGTAGCAGAAGAGAGAGAGGCAGTCGGAACGGGGAAGGCATACGCTCTCTCCGTCCAACCCTTGAAATGCTGCGCACGCCCTGGGAGGGGACTGATAACACTTGACGATATTATCGGCGCACGTTATCATTGGCTTGTGATCCGGAGCTTCCGGGATAAGGGGACGGAGAAAGTTTTCCTGAGAGAACGATCCCGAAGGCTTCCGCCAGGCGTTCAGCGCACCGCACTACGGAAACTGGCCATGCTAGACGCAGCACAGGCGCTCCAAGATCTTTCTGTACCGCCGGGGAATCGACTCGAAAAACTGTCCGGCGACCGGGCGGGGCAGTACCGTATTCGCATCAATGACCAGTGGCGCGTGTGCTTCCGCTGGGAGGAGGGGAATGCTTACGATGTCGAGATCGCGGACGATCATTCATAGGTCGCGCGGCGTGAAGCTGCCACCCGTACATCCTGGAGAGATCCTGGTGGAGGAGTTTCTGAAGCCGCTCGGCATCACTCAATACCGGCTCGCCAAAGATATTCGTGTCTCGCCTCGCCGGATCAATGAAATTGTCCATGGGATACGATCCATTACCGCCGATACTGCGCTCCGGCTGGCAAGGTACTTCGGGACCTCACCGTCGTTCTGGATGAACCTGCAGGGACGCTACGATTTGGAGGTTGAGAAAGACAGACTCGGCGGGCGTCTCGAAAAGGAGATTGCCAGTTTCGCCGTATCCACTCACGCGTGACCATCGGCATCCGCAATCCGTACGCTGTCGCGGGCAGCTACTGCAAGGCACAACTTCATTGTCACACTACCGAGTCGGATGGGCAGTTCCGCCCTCGGGACCTCCTGGCGATGTATCGGGACGCCGGCTACGCGTTTGTCTGCATCACCGACCACAACCATGTCACCCGCTGCGACGATCTCAACGACCATCATTTCCAGGCGATCCCAGGCACCGAAGACACCGCATCGCGCTTCCTTCCACTGCTGGGTCCTCACATGGGTCGGCTCTTTGTCGATGCGCCTCTACGAGCGGGATCCCCGCAGGGAAGAATCGATCGGACGCTCGCAGACGGCGGGATCGTTTCGCTATGCCATCCCTCCTGGAACGGAAACCTCTGGACGGGTGCGTGGAAGGAGCAAACTCTCGTCGCGCTGCGGGGGTTTCACCTGCTGGAGGTATGGAACCCCCACTCCCGCTCGGGGGAGGACACGCGGCTGTGGGACGCCGTATTGCGTGCCCGCGGGCCGACCGCCCCCGTCTGGGGGGTGGCCGTGGATGACTGCCACCGCAATACGCAATTCAACCGAGGCTGGATTTCGGTGAAAGTGACTGAGATCTCCGCGGGTGGTCTGCGACGGGCACTACGGGACGGAGCGTTCTATGCGTCGACAGGGGCGGCAGGAGACTTTTCTGCCGTGGGGCAAATCATCACCGTGCAGCTAGATGACCGAGGCCACATTAGGTTTGTTGACAGCCGAGGGATCGTGCGCAGCCAAGCCGACGGGACCGAAAGTCAGTACACCGTCCGGGGTGACGAGCAGTTCGTACGCGTGGAAGTGAGTTCGCTAGCGGGAATGGCGTGGTCGCAGCCGTTCTGGCTGGACTCAGGACGCTAGCGGCAGCTGCCAAACCACAACAGAGCTCC
>DATGVF010000132.1:0-8823 GCA_035300645.1 bacterium
AAGGCGAAGCCGAACTTGATCCCCGGAACCGCGCTGACGAGCGCTTCGTGGACGTCTTCCACCGTTTTGATGAAGTGGCTCTGCCCTAAGACCACGTTGACGTCATCGGGTTTGATGATGTCGATGACCTTTAGTTCCATCGCTGTTCCCTCCATGTGATGCGGGCGTATTATTTGAGCGGCGCCCCCGCGTCAAGCCAGCGGCGCAGCAGCGCCCGTTCGTCGTCATGCATCCCGGTTACGTTGCCGGGGGGCATCGTCCGCTGTTCGATCGCCCGGGCCCGGATCCGGGGAGCTAGTAATCGGACCTGCTGCGGCGTATCCATCCTCACGTTAGCCGGCGGGGCCATGAAACCCGGTTGGACCGGCTGTTCCGAATGGCAGACACCGCATCGTTGGACGATGACGCCGCGGACGTCGGTAAAGGCAGGCACAGCGGTGGACGCCGGAGACGATCCGACGCGAGAGGAGAGGATGGGTTGAGCGGTGAGGTAGACAAGAGCCAGCAATGCGGCAGAAGCGGCCACCGTGATGGCTTTTGCGCGTTGCCACCCGACCAGCATGAGATGGCGGGCGCCGGCCCCGAGCACCCCAATGAGACCCACGGTGATCCAGGCGGGCTGTGCTGCATAGATGATCGGGATGTGCGGGCTCAGCATCAGAAGAATCAAGGGGAAGGTGAAATAGGTGTTGTGTGTTGATCGGATCTTGGCATCCATTCCCAGCGCGTAGTCGACCTCGCGGCCCTGGCGCGCGGCTTGGAGCATCCGGTACTGCGGGGGCAGGATGCGTACCCACACATTGGCGGCCATGATCGTGCCCAGCATCGCGCCGATGTGCAGAAAGGCGGCACGGGCGCTGAGCAGGTGGGTGGCAAAGTAAGCGACCGCCCCCAGGAAGATCAGTGTGGCCGCGCTGCCGATAGCCGGTCGGTGCCGGAGAGGCGACTGCCACAGTCCGTCGTAGACGAGCCAGCCTCCCACGATCATGCTTACCCCGAGCGCAATGGCCTGAGATGGCGTCAGGGGGCTGACTGCACGGTCGATCATGAGCCCCTCTGCGCTCATGTAATAGATGAGTACCAACAGAAGCATCCCCGATACCCACGTGCTGGTCGCTTCCAGCCAGAACCAGCGCAGCCGCGGTGGCAGGCGGCCGGGGACAAGGAGGCGTTTTTCGAGATGGTAGTAGCCGCCGCCATGCAGGAGCCAGGTCACCCCCGCCACGTCTGTTCGCCGCTGGGGATCCGGCGCGAGGTGGCTGTCGATCCACATGAAGAGGAGCGAGTCGCCGATCCACATGATGCCGGCGATGACGTGGGCCCAGCGGAGCAGCAGTCCGAGCCACTCAAGGAGAACCGAGGTCATGACCACAAAACCTTCGGCCGCCGCGTGCCCCTGGCCTTCAGTCAGGGAACGGAGGCGAGCGATCGGAACGACGCAGGACGGAGCGGGAGCCTCGTGTCAGCGAAGCAGGTGAGCGGAGCTGGATCGTCCGATCGTGAGCTTTGAAGCCCCGTGTAGACGCGCAAAGCCTTCCAACGCGTCGCGCAGGGCCGCCCGCAGCCGGGGTGTCGCCGTCACGTCGCGCTCTAGATGGAGCAGGTTGACGATCAAGCGACCCGCATCGCGGTCAAGGAGGGGATTCATCCGGCCGATCAGACGATCGCCGGCCAGAATGGGCATGGTGTAATATCCATACTCACGCTGGGCGGCCGGGACGTAGACCTCCCACCGGTACGCGAAGCCGAACACGTCCGCAAGACGCTCGCGCCGCCACAGCAGGTTATCGAGAGGCGGCAGGAAACGAACCGGGCCATCGGCGTGAGCTTCTTCGCCCGCGACGTCACTGTGACGGCGCAGCCGGTCGACATCCTCGGCGAGTAGGAAGTACGGTCGGCGCGTGCCGTCGATCTGGAGCGGGACCACGATGCTGGCGTGGATGAGCCGCGTCACGATCGCCCGGCGCTGCTTCGCCGGAATGCGCCGCCAGCCGAATGTGCCATCGCTCAAATCGAAGACCCGAAGCGCGCGCATGTACTTCGCGAGGAGGGCGTCGTTCGCATCTTCAGGGGAAATGCCTACGGCGTTTCGGAACACCTCAGGCGGCACCACCCGCTGTGGTAGATCAAAGTAACGCTCGATGCCATCCCGGCGGGCGACCATAACCTGCCCAGTCCCCATGAGCAGGGTGAGCGCATGGGATGTGGCTTTTGTCTTGGGACCCGCGGTGTCCCACCACCCCCGAATGCGGGGCGCGCCTGTGAACGCGCGCGCCGGTAACGGTCCTTCGCGTTCCAACCGGGCCAGGACCGCCTTGGCCACCGAGCGCAGCGGGGCGAGTTGTGGGCCCAGGCGCTTGCGCTGGGCGCGGCGCTTGCCTTCGAAGAGGGGATAGTCTTCGATCGGGAACACGCACGCCGCATGTCCCCAGTACTCGAAGAGCTGGCCTCCTCCGAGCAGGCCTTCGAGCAGGGCGGGAGTATACCCCGGGACGCGTGCGGCCAGCACCAGGTGTTGATTGCGTTCGACGGCCGCCACCGGGTCCAGCTGCACGGCTTCCAGGCGGCGGATCTCTTGCCGGACCTGATCTGGTGTTGCTTTCCCCCCGGCCTCATAGCGGTGCGCGGAGAACAGGTCGACCGCCTCGAGCAGGAAGCGGCGAACCACGCGGGCGCTGGTTTGAAGAGGTGAGCCTAGAGGCATCCGAGACCCCGGGACGGGGAGATCACCGCGGCACGTGAGGGCCTATCACATCTGTCGATGCCATCGTGGAACGCTGTGAGTGCCACAGATCAGCTAGGTGGAACGGCGCAGATCCACCACCCGCCGCGCTTTGAACACCGTGCGCTCTAAGGTGCCGACGCCAACCAACCGCAGCTCGAGCGTGACACCCAGACTCTGGGCCAGTGCCTTGCGGAGGCGCTCCTGCACTCCCTCAGCTCCTCCTGAGGCCGTTTCCGCGACGACCGTGACGAGGTCTGTCCCCTTGCGGTCATCGGTGCTGATCTCGATGCGGAATTCGTCGGCGAGTTCGGGAAACGCTCGGACGACACCTTCCACCTGCACCGGGTAGAATTTCGCGCCCTTATAGATGATCAAGTCGTCGGCCCGGCCTGAGATCCCCCCCGCCAGACGACCATGCGTACGCCCGCACCGGCACGGTTCGGGGTCCAGGCGTGTGTAGTCGTTGGTCCAGTACCGAATCATGGGCATGGCTTCCCGCGTCAGGTGGGTGAGCACCAGCACCCCCGTCCGGCCCGGTCCCACCGGCTCCCGCGTCTCGGGATCCAGAACCTCGGCCAGATAGTGATCTTCGGCCAGATGCAATCCAGCTTTCGCCGTACACTCGGACGCAAATGTCGGGGCGATCTCCCCCAACCCGTAGTAATCGTAGCAGTCGATCCCCAGGCCGCGCTCGATGCGAGCGCGGGTCGCTGGCACCTCTGCGCCGGGCTCCCCTCCGAAGCAGCCCGCGCGCAACGGAATGTCCTCGGGCTTGATCCCGCGTTCGCGAAGGTGTTCGGCGATATGGATCGCAAAAGACGGCGTGGCCAGCAGCACCGTGGACCCGGGTGTAAGGAAATAGTCGACCTGACGAGACGTTGCCCCCGCACCGATGGGAATGACGAAACACCCCAGACGAGCGCAGGCATAATGAACCGCGAGACCCGCCACCCACAAGCCGTAGGCAAAGGCGTTTTGCACGGTGTCCTCTGGACGCGCACCGAAACTCCACATGGTGCGGGCTGTGTGGTCGGTGATCACGTCCACGTCTTTGGCTGACCACAGGGTGTTGACCGGAACCCCTGTGGTCCCAGTAGACGGATGGATCTCGCGCCACGACGACCGGGACGCAACGACGTAGCGGCCGAAGGGGGGATGTGTTGCCTGTTCGTCGCGGAGGTCTTGTTTAGTTACAACGGGGAAGTGCCGGAGGTCGGTCAATCCTCCCAGGTGGGAGGGGCTGACACCCGCCCGATCGAAGCGCTCGCGATAGAACGGGCTCTGTGCATAGCACCGCTCCAGCTGCCACCGGAGGCGTTCGACCTGCATCGCCTCGAGACGGGACCGAGGCAGTCTCTCCACCTCAGGATCCCAAAACTGGTCCCTCGTCACCGGAGGTCCTCCTGGCGCCTTAGACCGTCATGCCACCATCAACCACCAGCACCTGCCCGGTCACGTAATCAGAGGCGGGCGCAGCCAGAAACAGGGCCGCGCCCTTGAGATCTTCCGGCTGGCCGACGCGGCCCAACGGTGTACGCCTGACGATCTCGGCCTCAGAGCGAGCGATGATGCCCTGGGACAATCGGGTCGAGAAATACCCTGGCGCGAGCGCATTCACCCGAATGCCCCACGGTCCCCACTTCACGGCGAGATCGCGGACCAGGCTCACAACAGCGCCCTTGCTTGCGGCGTATCCCACCGCGTCCAGCACCTCAGCGGGCTGCCCCTGGAAGGCAATCGCCGACGTCAGGAAAATCATCTTTCCGTAGCCGACCGGCCGCATCACCCGCGCCGCCGCCTGGGCGGCCAGGAACGTGCCGGTCACGTTCACGTCGAGAACCTCTCGGAACTTCTCCGACGGCATTTCCAGCGAGGGGGCGCCCCAGGAGATGCCGGCACTCGTTACGAGAATATCCACGCGGCCTCCCCACCCCAGCGCAGCCTGAGTGAGCGCGTCCACCTCAGCTGGATCCACAACGTTGCAGGGTCTCGCCAGCACCTCGATTCCCGCAGATCGCAGCGTCTGTTCGGCCGTCTGGAGCCACTGCGGGCGTCGGGCTGCGATCACCACCCGGGCTCCGACCTCGCCTAGGCTCCTCGCGATCTCCAGGCCCAGGCCCCGCGAACCGCCGGTGACGATCGCCACCCGGCCCCTGAGGTCGAACTGTGCCTGAACAGAGCGCGTCTCAGACATCGAATCCCTCAGCGGCGGGCCACGGCGCTCTTGCCCGCAGGGGCGGGCAGCCCCGCGGCCTGCGCGGCGTACGCTGCGGCCTGACCCACGTCATAGTCCATGAGCACCGTGAGCTTCTGGGTTTCCAATGACCCCTCAGCGTGAATCGCGAGAACCTCCAGGTAACCGCCCAGGTCGGAGGCGCACAGGTCCCGGATCAGGTTCATTAATCGCAGACGCTGCTCGCCGTCCCATCCCGCGCGGCCCTGCAGGTAGGGCTCCATGAGGCGCCGGATGCTCGGGACCCGCCAGTCCTCCTCCGAGGGACCGGTCACGACCAGGCCGCCTGCAATATCCTGGACGTCGCGCACGGCGTCGTGGTAGCCGCGGGCGAACTGGAACTTCGCCACGTTCGTGAGGACGACGTCGGGCACGGCGATCCCCTCCCGCAGCCGGGGGCTCGCGGCCGCGGCAGATGTCAGCCCGGTCACTGTGTGCAGATACATGGTCAGCCGGGCCAGCTTGTCCCGCACATGCGCCGCGCCAGCAATCCCGTTGGCATCGGCGGCGAGTGCCGCAGCCCCGAGCAGCAGCTCGAGCAGTGGCGGCTTGTACGATGCAGCGGTGAACCGGTGAAACTCGACAAACGTCCTGGCGAGAGCCCCCGCGAACTGCCATTGACCATCCAAGAAGACACGCTCGGCGGGAACGAAAACGTTGTCGAAGATCGTCAACGACTCCGTCAGCGAGTACCGGCTGCTCAACGGATTGTCGAACTCACTGGTCGCGCTAAACCCCCGAGGGCTTCCGACCATGGTGAGGCCCGGGGTATCCGCCGGCACGGCAAACGCGACCGCATAATCCGCGTCCGCCTCCGTCATCGCGCGCGTTGGGATCACCAGGATTTCATTCGCGAAAATCGCGTTCGTGGTGTGGGCTTTGGCTCCCCGCACCACGATGCCGTCCCGGCGGCGTTCCACGACTCGCACGTAGAGATCCGGCTGAAGCTGCTCACTGGGCCGCTTGCTCCGGTCGCCCTTGGCGTCGGTCTGGGCCACGGCCATCGCGAGGTCGCTGTCGCGGCACCGCCGGTAGAAGGTCTGGACTCGCGGGAGGAACGCCGTGTTTATCTGCCGATCCATCTCGCCCGTGACGATCAACAAGGCGAATAACGCGTCGGTGCCGATCTCTTTGATGAGCGGTACAAACGACCAAGCGGCCCGAGTACTCTCTGTGATCAGACGGCTGCGGTCGCGCAGGTCATCTGGTGTGCGCGGGATGTGGAAGTACCGGCTGACCGGGACACCGCTGTCGGCATCATCGACGATCGCCCGTGTGCGGTAGGCGGGATCCTCCGCCACCCGGAAGTCAACGGTGAGATGCCGGGCGCTGCGGCTGAAATGAGGGTGGGTCGTCACGTCGGGCACCACCTCTCCGCGGTAGATCACGCGCCGCCCGTCGCGGAGGCTGGCCAGATACTGCTCAGGTGTTCGCATCCCCTTTTACCTCACCCCGTTATCCTGCACACTGCGCAGAACTATATCGCCAGATACCGCCGGACGAGATCGTCATTCTTCCAAACGACGTCCATGGTGCCGGCAAATTGCATCAGCCCCTTCTCGATGATGTAGGCTCGGTCGGCAACCTTCCGGCAGAAGTGCAGATTCTGATCGGCGAGCAGAATGGTCACGCCGGCCTCGCGGATCTCGCGGAGCACCTCCACGAGCCGGTGCACCACCAGAGGCGCCAGTCCCTCAGCGGGCTCATCCAGCAAGAGGAGAGAGGGATTTTGCATCAGGGCTCTTCCGATGGCCAGCATCTTTTGCTGGCCGCCGCTCAGCTGACTCCCGCGTAGCCGATGGAGAGGCCGCAAGACGGGAAAGAGGAGATAGATGCGCTCAGCGGTCCACGGCCCCCTCCGCGTCCCCGCGATGCGCTGGGCGAGGATGAGGTTCTCTCCCACCGTGAGGTCGGGAAAAATCCGGTGTGTGTCGGGAACGTAACCGATCCCGGTCCTGGCGATCTCAAAGGGCTGCCGTCCCGTCAGCTCATCCTTCCCGAAGCGGATACTGCCTGCGCGAGGTGGAGTCAGGCCCATGATGCTCCGCAGTGTGGTGGTCTTGCCCGCGCCGTTTCGGCCTAAGAGGGAAACCACTTCCCCCTCGGCCACCCCCAGGGATAGACCGTGGATGACCACACTTCCCCCGTAACCGGCGACAAGGTCGTGGATCTGGAGGATCATCCCCCCCACTCCTCGCCCAGGTAGGTCTCCCGGACCTGGCGATTTTCCCGGATCTCACTGGGAGTCCCATCGGCAAGGATCCGTCCACGGTTCATCACGACGATCCGCTCAGCAAGAGAGAACACCACATCCATGTCGTGCTCCACAATGACGAAGGTCGTCTGGCGATCATGGGCCAGCTTCTTCACTAACTCCAGCACCATCGTTCTCTCGACGGGGTTCATGCCCGCCGATGGCTCGTCCAGGAGGCACAGCACCGGCTGGACGGCCACGGCGATGCCCAGTTCCAGGCGCCGCTGGTCGCCATGAGAGAGCTGACCCGCGGCTTGGCCGCGCTGTTCGGACAGGCCGACTTCTGCCAGCAGATGGTCGGCTTCCTCCACAGCTGCCGTGTAGGCAGATGTCGGAGAGAAGAAGCGAAGCAGCCTGCGCTGTCGCGCGAGCACAGGCAACAGCACGTTCTCGTGGACGGTGAGGCGGGGGAAGATGTTCATGACCTGATACGATCTCGTCACGCCCCGGCGGACGCGCAGATGGCTGGGGAGGCGCGTGATGTCTTCGCCTCGGAAGATGACCCGACCGGCGTCAGGTGCTAGGGCCCCGCTCAGGAGGTTGATGAGCGTGGTCTTCCCGGCGCCGTTGGGCCCGATGAGGGCGACGAGCACGCCGACAGCCAACTGCAGATCGATGGCGTCCACTGCGGCCAGGTCATGGAAGGACTTGCGCAACTTCTCCACCCGCAGGAGCTCACGCACAGGAGGTCACTTGCTGGCGACCGCCGGGGCAGGCGCCGCCCGAGGGCGGGCGACCATCCCGGCCACGATCCCCGCGACGCCGCCGCGGAAGCCCATGACCAGGATGATGACGACGGTCCCTAGCACGATCGACCAGTGCACCGTCACGCGGACAATGAGATCTTTGATTATGATGAACAGCGCGCCGCCTACAATGGGGCCGGAGAAGACATAGATACCGCCCAGGAGTGTGGCCAGGATGGGATCGGCCGAGGTCGTCCAGTGCGCCATCACTGGTGTGACCGTGTTTTCAAGTGGCGGCAGGAGTGCGCCCGCCAACCCCGCGTAGAGCCCCGCGATGGTGAAGGCCAGCAGCCGGTGGGTGGTGACCGACATGCCCACAAACGGCGCCCGGGTCTCCCCGTCGCGGATGGCCTGCAGGCTCAGCCCAAACGGAGAATTGACGAGGCGGTACATGAAAAAGACCCCCAGCAATACCACTACGAGTACAAAGTAGTAGTAGTGCTCGATGGTGGAAAGGCTGATTGACGCGGTGCCGAGTATCTTCAGTGGTGCTCGCGGGATGCCCACCAGCCCGTCGTCGCCTCCCGTGACGTCGCGCCACTTCCACGCCACGGAGTAGATCATCATCCCGAAGGCCAGTGTCAGCATCGAGAAGTAGATGCGGGTGTGCCGCACGGAGAGGGCGCCCAACAGAACCGCCACCACGGCTGCGGCCACTGTGCCGCCGAGGACGCCCAGCAGGAGAGAGGGCTGCACCAGCAGGATTTTGGCGCAGATGTATGCGCCCACGGCGTAGAATCCGGCCTGCCCAAACGAGAGCAGGCCGGTATACCCGAAGAGCAAGTTGAAGCCCAAGGCGAAGAGAGACAAGATCAAGATCTGGATGGTCAGATACGTGAGATAGTTGCCCGCGAGAAGCGGCAGC
>DATGVF010000133.1:0-7712 GCA_035300645.1 bacterium
CCCGCTCGCACAGCGCAGCATGATGACAAACCCGTCCCGCTCTTTGTAGACGCTCTGCCGCGCCCACCCTTGCAGTTCCTTGACCTCACCGAACAGGTACCGGGTCATGTCACACAGGTGCACGGGTGTCTCGTACAAGTACCCACCGGTCACAGATGGATCCCCGGTCCAGGGGGGCTGCTTGAGTTCGCCGCGGTTGTGCTTCAGTTGCGCCAACAGCGGGGTGATCCGACCCTCGTCGATCAGGACCCGGGCAAAGCGGTACACATTCGCAAAGCGCCGGTTGAACCCAAGCTGGTAGACGCCGCGGGCGCGCCGGGTAGCTGCGCGGATCTGACTGGCGCCATGCAGCGAAGTGGCCATCGGCTTTTCCGAGAACACGTGCACCCCCGCCCCCAGGCCGCGCAGCACCGGCTCGACGTGCAGCGTGTTGGGCGTGCACACGTACAACGCATCGATGCCGGCCTCCAGGAGCGCATCGAGTGACGGCAGCGATTTCGAGTTCACCTCGGCTGCCAGCCGCTGCGCCGCCTGCGGGACCAAATCCGCCACACCGACCAGCACCGCGCGCGTGTCGGCTTTCAAATTCAGCGCGTGGATGCGCCCGATGAACCCACACCCCACCAGCCCTACCCGCACTGCCATAGACACCCCTTTCGTCCGGCCCGATCGCGACGTCGCGCCCCGGACTCTCGCCGCCCCGCCCGCGGGTGGGGTGCGAATTCACGCTTGGGCAAATAGCGCGCCCATTTTCTGCAACGCGACTTGAGCGAGCTTTACCGGATCCCACTCGTAGTATTCGGGGCGAAAGAGCTCGATGGAATACACACCGCGATAGCCCAGAGCCTCCACCCTTCCGACAAGATCCCGCAGCGGGATGACACCGTCGCCGGGGAGCAAACGGTGCGCGTCCGTGAGCGTCTGGCGCGGCCGATTCTCGGCGTCATCCAGGTGCACCAAGAACAGCTGATCGGCTTTGAGACCGGCAAGCATCTCGACGGTCGACCCGCCGACATAGAAGTGAAACGCGTCGAGGACCAAGCCCACTGTCGGATCCTTCACCGCGTCGACAATCTGGCGCGCCTTGGCCAGCGTGTTCACCGAACACGTCGAAAACCCTAAAAACTCAAACCCGATCCGGACCCCGTATGGCTTAGCTACCGCCGCCATCGCCCGCAGCGCCTCCACGGTCATCTCCCGGATGCGCTCCGTGTCCCGCGTGTCAGTGCGTGGACTGGGCACGACAACGACGTAGGGACAGTCCACCGCGGCGGCCCACTCGCACAGTACCCGGCAGCGCCGCAGCACCACGTTTCGGGCATCACCCGTGGCTAGTGTAGCGTTTTCCAATGCGTTGAAGCTGGCGACCTCCAAGGCGGCGTCGGACAATTCGTTTCGTAAGGCATACAGCGAGCCGCCCCCCTTCAGGTACACCTGCACTTTCGAGTCCCGGAGCTCCAGGGCGTGATAGCCGGCCTCATGCGCCGCGCGCAGATCGGTCAGCAGATCGCGTTGGCCGGTCGTCGCTCCGTTCAGACCAAACCGGCGGCTCATCCGGTCAGCACCACCGGACTGACACGAACCAGCAGGGCATCCAGTCCGGGCGCGCGCGGGTAAACAAGGGCCCGGGGGCGTCTGGCCCCCGGGTCCGCGTCATACGTTCGTTTCCACTTCACTTAGCAAACTGCGCAGCGTTCTTCTTGGTGACGAGAATCGTCCCAGTGTCAATACGCTTGGCGACGGGTTTGTTTTGCAGGGCCTTCAGCGCATTTTGCACGCCGAACTTGCCCATGTTGTACGGACTCTGCGCCACGCTCGCGGACAGGTTGCCTGCGAGAATGGCCTGGGCTGCCTCAGGAATCGCGTCGAACCCGACGATGAGGATCTTTTTGCCTCGGGCCTTCGCGGCGTTCGCAGCACCCAGGGCCATCAGGTCATTGGCCGCGAAAACGCCCTTCACGTTGGGGCTCGAGGTGAGGATGTCCTCCATCACCTGCTGCCCCATTGCCCGGTCACTGTTGGCGGGGAGTTCCTTGACCACCTTGAGGCCGCACTTCAGGACTGTCTCGCGGGCGCCCTCGATGCGGGCGCGGATGCTTTGCGTGGTCATGACCCCGGTGATGAGAGCGACGTCGCCCTTGCCCTTCAGCGAATCGCAAAGAAACTTGCCCCCCAGGGCCCCGCCGACGCGGTTATCGGTGCCGATGAACGTGAGTTTGTTTGGCCAGTTGCCGTCGGTGTCGACAAACAGCACCGGGATCTTCTGGGCGCGGGCTTTGTCAAATGTCGTATTGAGCGCGCTGACGTCCGTAGGGGCGACCACGATCGCGCTCACCCGTTTGGCGATCTGATCTTCGATCTGACTGATCTGGGCCTGCACATCGGTCTCGGCCGGCGGGGCCAGGACCACCAGATTCACCCCGAGGCTTTTGGCCGTCTCGCGGGCTCCGCGCTCCACTGCTGCCCAGAACGGGTTGCCCGACCCCGGACCCTTCATGCTCAGCAGGATGGTATAGTTGGCCGCTCCGGCGCCGACGGATGGACCGGCGAACGCGAGCGTCATGAGCACCAACGCGAGCAGAACTGCAGCTTGTCGTCTCATCGTTGTTGCCTCCTCTCGAGAATGCACTGCCTTGCTGTGGTCCTTACACCTGCTACCTCTCACCTCCTACGTTTCCACCTGCATCGCCCGGCGGCGCAACACATCCACATAGACGGCGAGCAGGATAATGAGCCCGATACACACCTGTTGCCAAAACACCGAGACATTCATGAGGTTCAATCCGTTGCGCAGCAACCCCATGATAATCGCCCCGACGAACACGCCTCCCGCCGTCCCCCGCCCCCCGAAGAAGCTCGCGCCCCCGATGATGCAGGCGGCGATGGCATCGAGTTCGGCGCCGGTGCCTGCGGTCGGGTACCCCGAGTTCACCCGCCCGGCCAGCAGTATCCCGGCTATGCCGGCCAAGGCGCCGGAGATCACATACACGAGCACCAGATTCCGGCTGATGTTGACGCCCGCGTACTGCGCCGCTTTGGGACTCCCCCCAATCGCGTAGATGTGTCGCCCGGTCTTCGTGCGCGTCAGAAACACTGAGGCCGCCGCATAGAGGCCGATCACGATCAGAAATGCGATCGGGAAATCGATCGTCACTGATGTGCCGCCGAGCACCGTGATGTCCTCGGCACCCCAGAGTCGCACGGCTCGGGGCAGACCCGAAATCGGCACCCCCCCGGAGAGCAGGTAGGTCGCCCCCCGCGCGATGTTTAAAGTGGCTAACGTCGCAATGAACGGGTGCGGCAGATGCATCCGTGTGAGCGCCAGGCCGTTGACCAGCCCCACCCCCACGCCCGCCGCCAGCGCGGCCGCCAGGGCCAGGACAGGCGCCCAGCCCATCTGCACCGTCAAGGCCAGCACAATCATCGCGAGCCCCATCACCGAGCCCACGGAGAGGTCGATGCCGGCCGTCAGAATGACGACAAATTCGCCCAGCGCCAGAATGGAATTGCTGCTGATCTGCCGCGCGACATTGGTCAGGTTCTCGCGTGTCATAAAGTAGGCGGGCTGGAGGATGGTCAGGACCGCCATCATCAGGACCACGACGAAGACCGGCCCGAATCGTCTCAGCACAGCCTGGGAGGGAGCGATCCGCTGGACGAGGGTTCCGTGGACGGCGGCGACCTGCGGGACCTGCATCACGATGCCTTTCCGACGATCAACCCCACAATCTGCTCCATGGTGGTGCCCACCCTGGGCAGATCCCCGACCTTGGTACCTCGGTTGAGGACCACGACGCGATCCGCGACATCTAACACGTCTTGCAGGCGATGGCTGATCAAGATCACGGACACCCCTTGCCCTTTCAGGCGTTTGATCAGTGCCAGGACCTTGGCCGCCTCGGTAACCGCCAGACTCGCTGCCGGTTCATCCATGATCACGAGGCGGGATTGGAAGGCGGTCGCCCGAGCGATGGCCACGGATTGGCGCTGCCCTCCGGACAGCCGTTCGACCGGCATGGCCACAGACGGCAGCGAAATCTGCAGCCCCTCCAGATGCTGACGGCCCAGGCGATCCATCCCGCGTTCATTAAGCAGCCGTAGCCCCCCACTGCGCTGGGTGACCTCTCGGCCCAAGAAGATGTTGGCGATCGCGCTGAGATTCTCGGCTAGCCCGAGGTCCTGATAGACCATCTCAATCCCGCTGTGGCGCGAGTCCAGGGGCGAGTGAAAGTGGACGCGCCGCCCGCCAAACCACAGCTCGCCCGCGTCGGGCTGGAGGACGCCGGTGAGGATCTTCATCAACGTGGACTTCCCCGCGCCGTTGTCCCCGACGAGCCCTACGACCTCGTCGGAGTGCACGGTGAAATCGACTCCGTTCAGCGCCGCGACGTGGCCGAACGTCTTGGCGATCTGCCGCATCTCCACCAACGCAGGCATCGTTAGTGTTCCGGAAACACGGCGACCTTGACGGCCTCACCGTGGCGCAGGAGCTCGATCCCCTGGGCGATGTCGCGTAGGGGCAGGCGGTGGGTGACGAGCCGGGGAAAGTCGATCCGTCCGGATTCGAGCAGCTGCGTGGCCAGCGGGAAGGTGCCGCGGGCGATATACGTCCCCAGAATTTGCAGTTCATACTTTGTGACGTCGTACTGCTTCACGACGGGTCGCGCCTGCTCGTGCATCCCGAACAGCACCACCCGACCTCCCTTGCGCACACACCGGAGTGCGTCTTCCAGCAACGTCCCCACGGCGTCGACGACGATATCCGCGCCGAGTCCGGTCCGCGCTCGTACCGCAGCTGGGAGGTCTTCCTCGCGCGGATTGATGATCACGTCAGCCCCGCATGCGCGCGCGTGGCGGGCGCGGTAAGACGCGACCTCGGCCACAAGGACCTGCGCCGCCCCCGCCGCGCGAAAGAGTAGGGTGAAGAGCAACCCGATCGGACCGGCGCCCAAAACTAACACCGTTTCCCCCGGCAGGATGCTGGCCTTGCGCGCCCCGTTCAGGACATCAGCCAGCGGTTCGGCTAGGGCGGCGACTTCGGTGGGAACGTCCGCAGAAATCCGATAGACCGCCCGCGCGGGGACCACGCTAAACGGGGCGAAGCCTCCGTCGCGGACAATCCCAATGCCACTCATGCGGTCACACAGGTTGGTCAGCCCGCGCTGGCAGTAGGCACAACTCCCGCACCAGACGCTGGGGTCCACCACGACCCGGTCGTGCGGCCGGACGTGCTCCACACCGTCTCCGCAGGCAAGGACGTCGGCTACGTACTCATGTCCTAACACGATCCCTGGTGAGGCCGGATGCTCTGGGGGCACGGCGAGGATATGGACGTCGGTTCCGCAGATGCCCGCCGCCCGCACAGCCAAGAGGACGTCGTCAGAGGCGCGAACCTCCGGGACCGGAACCTCCCGCACCACGAGGCGGCCTTCGCCTTCAAACACGGCCGCCGGCATCTTGCGCGTCATGGCGCGGTCCTCCTTTCCAAGTCCTGGCTAGCTAGGCGCGGATCATGATCTTGCCGTCCTCACGCTTCGTCGCCTTCTTGATCGCTTCCACCCCTTGAGCCAGAGGAAAGCGGCTGGTGATGATCGGCGTGAGGTCAATGCGTCCGGCGGCCATCAGCTTGATGACGTTCGGAAAGTTTCCATACCCGGAGTGTCCCTGCGCGCCAAAAATCTGCGCGGCGTGGGTCTGGAAGGCTTCGAGGTAGATCGGCGTGCGCTCGGCGGCGCGCCCGATCATCACGATCTTGCCGCCGACCGCGAGCGCGGCTTCCATCTCCGGAATCGTCCGGGTCGGGGCGCCCGCGGCCTCCACGTGCATGGCCGCGCCTTCGCCATCCGTCAGCTCCATGATGGCGTGACGCGGGGCGCTCCCCTGGCGCTGCAACTCGACCGGATTGAGGACGACATCGGCGCCGACCTTCTTGGCCAATTCGGTGCGCGTCGGGGAGACCTCAAAGGCGATAATCTTCGCCGCCCCGGCGGCCCGGGCCAGCGCGATGGCCGCGAACCCGATGGGCCCCGTACCAAAGACGGTGACGTGGCCGCCGGGTTTGAAGCCCTCGGCGCGGGTGAACATTGCGTTGTAGGCGACGCTGGTCGGCTCGCACAGAGCGCCCGCCTCATAGCCGCGGTCGGCGCTCCCGTAGCGCTCAGCCAACGCGTTGATCTTCCAGCAGTACTTGGCATTGACAGTGATGAGGTCCGCTTGCGCGCCGTTGATGGTGAAACCGATCTCCTCCAGCCGGACGCACTGGTTGGGGTAGCCGTTGCGGCAGGGGGTACACTCCCCGCACCAGATCATCTCCTCGCAGGTCACCATGTCCCCCCGTTTCAGTTCCCGCACTGCTTTCCCGACCTCGAGGACTTCACCTGAGAACTCATGGCCGATGACCACGGGAAACCGCGTCAACCCGGGGTACACCATGTAGCCGTCCCGGTCCGTCTCGTAGAAGTGCACGTCGGATCCGCAGATCCCACAGGCGCGGGGGCGGAGAAGCACATCGGCGGGCCCCGGTGCGGGATCCGGCACAGTCTCGAGCACCGCCTGTGGGCGGCGCCACACGCTGCTCCCCGTGATTGCCTTATGCGTCGAGCGCTCCCACTCGGTGACCTTATAATCCGGGCGCGGATCCCACTCTGCCTGTACGACCAATCCCTTCATGTTTACGCTCCTCCTGAGGATAACTCCGCATGACGTTTGTGCCCCACACGATTCAGGGTACCATCCCTTGGGACCTTCGGCACCCTCCGCGTCGGGCGGCCGCGGGCTCGTCAAGTTTCGGGGAATCAGACAGGCGGAGCCACCGCAACGGCACTGGCGAAGGCAAGATCGCGCGTGTGGGACAGGGAAATGAGCACAAATGCGATCCCCTGCCGCTCGGCGGCGCGTTTCGCTCCCCCGCGCAGGGTGACCGTGGGCTTGCCGAGCGGGTCATTGAGGATCTCAATCTCGCGCCAGGCCATGGCCCGCCACCCCAGACCGAGCGCTTTCATCACGGCTTCTTTAGCCGCAAACCGGGCGGCCAAACGAATGCCGCGTGCGTGGGGAGGTCTCGCCCGCTCGTCTTCAGCGGAGGTGAAGAGACGCGACACGAACGCATCTCCCCAGCGCTCGAGCGCCTGCTCGATCCTCCGCACCTCGACGATGTCGATCCCCACTCCCCGGACGTCAGTCATGCGAGATCGACCACCGCGACCCAACTGCGCACACGCGACCACTGACCGGCGTCCTTGTAGCCCGTCACGCCGGCAACTCCGCCTCATCGATGAGCATGACGGGAATCCCTTCGCGGATTGGATAGCGGCGGCCGCACTTCGTGCACACGATCCGATCACCCTGCAGCCTGACGGGTGCCTTGTCCAGCGGACAGGCGAGGATCTCCAGCAATTCCTGGTCGATCAGCGGACGTTCCAAGCAGCGCACTCTCCAGAAGGCTGGGTCTGATTCTTAAATATTCGCGTGGGAGTTCAGGACTCCCGCAACAATCGGGCGATGACTCGATTATCCAAAGCTTGCATCAGAGGATGCGCCTGCAACAGAAAGAGGGCGGCGACCCCGCCACCCTCTTTCTGAAGAAATAGCGCTGTGCGCCGCGACTGCGCGCTTGCGTCAGGCCCGACGTTGGCGCTGCATCATAGGCATGAACGTCTGCACGGTGATGGCACCCGGCCCCAGAACATACACGCCGATCGCCATGCACAGCA
>DATGVF010000134.1:0-2954 GCA_035300645.1 bacterium
CCCAATCCGATGAACCCGATGCGTTCCTGTGCCACTGCGTCCCTCCTCAACTGATGTGCTGTCTCACTAGCAAGCTCACTTTGGTGCGCGCTCAAATCCCATCGTTTCGATCCACCGAAACGACGCATCCGTAGGTCCCGAGGGCCGATATTCCAACCCCACGAAGCCCGCATAGCCCATCCCGTCCAGTTGCCGGAGGACGTAGGGATAGTTAATCTCCCCGGTACCGGGTTCGTGACGATCGGGGGCATCCGCGATTTGCACGTGGCCGACGCGCTCACGCAGCTGACGCATCGTGGCGACCAAATTCCCCTCCATGCGCTGCATGTGATACACGTCATACTGCAGACGGACGTTGCTTGCGCCGACCTCGTCGAGCAGGTGTACGGTGCGGGATGACGTCGACAGGAAGAACCCCGGCATGTCGTATGTGTTGATAGGTTCGACGAGCAAGGTAATACCGTGGCGATCCAATTGCTGTGCCGCGTAGCGGAGGTTGTCCACCAGAGAGGCCCACTGCGCGGTTTCCGATTGACTGTCCAGCTTCTTGCCCACCAAACAGTTCAGCCGGGTGCACCGATATCTGCGCGCTAACTCCACTGCCTGGGTCACGCCCCGGCGAAACTCCTCCCGGCGGGCGGGATCGAGAGCAATCCCGCGTTCGCCTGCGGCCCAGTTGCCGGCCGGCAGATTGAACAGGGCCTGTTCCAGCTTTAGGCGCTCGAGGGCTCGGGCAATCCCGTCCGTGTCCTCCTGGTACGGAAACAGATATTCCACGGCGCGAAACCCAGCGCGCGCTGCCGACTCGAAACGTTCCAGAAACGGCTGGTCGGTGTAGAGCATCGTGAGATTAACGGCAAACTTCGGCATGCGCTGACTCCTTCAGGTCGGGATCTTCGGAGATGGGAACAGCCGTGCGTAGTCTGGGAGGGCGCCCACCAATGGCCGAATGTAATCCAAGTAGGCCGTAGTCACGTCGTGCCCCGATGGCGCGATGAATGCATCGGGGAACCGGCGGACGCGGCCGACGATCCGATCGAGAGGCACAGTGCCGGTCGTGCTCCGGTAGACGGACCCCCCCTCGCGCATCAGGGTGATCATCAGGCCGCTGCGCCCCGCGACAGCCTCGCGCACCGCGGCCCGACCCACCTCGTAGGCCTCGTCGGCGTCGATGGTGGATGTCAGCGTGGCCGAGACGCGTTGCACCGTGCCGGGTTTGTCAAACCGCGCCTTGATTTTCAGGTGTGTCATCACCAGGTCGCACAGCGTGGCGCCTACCCCTCCCAGCTGCGGACGGCCAAGCGGATCGGCTTCAACAGCACGCGTGGAGGCGGTGAGGAACTTCCCGTTTTCATCGGTCAATCCTTCGCAGGCCGCGATCACGACGTGGCCCCGCTCCTGGTACACGCGCTCGACGTCCGACAGAAACCTCGCAGTAGAAAACGGACGCTCGGGCAGGTAGATCAGGTGCGGGGTGTCGCTACCTGGTGCGCGGGCCAACGCGGTGCTCGCGGTGACCCACCCGGTGTCGCGCCCCATCGTCTCGATGACCTTCACGGGATCGGCGGTCCCGATCGCTTCCGTATCCAGCCCCGCCTCGCGCACGGAAACCGCTAGCCACCGCGCGACACTGGGGTGCCCCGGGCAGTGGTCGGTCTCAGCCAGGTCATTGTCGATCGTCTTGGGGATCGCGACTACGCGGAGGTCGTAGCCCTGCGCGACGGCGTGGCGGTGCAAGCGCAACGCGGTTTGCGCGGATCCGTTTCCTCCGATGAAGAAAAAGAAGCGAATCTCGCGCGTGCGTAGGATCTGAAAAATCCGGTCCACGTCGCTGTCAGCGAGCATGGTCCGGCTAGACCCCAACGCAGCGGACGGCGTGTGCCGCAGTTGCGCAAGCTCCCGCCCCGACAACCGCCCTAGGTCGACCAGGTCGTCTCGCCGTAGCCCCAGCACCCCAAACCGGGCTCCATAGAGGGTGCCGATCCCCTCATGGCGTCGGGCCTCGTCAATGACGCCAACGAGACTCGCGTTGATGACGGCCGTCGGGCCTCCTGACTGTCCGACGAGCAGATGGCCGCGGCCGGAACCTCTCCCGCCCCCCGCGGCCCTCACGCGCCTAGCACCCGTTCGTCGGCCCGATGGCCGCCGGGAAAAAGTGGACGAGGAGGTCGCCCACCGAGAGGAGGGGACTGGTCTGTGTCGTCATCGCGGGCCTTTCGGCTCATGTCTAGTGCCCATACGGATCGGCAGCGTCGCGTAGCCCATCGCCAACGAGATTGAAGGCCACAGCGGCCGTGATCACCACCACTCCGGGGATGAGGAGCCACGGGGCCGCAGCAACGGTCTGGATGTTCTGGGCTTCTTGCAGCAGCACCCCCCAACTGATGGCTGGCGGACGCATGCCTAATCCCAGGTAGCTCAACGAGGTCTCGCTGATGATCAACACCGGGACGGCCAGGGTGCTGGTGGCGATGAGGTGGCTCGTCACCGCCGGCAGCATGTGGTGGGTGATGATCCGGAACCGACTGCACCCTGCCAGTTCGGCCGCCAGGACAAATTCCTCCTCGCGTAGCGACAGGAACCGGCCGCGGACTTCGCGGGCGAGCGTGGTCCAGCCAATCAGCGCCAAGATGACCGTGATCGCAAAGAAGACCTTCTGGGGTGGCCAGTCTTGGGGTAGCGCCGCGCTCATGGCCAGCCAGACGGGAATGGTGGGCAAGGATTGCAACAATTCAATCAGGCGCTGGATCACGAGGTCGACCCATCCCCCGAGGTAGCCGGAGGTCCCCCCAAGCAGCGCTCCCAGCACGATGCTGACCGCGACTGCGACGAGACCCACGGTCATCGACGTGCGCGTCCCGTGCATTAGGCGAGACCATTCATCGCGCCCCAACCGATCAGATCCCAGCAAGAAGACTCCGACGCCTTCTGCAGACGTGCCAACTAGATGAATA
>DATGVF010000135.1:0-4392 GCA_035300645.1 bacterium
CGTCCCTCCCCGAGACGACCCGATGATCGACATAACACGGGCTCCCAAGGATACAGAGAAGACCGCATTCGACTTATTCGAGGCAACCGTAGCACGCAGCATTATGACACCGTCGTGAACGGACCGGCGGAATTTACCGGAAGACGACAGTACCTTCCCGACGGTGAAACACAATCAATAGTCGAGGAGGTGTCAGTATGGCATCGAAACGCACAGAACAATTCTTCTTGATTCTCCGCGATCAAGATAAGAAAAAGTTCAACATCGTCGGGCCCATGACGGACGATTCAGACTACGCGCAAAGAACAGTGGAACTTCAAGAACAAGGCAGAGATGTCCGTTGTCAAACGATGCGTATTGATACCGACATGCCTGAGATCGCAGCGAGAGAGCGCGCACTTACGGAATTCAAGAAAGCCCTTTCCGACTAGGTGTACGACTCCAGCTTAAACTGGTAAATACAAAATCGACCCCAACTGCCGCATGGCGGGTATTCCCCGGCGGGACAGAGGCGGGTTGGACCACATTAGGGAATCTCGGAAACGGAAAGAACCAGTTCAGTTCTCCGCGAGGGATCTTTGTCCGCTAACCGGCCAGAAAGTATCTATTCTGCGTATCACGGTCGGACTGTCGCTGCCAAATCTCACGGACCTATGTCAAAGACAGGGTGCAACTCGACCGCATTTGGGGCAACACCTTTCTGCCCGTGTGGCACGTCGAAGAATAAGACGCCCGTAACCGTTACGATTGCGTCTACCTCACTCCAGGATGTTCGGCTTGGCTGGCCAAAGCTATCAATGAATCGCGCTCTCGCGCGAGCGATCTCTGCTTCCACGCGCGATCCCTGTGCGCATGTTGGCTCCGGGATTTCCACGATCATCGACTCCCCGTACGTGCCCGCGATCACGAGGTGAATATCGTTGTCGTCCTCTTCCTTGAACTCCACGAGAGTCGCTCGGACGGTGTAGGTCTGGAATTCCGAAGGCAATCGCTCGGCATCACGGCTAAACTCCTCCGGAACTGGAAGTGCCGTAAGTTGCTCCACTGTGGCAGGGGAAGGAGTGAGATTCACCAGGTCCGCCACAGGATCGGTTAGCGTCTTCACGTCCCAGCGCTCGAAGCCGCACTCAGTGACGACCTCTCTCTGGGCGACACCGTCGGAGTCGCCCGTGCTTCGAGAGCAACCCGCCAGCAGAGTGGCGAAGAGAATCAGCCAGGACGCCGTTCGGACTCTGTGCATAACCCTCATCCCCGCGATCTGCTAACGGACTTGGTCAGAGAGGGTGCTCGTTCGCCGTCGGCTTCACCACGAACGTGCGTGTCAGCGTCACCCGATGGTAAGCGAGACCAAGTCGCGCGGGTAGAAGGTAAGGATCTCGCTGCCATCCTCCGTGATCAGGACGGTGTCGGAGTGACGGAACCCTCCGAGTCCCGGCACGTAGATACCCGGCTCGACGCTGAATACCATACCTGGATGTATCTCGGTGGGGTCGCCGATGTCGAAGAACGGTGCTTCGTGGATCCCGGTGCCCAGCGCATGGCCCACGTGGTGGCGCCAATACGGCATCAAATCGTAGCGCTCGAAGTAGGCCCGCACGGCTCGGTCCACCTCAGCGCACGGCCGCCCTGGACGGATCGCCTCGAAGGCCGTCTCCTGGACACCCAGCATCAGGGAAAAGAACCGCTGCTGCTCAGCGGAGGGTTGGCCCACGACCATCGTCCTCTCGAGCTCGCTAATGTACCCTCCTACTGACGCCGCCGCCCCCGTGACAAGCACATCACCCGTCTGAATACGGGCATTCGTCGTCATCGCGTGGGGGATAGCCGATTGTCGGCCGACCTGCCCGCGGAAACCGGCGTGTGCGCCGGGAAACAGCCACGACAACGGCCGGTACTCTGGCCCCAACGCACGGATCATCGCCGCAGAAGCGTCCGCCGACGCGCGCAGACCGACTTCGCTTTCCACGGCGCCTGGGCGTGTGTACTCCTGAAGGTAGGTGTGCGCCAAGTTCCCCCAACGGACGCTCTCCCGAATCAGGGCCACTTCTTCAGCTGACTTGATCTTCATCATGTCCTCAATGAGGTCGCGCACGACCTGCACGGAGATCTCGGGAAGTACCTCCCTCAGCCGCGGCCCCTGGTAACCCATCACGCCGGGGTACCCCTCCCCGTCCGCTCCTAGAGGACCCTGTTCGACGCCCAGGTCGGAAAGCACGCTAGCCAGGCGACGCATTGGGTGGATGTCGCCTGGGTACTCCGGGTAGGAGACGACCCGGTCCACGACCGCGTGTGCGGTCGCATGCTCTTCTTCCAGCCGGGGGACAAACAGCGTGCTGCGATTGTCTGAGACCACGAGTGCCGCGGGTCGCTCCGTGGCGATAAAGCTGAAGCCGGTCAAATAGAAAACCTGCATGGGACTGAAGAGAACAAGGCCCACGAGCCCACGCCGGTCGAGCTCGTGGCGTACGGCTTCAAGACGACGGAGGTGTTCCTCGCGACTAATGAATAGGCGCATGGGAGTATCTCCTAACCAATTGGGTGTGGGGCGTTTCGGGCCAGCGAGGATCACTTCCTCCTCGGGTATGTCGGGGCCCATCAGACCACCACGAACGCTCGCGCGCGTCCACAGACGGTGGAAGGCTCCACGGTGGATCATTGGGAGAGGAGGCCACCGATTTGCTGCGTAGGCTAACTGCGACTAGCCACTTGTGTTCGGACTGCGGGTGGCAGCTGCCATGGCAATGAGCACAAAGATCGGTAACAAGAGAGTCCACGCGCCAAACCGAGGAAGCGCCACTCCGGCTAACACCGCTCCCGTGAAGAAGGCGGTCCAGACGCTCGCCAGCACCCTCGCCCGCCATCCATGCGTGTCCCAAGATCCCTGTGGGCGGGGCAAGGGAATGTTCCTGATCGCGAGCGCCACGTGCTGCATCATGTTCGTCAGGCTCCCCGTTACGTAGCTGACACTCACCGCCTGCTCACCCACGCGAGTCATTGTCGTACTCATCGTGCCCATCGCCAAGCTGAGGAGCGCGACGCTGAGCCAGCCGGAAAGCGATAGGAAGAGACCAGCGGTGATGCCCAGGGCCAGCGTGGTCGCGACGACCCCCAGGATCACGCGCAACGGATGACGGAGGTTGGAGTGCGCAAGAACGGTCCCGACAAACACCCCGATCACGAAGCACGGGATCGGGAACAGACTGTAACCTGCCTCCGCGAACCTCGCCTGTCCTGCCTGAGAGCCTGTCTGTGTGGTGTTGCCGCTCATAAACGAGACATAGAGTCGGTATTTCACGAATGCGTACGCGTCGACGTACCCGGCGATCAGGGCCAGCAGCGCAGCCCGCCTACCTTGTTGGCGTGCCGTGACCTGGGCCGGTGGCGCGGGGCCCTCTCTTGCAGCGCTTCGGTGGGTCTTCGCGGGCGAGGGACCCGCCCCCAGGTCTGGCGGGCCGCCCATTGAGGCATACACGTGCCTACTATCCTCTTGGCGAGGATGCGCGGGTCCTGTATGCAAACCTTCACTGTGCATAGGACATCCTCCAGCTCCAGTTACGCATACGATGCTGCTCCGCTCTCACTAGTCGCTACGGGGTGGTGTAAGCCAGGCGTACGATCTTGTGGTGACCGTCATACTGAGTAACATGGGCTTTCCCGCCACACGCTTCGAGGCCCTTGCGCTGAGGAAGAGGTGATGCCCGTGAATTGGCAATGGCTGCTGTCGTCCACGTTCCGCTTCTGGGTCCTGGTGGTCGTCGTGATTGCCCTCGCCGTCGCGCTCAAACTGTACTGGTCACGTCTGCCCCAACGGGCGCGCTGGGCGGGCGTGGTCTTCGTAGGGGTGCTCAGCGTATGGCTCGTGGTCTCGGTGCTGGTGAATCTTGTGTCGGATCTCTGTAGCGCGCCGCGGCGAGACGCGATCTCAATGCTGCTGATCCTGGCGGCCACCCTCACCCTCTTCGGGGGGGCTTACTTGAGGGTGGCGACCGAACACGTCAAACAATTGCGACGCGTCACAGACGCCCTGAAACGGCGCATCGCCGCGGACCATCCCCACGATGATGTCATCGTGGGTGACGACGGGGCGGTGACGTTCAGACCGCGAACACGCTAGCCGTTACTTGTAGGCAGTCGGGGTTTCTGCGATGGATTCGGGAACCTCGAGAGGAACCTCGGGCCCTGTGGGCGCAGGGCGGCCGCGACCCACGTAGAGGCCCATCATTTCCCACAAACTCGGGTCCTCGAGGCCTAGGCGCCACATCGCAACGCCGGCAAGATGCTCCCGTGTGGCGAGGGCAAGTTTGAGTTGCAGGCTTCGCGCGTCCTCGAAATAGACGGTTCGGGTACCTGAGCGGTAGTAGGGCACCAGGTTCCGGTCATCCCACAACACGG
>DATGVF010000136.1:0-7777 GCA_035300645.1 bacterium
GACGTTCCCCGTCAGCGCCACCTTCATCGGCGTGCACGAGCACGATCACCGACTGCCGGACTTCTCAGACCAGGGCTTGGGCGATACACTGGCCACCCTTACCCGTCTCTTGGGAGTGTTGCGGCGTCTGCCGGAGGAGCCGTTGACCGCAGGCGAGCGTCTGGATCGCACGCTGACTGAAGGCGCCCTGGAGATCTTTCGGTGGGAAGTTAGCTCCGGGCACTTCGCGCTGGGCAACCCGTGCGTCTATACGGGCGAGGCGGTCTTCGGGGTCATCGCGCTGCTGCTCAGGCCCTTTGCCCCCCTGAATGTCCGTGTGGCGGCCGCGGTCGAGCGGATGATGGCGATTCCCGCCTTTCTAGCCCAGGGTCGAGCCAATGTCCGCACGGCGCCGTCGCCGTGGATCGAGCGAGCCATCCGTGAATGTGACGGAGCGAACGCGCTGTTCGAACGCGGGGTGGAGATTTTCATCCATGACGAAGGCGTGACCGATCCAGCTTTTCGCCAGGCCGCCACCGCCGCGGCCGCCGCATTTCGTGAGTTTCGCTCTTATCTCTCAACCGAGCTCGCGTCAAACGCGACCGGCGACTATGCCTGCGGCGGTGAGGCATTAGACTTGCTCATTCGGCGCGGGCATTGTCTGGAGATGAACGCTGCGGCAGTGCTGGCACTCGGCTGGGAACACCTCGCCGTCGCGGAAGCCCGCCTGCAGGCGGAAGCGTCCATGCTGGGCAGCACAGACTGGCGTGCGGCTCTGCGCGGCCTATCCGACTTGCACCCGCCTGCCCGCGAATACTACCGCCGCTTCCGGGAAGTCTGGGAGGGAGCGCACGCGGCGGCGGAGGCCCACGAACTCGTCACGTGGCCGGACTATCCGATTCGATTCATGCCGCAGCCAACCTGGGCGCGGGAGGCCGCGCCGCATCTGTACTTCCTCTTCTACCGCGCTCCGGCCGCGTTTGATCGGATCCCGGTAGTGGACTATCTCGTGCCGCCCGTCGAGCTCGAGATGCCGCCCGATGAGCAACTCCGCCGCCTGCGAGCCACCAACGACGGCGTCATCAAGCTCAACCATGTGATTCACCACGGGGGGCTGGGGCACCATCTTCAGAACTGGTACGCGTATCATCAGACGGCCTCGCGCGTCGGCCGGATCGCCGCCGTGGATTGCGCCAGCCGCATCGCCCTGTTCTGCGGGGGGACGATGGCCGAGGGATGGGCGTGCTACGCCACAGACCTCATGGATGAAATCGGGTTTCTCACCCCGCTCGAGAGACTCTCACAGGCGCACACCCGGCTCCGCATGGCGGCTCGGGCCATCGTCGACGTGCAGCTCCATACTCGTACGTGGACAGTGGACGAGGCCGCGCAGTTTTATCACGAGGCCGCGGGACTGGCGCCGGATGGGGCACGCGCCGAGGCCGTGAAAAACAGCATGTTCCCAGGGACCGCGCTCATGTACCTGGTCGGCGACGACCTGATCCACCGTCTGCGCGCTGAGATGCAGCCGCGGCCGGGGTTCACCCTGCGCAAGTTCCACGATCGATTGCTGTCCCACGGATCTGTTCCGATCGCGCTGATCGCGTCTGAGATGCGGGCGGGGGAATCGCTCTAGTACAGTCGTTCCCGGTCGAACACGTTCAACAGCGCCTCGCCCCGCATGTAGCGGACGAGATTCTCACAGAACAGATCGGTCAGCCGATTATTCTCCGATTCCACTGTGCTTGCCGAGTGCGGGCTGATCAGCACGTTCGGCATGCTCCACAAGGGGTTGTCGGCCGCCGGGGGCTCCGTCGAGAACACGTCGAGCGCCGCCCCGCCGAGGTGGCCGTCGCGGAGCGCCGCGATGAGTGCGGCTTCGTCGACGACTGCTCCCCGGGCCACGTTGATCAAGACCGCCCCGGGCCTCATCGCTGCGAGCTCCGCTCCTCCGAGGAGGCGCTCCGTCTGAGGGGTGTGGGGCACGGCCAGGACCACGTAGTCCGCGACCCCCAGCAACGCAGTCAGGTTGGACACAGAAATGATCTGGTCGGCATCAGAATCGCTCGCGCCGGCCCGCAGGGTGCGGCTCGTGGCCACGATCCTCATCCCCATAGCCCGGCACACCTTCGCCACCTCGCGGCCAATGTTGCCGAATCCCACGATGCCCACCGTGGCTCCCTGCACGTCGCGGCCGCAATAGCGCGTCCACTGTCGCGCCGCCTGTTCACGAGTCATCCGGAAGCCGTCTTTGGCGAACCAGAGGATGGCCATTGTCACGAAATCGGCCAGCGGTTTGGCGTGGATGCCTTTCGCGGTCGTGAACGTGATGGAATTGTCGATCAATCCGGTGCGGATCAACAGCTGGCCGATGCCCGTGCTCGTTGCCTGGATCCACCGGACGTTCGGGATGAGGGTCTTTAGGGTGGGGAGGTTCGTGTAATCAAAGTCGAAGAGAACCTCGGCCTCCGCGAGATAGCCGCGCCACCGCCGTTCGTCCTCAGGGCTGCGCTCCAGCGGATGCCCCACATGATCGCACCGGTAGCGGGGCTGGGGAAGCAGAGCGGGATCATACGTGACGCGCACCCCGTCGATGCGCCGAATCCGATCGACGAGCCCCGGCTCCAGGGAGGAAGCGATCACCAGCTCGACGTGTCTCAACCCGCAACAGTTTCAGCGGATGAGGGATGCGAATCCTCCCCTCGGTCCTCGTCGTCTTCATCATCGTCTCCGCCCCTATCACGGGAGAACGGCTGTTTCGAGGAGTGATTCTGCGCGGCTTCCTAAGTGGTTACTCCACCCGCTTACGATCAAGATCAGCTTGAGGTTGTGCACGAGGCACGGGAAGCAGATTGACAATGAACTTCCGTCAGCGCCGGAGGTTCCTTCAAGTCGAGCGCCTCTTGGAGGGAGTTCGAAACTCCCATCGCGAAACAAGATGACATTCGTTGCTTGCCTAGAGAATCTCAAAGTGAAGGAGGCTACACGATGCGAGTAGCGTGGATGGCACGGATTGTCGTCCTCATCTTAGTCGCTGTGGTTCTCGGGATCGGTCCAATCTCCGCAGCGCCGTCTCAAACGATCGTCGTGTACTCGGGAATGGACGAATACACGATGGAAGTGCTGACCAAGGCGTTCGAGCCGAAGACTGGCATCAAGGTCGAGTCGCTTGTCCTAGCTGCTGCCGGGACCATGTCCGCCAGGGTGCGGTCGGAAGCCTCAGCACCCAAGGCCGACATCTTCATCGGTGGATCGGCTGAGATTCACGAACCGCTGGCCAGGGACGGTTTGTTGCTTGCTTACCATCCACAGGAAGAAACCAGCGGAAGGATTCCTGCGGAATACGTCGACCCGAGGGGACTTTGGCACGGATTCTACGCAGGGCCGCTAGTGATCATCGTCAACCGCAAGCTCTTTGATCAGGAGATTAAGCCTCGCGGTGGTCCCTACCCTCGGACCTGGGACGATCTCCTCCACCCCGCCTACGCGGGAAGGATCGCTGCGTGGAACCCGGCCACCGTCGGCGGGGGCTATATCTTCCTGGCCGGCCAGATCTTCCGAGCTGGTGGCGAGGACAAAGGTTTCGAGTGGCTCAAACGCTTCGATGCGAGTGTCCGCCTCTACGGTCCGACCGGACCAAGCACGATCCCTCTCGTCGTTCGCGGAGAAGCCGTGGCCGGAGTGGCTTGGTTGGACGACACCGCCGAGGCCATAGACGGCGGACAGCCGCTCGAGTATGTGATCCCGCCGGACACGGCGGGGGAGATTGGGAGCATCTCCATCGTCAAGGGAGGCCCTAACTCAGAGGGAGCGAAGCAGTTTGTGGACTTCGTCCTGACGAAGGGCGCTCAGGAAGTCATCGCCAAATACGGCTTCAAGTACCCGGTCCGCACGGACGTTCCGATCCGATCGGACTTCCCCGCGCTCACGTCGCTCAAATTCGTCCGATATGATCGACCCTTCGCACTGCAAAATCGCGACCGTCTGGTAAAGAAATGGGAAGAGTTGATCGGCAGCAAGCGGTAACGTACGGCATTTGGAAGCGGATCGCCCAGTCGGTCGACCGGCTGGGCGATCCGGTTTTACTTCTCGGCTTCCTCGCGACGACTCTGATCATTGCGCTCTTTGTACTCTACCCTGTGATCCGCGTGGTCACGTATCCATCGTCTCAAGACTTTGTCGGCCTGCTGGATCATCCCCGGTGGATGCGCGCCATCGTCAACAGCCTGACGATGGCCGGCCTCTCCACCGTCACGGCGTGCCTCCTGGGGTTCGTCTTTGCACTGGCCCTGACACGTCCCGACATCCCGGGCCAAGGTCTCTTCCGTGCAATCTCGATCTTGCCACTGTTCTCCCCACCGTTCACGGTTGCGTTTTCCTATCTCTTATTGTTTGGGCGCCTGGGGCTGATCACGCATACCCTGTTGAACCTGCGCGTCGATATCCTCGGATGGCGCGGGTTGTGGCTCTCCCAGACGGTCTCGTTCTTCCCCATCGCGACGATCGCCATCTCCCGGGTGCTGGAGAATATCCCTGCGAACATGGAGTTCGCGGCGCGGAACCTGGGCGCCAACGAAGTCTCGGTCTTCAGAACCATCACGATGCCTCTGGCCCGACCCGGTTTCGCGGGCGCGATGCTCCTAGTGGCACTCTATGTGCTCGCGGATTTTGGGAACCCGTTGATCATCGGCGGCGACTTCCCCATGCTGGCTACCGAGGCCTGGTATCAAATCGAAGGATGGGCCGACCTGCGGGCTGCCGCGATGCTGGCGAGTCTCCTGCTCGTGCCCGCCCTCGTTCTCTTCCTGATGGAACGGCGGTGGGTCAGCAGACGACAGTACACGACGATTGTCGGCCGTGGTGTGCGCGGGGAACGACGCGCGACCCCGCGGGCCCTCAAGGTCTTCCTGCTCGTAATCTGCTCCGTCGCCTCACTCTTTGTCATCTCGATCTATGCGGGAGTCATTATGGGGAGCCTCACTAATGTCTGGGGCGCGGACTGGCATCTCACGCTCCGCCACTGGACGGCGGCGCTCAGGCGGTGGCCACACGTCAAGAACAGTCTGGTCGTGAGCGGCGGCGCCGCTGCGCTCGCGGCCCTGCTCGGGGTGCTGACTGCCTACTTCACCCGGGGAAAGGCGCTCGTCGCCTCCGCCGCTCTCGACTTCGGGGCCATGCTGCCGGCTGCGATCCCCGGCGTGTTCCTCGGGATCGGATATCTCCTGGCCTTCAACGGGCCTCCACTGGCTTTCTCGAGCACGATCTGGATTCTCATCCTCGCCCTGTGCTTCTGGAATCTCCCCTTTGCCTACAAGACGGCGGCGTCGGGATTTCAGCAGATTGACCACATGCTCGAGGAAGCCGCTGAGAATCTCGGTGCCCCGTGGTTCCGTGTGTTCATGGATGTCTACTTCCCGCTCCTTCGGCGCACGGCCGGCGCCGCGTTCATCACCACCTTCGTGAATTCAGTCACCAACCTCAGCATCACAATGTTCCTGGTCACCGCGCGCTTCCTGGTGGCAACCGTGTCCATCCTGGCGTTGGTATCCGACAATCGGCTGGGTGTCGGTGCTGCGTTGACCACCCTGCTGCTGACCGTGACATTTGGCGTGGTGGCGCTAGGCTTTCGATGGATCGGCCGGAGTGTGCTCGTTGACTGACCTCTGCGCACGGTCGGGGACCCAGTTCAAGAAGGGCTTCTCGAATTGGAGACCGGGCGCTGACTTTCGCGCGCGCTGCGTGAACCAGGAGAGGGAGTCGCAATTCCGCCAACGAACGCTATGCCTCGGCCATGGGGAGATAAGCGCCGACGCGTGCTGGACGGGTGAGAATGTACTTGCGCCGGCTCGATGCCCTTCCGCTTCCCGAGTCCCTGGCGGGGTACACGATCCGCCGGTTCATCCCCGGCGAGGAACGAGCTTGGTGGCACCTGCTGGATGACGCTGGGGGTCTGGGGACGTGGGACGCAACGCGGGCTGAGGAAGCGTTTGCCGATCCATCGGGCCGGGTCTGGAAGGAGAGCATCCACTTTGCGGTGGCGGAGGATCACCTCGTCGGCACCGCGTGTGTCCAGCTGAACGCCCGGCGTGATGACTTGGCCGAGATGGGGTGGGTAGCTGTGGTCAGCGCGCATCGCAGGCGTGGGCTCGGGCGGATCCTCTGCCTGCACACCCTGTGGTTCATGCGCCAGCGGGGCTTTCAGCACTGCTTCGTTCAGACGCGGTCACACCGCGCTGCGGCAGTAAAGCTCTTTCAGGACCTAGGATTCCAGCCTTGGGGCGCCCCGCGCGACGGGAGCCTGTCGGCGTTCCTCGAGGCCCTTCCACACCGCGCGAGGGTTGAGACTCAAGAGCCGTGAGATCGAGCACCCGGAGAATGGGAAGAACGGATGAGCGCATCGGTCGTTCGACTCGCCGTCGCTGGCGCCCGTCGGGCCCAGGCGGAGATTCCGGTCCTGAAGCACTTACAGGAAAAGGTGGAGCTGCGGGCTGTCTGCGACCCGAACGAAACTCTGTGGACAGTCTGGAAAGCGCAGTTCCCAGGGGCACGTTTTTACCGCACGTTTGACGATCTCCTCTCCGACGACACCGTGGATGCCATCTTTGTCGCCACGCCTTTGAGGCTTCATGCCGAACAGTCCCTGGCGGCATTGATGGCGGGTAAGCACGTGCTGTCGGAAGTTCCAGCGTGCCACACGATTGAGCAGTGCTGGAGTCTTGTAGAAACCGTGGAAAAGACGAAACTCAAGTACATGCTCGCGGAGAACTTCTGTTTCATGCGATCCAATCTGATCGTTCTCAACATGGTGCGGCACGGATTGTTCGGTGACCTCATTCACGCTGAGGGCGCGTACCTCCACGATTACAAGCACAGAACTCACGATGGCCGCCGCGGTCTCGAGTGGCGTGGTGAGATGCTTCGGGACTGGAACACCATCAACTATCCCACCCACGCCGTCGGGCCGATCTCCCAGTGGCTGGGCATCAACACGCCCCGAGGTGACACATACGAGTCGCTTGTTGCGGTGGTGTCCAAGCCGCAGGTGATGTGGCGCTATTTCCGGGATCTCTACGGCAGCGATCACCCCGGATCGGATCCGCGCTACTGGACACAGGGGGACTCTCAAAACGCCATCCTGCAGACCCGCCGCGGAGTCACCGTGGTCATCCGGGTTGATTGGACGTCGCCTCGACCCCACAACATGACACACTACGGCCTGCAAGGCACGACGGGTGCGTACGTGTCCGGCCGCCATTCCCGGGAAGACCCGCTCGTCTGGATCTCGGGCCGATCCCCGGGATTCAGCCCACCCCGGGACGGGCTGGAAGCCGCGTGGGAGGTTTTGTGGGAGTATGCCGCCGATTACGAGCACCCTCTCTGGAGACGCTGGTCGAGCGTGGCGGCGAAGACGGATCTTGACAGCGGCGACTTCTTGACGATCCTGGAGTTCGTCGACTGCGTGCTCCGCGATCGCGACCCCTCCATTGACGTGTATGACGCCGCCACATGGAGCTCACTCATCGCCCTGGCCGCAGAGTCGGTCCGCGCAGGAGGCGCAAGGGTCAGGATCCCCCAGTTCAAGCGGGACGGCGTCGCGAACAATTCGGCATCCGGTGCCGTCTAAGACCGTCGAGGAGGAAAGATCATTGCTATGGCCCGCTCCCATCCTCGCCAGATCCGTCTGCGAGTTTCCCGTCGGCGGTGCCAAGTGTTGTCGCTGTGCTGACGTCCACGAATGCGCAAGGGACCTGGAGGAGGCGATGATGCGAATTGGAATCTACGGTGCCGGCCAGATGGG
>DATGVF010000137.1:0-13471 GCA_035300645.1 bacterium
CTAAGGTGGAAGCGGGTACGTGCCAGCGAACCTTGTGGAATGTTGCGTCGTGTGCCACGGTCAGGGTGCCTTCTACTCCATACCCGAAATGTGCTGCAATCTCTGTGCCAATACCATAGGGGCTTCAGGCGCACGTACAGATGTTTGGTGCCCGGTCGGAGCAGGGGACAGACGTCGGTGGAGATAGCGAAGGCCGACCCGTAGAGCTGGTCGGCCTTCGCGTGTGCGGGACGGTGAGTGCGCTACTTCTTCACGCCAAACGCCGCATAGTTCAGCTTAGTGAAATCTTGCCACTTGTCGGGCACGTTGGCTTCCGGGAAGATCGCCGTGACCGGGCAAACGGATTCGCACGCGCCGCAGTCGATGCACTCCTCCGGATGGATGAACAACTGGGCCTTAAGTTGCTCTTTGGTAATACCGGTGTCTGGCGGGACGTGCGTCGCTTCCCCGCGTGGGACGACGGGTTTGTCGGGCCCGGCTCCTGTAGAAGGATCGGGGACCACGTACGCGCCCACCTCCTCCACGTATTCGTAGATGCAGTCCACCGGGCATACTTCCACGCAGGAGCGGTCTTTCACCGTGATGCACGGTTCTGCGATGATGTACGTCATCCAGCACCTCCGATGCCAGGGCCGCATTCATGGTATGCGCGAGCACTTCCTCCTGTCAACGGGTCCCAGCGGGTGAACCGTCCCATCGTCGTCTGAGAGCGGATGGTATACTGGGGCGCGGAGGAAATGCTGATGGCCAAGACGATCGAGACGCCGTCGGGTCCATCCCGCCGATTCGACGTGGCGGGCTACGAGGCGATCGATCCTGCGGTGCTGGAAACGTTCCCCTACGAGTACCCCGGCAAGGAGATCTCCGTCGACATCGACACCGACGAGTTCACCGCCGTCTGTCCCTGGTCGGGGCTTCCCGACTTCGGCACCGTGAAGATCCGCTACCTCCCCCAGAAGCGGATTCTCGAGTTGAAATCGTTGAAGTACTATTTGTTCTCGTACCGCAACGTCGGGATCTTCCAGGAACACGCGGTCGTGCGCATCCTCGACGATCTGGCCAAAGTTGCAGACCCCCAGTGGATGGAGATTACCTTGGACTATAAGGTCCGTGGGGGGCTGCACACCGTCTGCCGCGCGCGCTATCCGCACCTCTAGCGCATCGTCCGGAGATCTCTTGTGAACCCTCGCTGGCTGGCGAGCAATGCGATTCTTGCCGCAGTCTACGCCGCACTGGCGTTGGTCTTGCCGGCCACAGCCTTTGCGAACTACCGGCTCTCCACAGCACTCTATAGCTTGGCGGCATTCAATCCGCGGCTCATTCCGGGGTTGGCTCTCGGAAACGCCTTGGCCGGACTGCCCCAGGGACCTTTAGATATCGTGCTGGGGGGTCTAGTTGGGTTGCTGACGTCCTGGCTCTGCAGTCGGGTGTCCCCGTGGGTGTCGCCGCTCGCGATCCTGATTGTTCCAACCCTTGTGGTCCCGCTGTGGCTCGGTGTGCTCTTCGCCGTGCCGTATCAGGCCGTGGTCCCGGTCCTCGCGCGGGGGCAGGCCGTGTGCGCCCTGCTCGCGTGGGCAATCGTTGTGCCGCTTGGCTACCGGTTTGCTCACACGCTGCGTCAAGCTACCGGTGCTTGATCGCAGCCACCTTGGGTTGTAGGAAATACAGCAGATAGTCTGGCCCGCCGACTTTGGCGTCCGTGCCGCTCATGTTGAATCCGCCAAACGGGTGCACGCCCACGAGCGCTCCGGTCGACTTCCGATTGATGTAGAGATTCCCGCAGAAAAACTCCCGCCGCGCGCGTGCAATTTTCTCTGGGTTGCGGGAGAAGACGGATCCCGTGAGTCCGTATTCAGTGCCGTTGGCGATGGTAAGCGCGTCGTCGAAATCTTTGGCCTTGATGACCGCCACGACAGGGCCGAAGATCTCTTCTTGCGCGATGCGCGCCGAGGGCGCCACATCTGTGAACACGGTCGGCTGCACGTAGTGGCCGATGCCGTCGCCGGGTTCGCCCCCGGCCGCGAGGCGGCCTTCGGTCTTGCCGATCTGCACATACTCGAGGATTTTCTTCTTGGCAGCTTCGTTGATGACAGGTCCGATTGCATAGTTTTCCGGAGCCGGTCCCTGCTCTAAGGCGCGGACTTTTTCCACGAAGGCCTGCACGACGCGCTGGTACACGGGGGCGGTCGCAATCAGCCGGGAGCCAGCCGAGCACTTCTGTCCTTGGAAGCCGTATCCCGACACGACGGCCGCCGAGATCGCGTCGTCTAGGTCGGCTTCCTCATCGATGATGACCGCGTTCTTTCCTCCCATTTCTGCAATGCACCGCTTCAGCCAGATCTGTCCGGTTTGAACCTTCGCGGTCTGCTCATACAGGCGGACGCCGACATCCCTGCTGCCTGTGAACGCCACCATCCGCACGCGCGGGTGCGTCACCAGGGGATCGCCGACTGTGGAGCCCGATCCGGTCAGGATGTTGAGAACGCCCGGGGGCAGCCCTGCAGCTTCCAGCGCCTCCCAGAACAGATAGACGTTGGCGGGTGAGTCGGAACTAGGTTTCAAGACAACTGTATTACCGGTGACGATGGCAGCTGCAGCCATCCCCACGGGGATGGCCAAGGGGAAGTTCCAGGGAGGGATGACCGCGACCACGCCCAGCGGCAGATACACATACTCGCTGAACTCCTGCGGATGGGGGGCGAGGCGCTGGCCCGCCGCGTACCGGAGTGCCTCGCGCGCGAAGAATTCGAGATGATCAATCGTCTCAGCCACGTCGCCGTCGGCTTCCGCCCAATTCTTCCCGACTTCGTAGGCTTGCCACGCCTCGGCGACATACTTGCGTTTGCGCAGCCAGTCCGCTGCACGCAGCATGGTGGCCGCGCGTTCCTCCACCGGGACGCGTGACCAGGAGGCAAATGCCTTTTCGGCGGCAGCGACTGCGGCCTGCACGTCGTCGATCGAGGCCTTCTGGCAGACGGCGACGACCTGATCTTTGTGGGAGGGGTTATAGGAGTGGAATTTGTCCTTTGTCGTTACACGCTGATCTGCGATGACCAGCGGAAACTCCTTGCCGAGTTGCGTCGCCACCGTGCGCAAGGCCTGTTGCATCGCCGTGCGGTTGGTCTCGTTGCTGAACTCCGTGAATGGTTCGTTACGAAACTCAGGGAGCACCATCGGCGACCTCCGGAAATGAAACCCACGTGATGTCGGGAGATGTCCCCATTATAGCCGGGAGCTCACAGAGGTCGCATAGAGAAGGGAGCCCTCTCCCTGCCAAGGGGTGTCAGCGCTGACTGCGCGGCGCGGCAAAGTCGGCGGCTTCTAGGAACGATGCCGCTTCGGCCAGCGTCCCTACATAATCGGCGCGCAGCGGCTGCCGGCGCGGGTTGATCAAGTGATCGGTGACGAGGTACGACTGCATGCCCACACTCCGCACCGCGACGTCTTCATCGGTGTCGTTGCCTACCATCAGGCACTCCGCTGGCCTCCGGGCGATCGCGCTGCACACCTCCAGGAAGTATTCCAGATGCGGTTTGCAAAAGTGAGAATTCTCGTAATGCGTCACCCGCGCAAAGGGGAGGTCGGCGACGCCCGCCCACGCCATGCGCTGGCGGATCGCCGTCTCTGGGAAGATGGGGTTGGTGGCGAGGACCGCTTGCAGGCCGCTGTTCAGTGTCGCCACCACGGCGCGCCGGGCTGTCGGATCGGAGCGGGTCAGAGCCTGCAGCGTCGGGTATTCGCGGGCATAGAAGTCGGCGAGGTGATCGGCCGCCGAGGCCTCGGTGAGACCGAGGGGTCCATAAAATGTCTGCGCGAATACCTCGTGGTTCGTTCGAGACGGATCGCGGTTGTCGATCATGGCCTGCGTGGCTTCCCTCAGGTGGCGCACGAACTGCCCTGGCTCCACTCGGCGAGAAAACCACTTGGCCAACAGTCGGATGTAGGCCTCGATGAACTCGCGCGTATCCACATGCAGAAGTGTTCCATCCAGATCGAAGAGGACAGCGCGGATCACGTCAGACACCTTTGCGATACAGACTAGAGTTGATTGTAAGTGCTGTGCGCCACGCAGATGCGCCGCGAGCGAGTGCAGTGTGGATGGGAGATGAACATGGAGGTCTCGCCGGAAACCTCAACTTGGGGAATACCAGCGCGACCCCAGAAACCCGAAACGGGGAGCCGCGTCTGCAGTTCCCCGTTTCCGATTTTCCAATGCACCTGCACCATCCACAACCGTGCTCCTGCCGAGATTAGAGCTACATCTTCATCTTCTTCTTCTTTTTCTTGGCCATCTCTGCCGCCTCCCGGTGCGGCTAGTGGCGGAGTTTCTACCCCGATGCGGCTACCTCCTGTGTTAGGCACCGTGACCCGACGACGCAGCCATTACTTCTCAGGGTCTGGCCGACAGGAGAGTCAGGGGTGTGCCGTCTGGCGGAGGGGGTGGGATTCGAGCCCAAAGGCCTCGCGGCCTAGCGGTTTTCAAGTGCGGCGGCAACGAATTCACTCAGGTACCTAGAGTGCGAGACAGTCTTCGCAGTAAGGGTTCCACCCTTTCACTCCTTCGACTAGTTCCTCCCAGTTCCACAGATTGTCTACCAGTTCGTTTGCGAAGAGGTTTGCAAAACCCGCGAAGGAATTCCGTTCCCAGTGACCCAAGCAAAGCGGCAAAGAGATCTGGCTTCGTCGGTCGCTTTCGATCTAAGCCATGTTGTGAGGATGTAAGGGATAAGGTCGCCATTCTGATCCGTCTGCAGGATGGTATCTTGGCATCGCCACGAAAACAGCCGTTTGTTGCTGATGCTGATGCTCCATCGCAAAGACACGCCAAGCCGTGCTTGGTATAGCAAATTGGCTACAATGCCTGGTACAAGAGTCGGTCTGAGGAGGACGTGCATGCCGGCGAGAGCTACGACCCCAACTAGGGGAAGCCGAAGGAAGTATGCAGGCAGCGGATCGAAGGCACGAAGCGTTCGTCCTCCCGCGGAGCGTGCAAAGCGTTTTGTGATCCAACTGAAACGAGCATACGATCCCCCGTCCCCACGTGACGGCGCCCGCGTTCTGGTAGACCGTGTTTGGCCGCGTGGAATGACCAGACATAAAGATGAAAATCGATGCTTGGCTCCGCGATCTCGGGCCGAGCACGGCACTGCGCAAGTGGTTTGGCCATGATCCGCCGAACTGGGAGGAGTTCCGAGCGCGGTACCGCAAGGAGTTGAACGCGAAACGTCCCCTGTTCGATGAACTCGCCGCCCATGCGCGCGACGGGAAGCTCACCCTCGTGTTCGGGGCGCGTGATCCGGTCCATAACCAAGCCGTCGTGATCAAGGAGGTTCTGGAGGGGAAGAGAAGGGCACGCTAACGGCCGAGCTATTAGGCACGAAGGGAGGAGAACGATGGCTACGGTGAAGGTGGCCGAAGTCAGTGACGTGCCGGTGGGCACGGGTAAGGTCGTGCAGGCGGGGGGCAAAACGCTGGCGCTCTTTAACCTTGGCGGAACGTTCTACACGCTGGACAATCGTTGCACCCACATGGGGGGACCGCTTGGCGAGGGGGCCGTCGAGACGAACCAGGTCACGTGCCCCTGGCACGGTAGTATTTTCAATATCACAACCGGCGAAGTGGTTGGGCCTCCCGCGCGTCGGCCGGTGGCGACCTTTCCAGTACACGTGGTGCAGAATGAAGTCTTGGTCGAGCTTCCTTGACTGACACCGCTGCTACCTCAGACGGCGGAGGGAGTGGGATTTTGAACCGCCAAGGGTCGCTCGCCGCCCCCAATTACTACTTTGGAACGTCACCGCATATCCCTCACCCTGCGCCTTCTCCCCGGGGGAGAGGGAGAAAAGGATTAGGCCCCTCACGGGGCCTCGCACCATGTTTGGCGGAGGGGGTGGGATTCGAACCCACAAAGGCCTCGCGGCCCAGTAGGTTTTCAAGTTCGCTGTAAGTTATGCTGCCATGTGCTCTAAGTTCAAAAAAAACGGCTTCTAAGTTGTTACTTCGTTTGGTGCCAAACCGCTGAGATGAGTGCTCCGAGTCGGTGCCGCCACGCCCCATCTCTTCGCGTGTTTGCAGAATCATCCGTAGCTTTCCACTTTACAGGTGATCTGAAGGAACCCCAAACTCTGCAGAGAAGACCGCAATCATCCCCCCGATGATGGCTGGCGTTTCGAAGGAGGAAGGATGATGAAAGGTACGCCTGCGCTCGCCTCCATACTCGTGATCGGGCTGGCACTGACCGCGGCTCCCGTTAGTATCCCGCGCGTCGCCAAGGCAACGGGCACGCCAAGGTGCCAGTTGGGCTCGGCGCGCGACCAGATCCAGCACGTGATCTATATTCAGTTCGACAACGTACACTTCCGGCGAGACAACCCCAACGTGCCGTCGGATCTCGAGCAGATGCCGCACCTGCTGGACTTCGTCCGTGACAACGGCACGCTGCTGACTAACGATCACACCATTCTGATCTCCCACACGGCGGCGGGGATCCTCTCCGCTATGACGGGCCTGTATCCTGATCGGCAGGGACAGACAGTCTCTAACTCATACTTTTACTTCCCGCCGAGTAAGATTCCGGCATTTTCAACCTCGTTCAAGTACTGGACTGACTTGGTCGACGACGCCACGGGCGTGCGCGACCCATTGCCAAACATGGTCACGGACGGGCAGAAGACAACCCCGGCGCCGTGGGTCCCGTTCACGCGGGCGGGCTGCGACTTTGGTGCTGTCTCGCTGGCGAACATCGAGCTCGAGAACACGGGCACGGGTGCGTTCGGCGATATGACCGAGGTGTTCGGCGCCGGCTCGCCGGAGTGGAACGAGGCCGTCGCCTCGAACGCCGCACCGGCCGGAACAGCCGCTCGCGCCAAGGCCCTGACCGACTTCGTGGGGGTCGCCGTCCATTGCGCCCAGGGCGGCGGCATTTGCACGTCCAGCGCGACCAACCTGGCGAACTCGAGGGCGGACAAGCTGCCCGACGAGCCGGGCGGCTACCTTAACTACCTGGGCCTCTTCGGGGCAAAGTACGTGAACCCGGCGATCACCCACGGCAACCCCTGCGTGAACAACACGGAGGGCCAGCCGATCACCGACCCGTTCGGCCAGTGCGGTTTCCCGGGATTCGACGGTGCCTCCGCGAAGAATACGCTCGCCTACCTGGCGCAGATGCAGGAGGCCGGCATTCCCATCACCTGGGGCTATATCTCTGACGCGCACGACAACCACACGTCCTCGTTCCCCGCTCCGTTCAACCCCAACTTCCCGCGCTCGTCAGGGCCGGGCGAGGCGGACTACCAAGCTCAGCTGAAGGCCTACGACGATGCCTTCGCGGCCTTCTTCGAGCGCTTGAAGACGGACGGCATCGACCAGAGCAACACGCTGTTCGTCTTCACCGAGGATGAGGGTGACCACTTCGTCGGCGGCATCGGCACGCCGCAGCCCGACGGCACGCTTGCGTATTCGCACACAAACTGTTCGTGGACGACTACGCCCGCTTGTCCGGCGAACCAGATCGGCGAGGTGAACCTCAACATCAAGCTGAAGCTCCCTGCGAGCACGCCGTCGTTCGTCGTGCACAACGACGCGGCGCCGGCCTTCTGGGTCAGCGGCCAGCCCGATCGCACAAACCCGACGCTGCGCAAGATGGAGCGGGACGTTGCGGGGGTGAACGCGATCGACCCCTATGTGAGTTCCAACCCGGCGCCGGTCTTCGTCCGCCTGGCCGACCAGGTTGAGGAGAAGACGCTGCACATGGTGAACGCCGATCCGGCGCGGACGCCGAGCTTCACTGCTTTCGGCAACCCGGACTACTTCATCACCGCCGCAAGCACTGGACCGTCGTGCGGCAGCAACCCGTGCATCGACTACCACTTCGCATGGGGCCACGGCAGCATCCAGGATGAAATCGCCAACGTCTGGGTTGGCTTCGTGGGGCCCGGCGTCCGTGCCAGGGGTGAAGAGGACATCTGGGCCGATCACACCGACGTGCGCCCGACGATGCTGACGCTGCTCGGCCTTGTCGATGATTATGAGACCGACGGGCGCGTCCTCGTGGAGACCCTGTTCGCATGGGCTATGCCGCAGACGCTGCGCTCCCACCATGGGACGCTACTGCGCCTCGGGACGATCTATAAGCAACTTAACGCCCCGTTCGGCCGGTTCGGTATGGACACCTTGCAAGCCTCAACCCGCGCGCTGACCAGCGGGTCGAGTACTGACGACAGCTTCTATGCCAATATGGAGAGTGCGATCGAATCGCTCACCGCGCAACGGGACGATCTCGTGCACCTCATCCGACATGCTCTCGACGGCGCGGAGTTTAGACAGGTAGCGATCAACGAGCAGCAGGCAAAGCGGTGGATTGACCAGGCAGAGAGCTTGCTGGACCAGGCAGTTGCGTTGGCGGGTCCCTAGAGTCCCCCCACCCGGGACGGAGGATTAGGTCCTTGGCGAACCGTCCACTTATGTCGTGGCGGAGGGGGTGGGATTCGAACCCACACAGGCCTCGCGGCCTAGCGGTTTTCGAGTTCTGCAACGACAGGTCTAACAAGTTTGCTCCAGAGCTGAACAGTGCTTGGCTGTTTGCGCTTGGCCACCTTGCCCTTTCGTCCAGTATCCCCGTGTTCCCCTGTGTGCCGCTCAGTTGGTTTGCAAATACGTTTGCAAAAACTCCGGTGGACCACGAAATTTTTCCTACTCGTGAACTGAGATGGATGGCAAAGGGTCTTGGAAAGTAAGTCAATTTGCCCGCCCGATTACCTCAACCACAATCAGCGTTCTAGGCACTGACGCCACTAGTGTTGTGTTGCAAAGTCAGAGTGTGCTGTGGCCAAGGAAATGACCAATCAGGGTTCTTTCAGTGTCTGCCAGATGTCCAGAACGAATGTTGCGACGGCAAGGGCAGGCAGCGCCCACAACCATTCGGGCGTGAGCCATATCGAGTTCAGGCGCCCTACTCTTTGCATGCATGGTGCAGTCCTCTAGCCCGGTGGCAACCAAAATTGCATCCGCTGACGGGCGGTGAAATGGCACCGTGGACCGGCCCAGTAATTTCCGACTAAATGTTTGTCCCATTCCTGCGGCGGCGACCAAGGACTGGGCGACCGTGAGACAATCAAAGTCTCCCTCGACCTCTAGAGGTCCCTGCACATGCCCTGGTCGAGGTGAGTGGCATCGCTCGGGTCATCAAAGTGAATCGAAATTGAATAACCCCTAAGATCTCTGCCGGGGATACCGAGAACAGTCGGTATAACCGTCGCGTCGTAAATTCCCGTACCGCGGATACCCTGAAGGGCGCCGGTACCACAGAGGAACCTCATCTCACCAGCTTCAGTAGTGACCGCGACCACAACCGGACTGCCGTTAACATCCGCAACTTGCGCAGCTCTAACCTGGAAGTGGCCTATGAACTCAAGCATCGCAGCGCCTCTCCTATCCGCAACTGTGACATCGGTGAACGAAACGATCGTCCTGAACTCGCCATGTTGAAGCGCGGGGACACAGGTATTGTTTATGAACCTGTTCTCTGCGTTGCCCGTGCCCGTAATGATTCCCGAAAAAGTGTCCGTGCCACTTCTAACGACGCTTCTGATGAAAGTGTTGTCAGCATCATCCCCGCAATCCGAAAGCTGAACAATTGGGGGTACAAGCATTCGCACCCGTGTCAGGGTCCCCTGTCCAAATATCTCCTCACTATGTGATGCGATTGACGGACTAATCGACGTACCTAATGCAGCGAGCAATAGGACGGATGCCACCATCGCAGGATTTCTGAAAGTGGACATGAAACTCACCCCCAAGACTACGTATGTAGTTACTTCGACCTCACTGCGTTCGTCGCTGACCCACACAACCTGCTCTGGACCGTGATTCCCCGTTCCCCATGATCGGCTCGTTCCACATCTACCGAAACGAAGTACACCAGAAGCGTAGAGACACCGGTGCGAGCTCGCAACAGGCAAGTCCGTCCAGATGCGCCCAAATGCGCTCATCGGCCCCCTGCCGATGCGTTAGGCTCAGGAAAGGGCCCGGACCTGAGCCCTCGAATGGGTTTCCCTTACCTGATCAGCGCGTTCTTGTGGGCATAGATAGACCACAGCCCTTCCTGAGCCGCAGCAGCCTATGGCGAGTCAACGTCTGGATTCCTGGAAAGAGATTGCCGCCTACCTGAAACGTGGCGAGAGTACCGTCCGGCGGTGGGAGAAAGAAGGTTTGCCTGTCCGTCGGCACGCGCACAAGAGCAAAGCATCAGTCTACGCTTACACGTCCGAGATCGACGTTTGGTGGAACGATGGTCGCGCCCGGCTGGAGTCAATAGAGAACGCCGCCGGGGGCAGACGCCAGAGAGTCGTGGGGTTGGTAGCAGCGGGGTTGGTGCTGTTGGGGGTAGGTCTAGCCTTGAATGTCGGCGGAGTGCGCGACCGGCTGCTCGGCCGGTCTGTAGCGGGCGAGGTCACTTCCATTGCGGTGCTGCCGCTGAAGAACATCTCGGGCGATCCCCAGCAGGACTACTTCATGGATGGGATGACGGAGGCGCTGGTTACCGAGCTGGGCAAGATCAGTGGCCTGCGGGTGCTCTCGTACCAGTCGGTGATCAGCTACCGACAAACTGCGAAACCGCTGCCGCAGATCGCGCGGGAACTCAAAGTTGATGCGCTGCTCGAAGGCGCCGTGCTCCACTCCAGAGATAGAGTCCGCATCACGGCCAACCTGGTTCAGGCGGTACCCGAACGCCATCTCTGGGCGCAGACTTTTGAGTTTGACCCGCGGGACGTCCTTGCTGTGCAGCGGGAGGTGGCCCGAGACGTAGCCCGCCAGATTCGAATCAGGCTCACGCCGCAGGAACGGGCGCGCCTCACCCCCTCCCGACGCGTCGATCCCGGAGCCTACGAAGCCTACCTGCTGGGGCGCGCCTACTTCTACAAGATACGGACGCCGACAAATGTGATGAGGGCAAAAGAGCACTTTGAAAAGGCAATTGAGCGAGATCCGGGCTACGCTTCTGCCTATGCAAGCCTGGCCGAACTCTACATCGGGACATCCGGAAGTGGGATCTTGACGAGAGGCCCCAGGGACGCGCGCCTAAAGGCTCGACAGTGGGCCGAAGAGGCACTCAAGCTGGACGACACACTCGCCGAAGCGCACACCGCTCTCGCCAGGGTCGAACAGCAGGAGTGGGACTGGGCGGGCGCGGAGCGAGAGTACCAGCGCGCGATCGAACTGAACCCCAGCGATCCGCTGGCACGCATTTGGTATGCCATCTACCTTTATGCGATGCAACGCTTTGAGGAAGCCGTGGCCCAGGCCGAACGCGCCCAGCGACTGGACCCGGTGTCTCCGCTAGTTAACACCTGGGCCGGGGCGGCCTACTTCTTTGCGGGGCGACCTGAGGAGGCAATGGTGTCCTGGCAAAAGGCGCTGGAACTAGACCCGAGTTACTCGGATGCAAGCATAGTACTCGCGAGGACCTATGTGACAAAGGGATTGTACCTGCAAGCTATCGCAGAACTTCAAAAAGCGCTGATCTTCAACCCGAGAGAGCCCTTTGTAGTAGGCGCGCTGGCGCATGCATACGCCCGGGCCGGCCAGCGGGAGGAGGCACTAAAGCTACTCGGGGAATTGAAGCGAATTGAAGCGGAGCGCGGAAGCATACCCACTTTTTCATTCATATGGGCCTATGCGGGCCTCAATGATAAGGAGCACGCATTTGCCTGGCTGGAGAAGTCCTATCAGGAGCGCAGAGATCGAATGGTCTGGCTCAACGTTGATCCGTTGTTGGACCCACTACGCCCCGACCCGCGCTTCCACGAGCTCGTGCGCCGTGTGGGCTTACTGCCGAAGAGTCCTTAAGGGCGAGTAACCGCGGGATCACTCCCGTCGCAAGGACTGAATCAACCATTCAGCTCCAGATCCCGCCCCAGTCTACTGCTCGCGCTCGACGATGAGATCGGCAAAGCGGGCGTGGGGGAAAAAGGCCTGTCAGATGCGGGTCGTGTGGCGGAGGGGGTGGGATTCGAACCCACAAAGGCCTCGCGGCCTAGCGGTTTTCAAGACCGCCCGGATAGCCAGGTTCCCTGCACCCCTCCGCGCCAATTATACGCAAAAAAGATCTAGCGGCGCGACCGGCGGTTCCGCGCGGTTAGGGTTCGACTGTCAATGGCCCGATGCGCTCCTCGCGGAGGGTCACGGTCGCGGTAGTCCGCCGGAGGACGGTGTATTGACGCAGGATTTGCCGCGATGGTCGGTCGAGTTGAGCGAGGATGAGAGAGTCGCCATAAATGCGCAGGACGACTTGTTCCGGCGGCCCTGCGACCACAAAGTAATACACCTGTTCAGTTGCGAGATACCACCCCAGCGTGACGGATAGAATCACGGCGATGCAGAAATAGGCCAGGATGGTCGCCGGGAGAGGGCCGATGGCATGCAGCATTGCACGCAGGAGTGTGGGGTGCAGCTGCTTCGCTTCTTCCTGGTGCTGGTACTTGTGCACGTATCCGACGACATCTCGCTGCGTCACCACCGGCACCGCGAACTTGTACAGGAGATATGCAACCAGCGCGAGCCCCAGGATCTTGCCGAAGACGTCAAATCGCCCCTCATACGTGAGGAAGACAAGATAGAGGAGGACGAACGTTAGCGCTTGGGCGACAGCTCGGGCGAGCGGATGGTCACTCGGGAGCAAGGCCAGCGCCAGGGTGGCAAGGATCACGACGAATAGCACGCCCGCGAGAAAGATTACCCCCGCCACGAAAACCCGATTCAGATCTACGCTGATGAGTTCTTGGGGAAACCTGTAGGCGATGTAGTATCCATATTCGAATCCGAACGCAAGCACGTAGGCCATGACGGGAATCGCAGCGAGCACGATGCCTTCCGTGAGCCAGCCGCGCGTCCGCAGGGGGAGGGGCCTCATGCGAGGGCTCCGAGGTTGCTGGGCCTGGCCGGGCTGCCGCATCTACCTCTAAAGTACCCGCATTTCGCAGCCCGCAATCCTCGGCCATTGAACTCAGTTGTGGGAAGTACGGCCGCTCCGCCTCGTCATAACCCCGCAGGCCGCCGTCTGATGCATGCGTTCCCGGGGCCCCATTGCTAAAATGAAGTCATGCCGAGCTGACTAGTGAGTGCACGGCGATCTTTGGAGGCCTGATCCATGTCTCAGACGCTCCCGAAAACGGTCACCGACGTCATCACGACGCGGCGGAGCATTCCCCAGTTTCGGCCCGATCCGATTTCCTCTGACACCATTGCGCGGTTGCTCGAGGTGGCGGTCTGGGTGCCGAATCACCGGCTCACCGAGCCGTGGCAGTTCTTCGTGCTGGGGGAAAAGAGCAAGCGGCGGTTCGGGGAGATCCGCCGCGACTACCGGGCGTCCACGCTCCCCAATCCCCAGGCCCCCGAGGTGCAGCCCGCGCTGCAGAAGGTGGTCGACGACACCGTCCGGACGCCCGCGATTGTCATCTTCACGTCTCAAGGGAAC
>DATGVF010000138.1:0-23392 GCA_035300645.1 bacterium
CCAAGCCAAGCGATTCCTCGATGCCGGCGCCTACATGGTCATGATTGAGTCGGAAGGGGTCACCGAGAACGTGAAAGTCTGGCGGACGGACGTGCCCGCGAAGATCATCGATACCTTGGGTCTAGAACGGGTGATGTTCGAGGCGTCAGACCCAGCAGTGTTTGCCTGGTACATCAAGAATTACGGCCCAGACGTCAACCTGTTTGTCGACCACAGCCAGATTGTCCAACTCGAATGCCTGCGTTCGGGGATCTGGGGGACGAAGAGCCTCTGGGGGCGGGTTCACACCTATCGAGAGTAGGCATTCCGGCTTTGCCTCTGACGATGTGCTCGGTCTAATTCCTTTTCCTCGCCCTTATCGGCCTCCGGTGAATACGGGCGCCGCACGACGCTGATCTGAGCTTTTGTCCCGGGTGTCGCTACGGGCCCACCGTTCGCAGTGGAGGACTTGCCGGGTTATGCGTGACGCTCCCCATCAATCGGCCGCAGGAAGCCCCGTCTCATCCGCCAATACAAGAGGGGCGCAAAGAAGCATTCATCACGAATAAAAGAACGGCTCGGGTGTGGGCTCAGCAGAGCTCCCGCAGGCCAACAAGGAGGCACAGCAATGCGTAGGAGTGCTCGTTTTCTGGTTGCGATGGTGACAGGGCTTGCCGTGTTCACCGCCAGCCCCGGCGCGGCCCAGATGGGCGGCCCCATTAAGATCGGCCAGCTCCTGCCCATGACTGGTAACTTTGCCTCCTCGTTGAAAATGCAGCGGCAGGGTGCAGAGTTGGCGGTGGAAGAGGTGAACAAGGCCGGTGGAGTCAAGGGCCGCATGCTGCAGCTTGTGCGCGAGGATGACAAATCGACCGACCCGGGCGCCGTCCAGGCTTTTCAGAAGCTGATCGAGGACAAAGAGATGGTGGCCGTCATCGGCTCAATCCGCTCCACGCAGATCCTGGCCATGCTGCCGACGATCAACGAGGCCCAGATTCCGGTGATGATCGGTGGGACGAACTTTAGCCTCACCCATCAAGGCAGCCGGTGGGTCTTCCGCCACCGGCCCCACGACGGCTTCAGCGCCCAGGTGATGGTGAAGTTCGTCGTGGAGGAGCTCAAGAAGAACAAGCTCGCGATCGTGCACACCTCCGACGGCTTCGGGAACGGCGGTCGCGATGAGGTGGTCAAAGGCCTGAAGGCTCGCCAGATGGAGCCCGTCGTGATCAAGGCCATCAACACCGGCGACAAGGACTATACCGCCGTCGTGACCGCGGTGAAAAACAGCGGCGCGGACGCCTTGGTTACCTATTTCACGTCGACGTCGGACCTTGCCATCTTCGCCACCCAGGCCAAACAGCAAGGGCTGCTTCCCCAGATGACCTGGATCGGCTCGCCATCTATCACCACCACCGACGCGACCAAACTAGCCGGAGACGCCCTGGTTGGCACGTACGGGATCGGGGACTACGACCCAACCGGTAACCCCACCGCTGGGGCGTTTCAGGTGGCCTATAAGACGAAGTTTAACGAGGACACGGATCTCTTCTCCGCGTGGACCTATGATGCTGTCTACAACCTGGCCACCGCGATGACACGCGCCCCAGACCTCAAGCCCGACTCAATCCGGGCGGGCATTCTGGCGATTAAGAAGCGCATGGGCGCGGAGAACGAGTACACCTTTGACGAGCGCGGGGACGGCCTAGACCACTACTATATCCTGCGCAATGAGGGCGGCACCTGGAAGGTGCTCAAAGCCGTTCACGTCGAGCGGTATTAGGGAAGCGGCAGCACGGGGCGCGGGAGTCCGCGCCTCACCTGCGCGGAGGGACCAGTAGTGGCCTCGATCGGCCAGATCCTCCTCGCCGGCCTCTCGTTGGGAAGCGTCTACGCCCTGACGTCTCTGGGTTTCGTTCTCATCTACCGGGCCACCAACGTCGTCAACTTCGCCCAGGGTGAGTTCCTCATGCTGGGCGCCTATTTTCTGTTCACCTTTGTAGAAGGCGCCAAGCTCAACTACGGCGTGGCCGCGCTCATCGCCTTCGGAATGCTTGGGGTGCTCGGCTTGCTCTTTGCCCTGGGCATCTACTACCCGCTGCGGAACCGTTCGTTCTTGCCGGTGATCATCGCGACTATCGGCGCCAGCATCATGTTCCAGAACGGGGCGCTGGCCATCTGGGGATCCTCCCCGGAGAGGCTTCGACCGGTGCTGGAAGGTGGCGGCTCCGGGGGTGTCACGCTCGGCGGCGTGTTCTTCAATTACCAGTACGTGATCATCCTTGCCGTCACATTGGTTCTCATGGGGTTCCAGTACGCTTTCTTCGAGTTTACCCTGCTCGGGAAGAAGACCCAGGCGATCTCTCAGGACAAAGACATGGCCCGCTTGCTCGGTATCCCCGTGACGGGCATGATCGCACTCACCTTCATATACAGCACCATATTGGGCGGACTGGCCGGAATGCTTGTGGCCCCGATCTTCTTCTTGCAGCACAACATGGGTTCGATCCCCGGCCTCAAAGCGTTTTCTGCCAGCATCATCGGCGGCTTTGGCGATGTGCGGGGTGCCATCGTCGGGGGCCTTACGCTGGGAGTGCTGGAGTCCTTCGGTGGCGCCTACATCTCCACAGTCTACAAGGACGCCTTCGCCTTCTTGCTGGTAATCATCTTCTTGCTGGTGCGGCCACAGGGGCTCTTTGGCGAGAAGGTGGGCGAGAAGGCGTAGTGCGGGGCGGAATGCGGAAGGCCACCCTCAAACCGGTCCACTGGGCCATCCTGGGCGGCGCGTTAGCAGTCGCGCTGCTGCCGCTGTTGGTGACGGGCCGCTATAACACTAACGTCCTCCTGCTAGCCGGGGCTTGGGCCATTGCCGCCCTGGGCCTGACTGTGGTGTTGGGTTACGCCGGCCAGATCTCGCTGGCTCAGGCGAGTTTTTTCGGCATCGGCGCCTATGCGATCGGCCTGGGTACGGTGCACTACGGCCTGAACTGGTGGCTCGCGTTCGTGCTGGGGCTGGTCGCGGCCGTGGCCGGAGGCATCATCCTCGGCGCGACCACCCTCAAACTCGGCGGCCACTACTTGGCCATGGTGACCATCGGCTTCCAGATCATCTTCTCCCTGGTCATGACGAACTGGTCCGCTTTTAGCGGCGGCCCTGATGGGATCACCCGCATCCCACGCCCGCCGTTTTTCGTACCTCTGAACACTGCGCAGCGCTACGCGTGGTTTGCCCTGGCTGCGACGCTGCTGGTGGCCCTGGCCGTCCATGCCTTGCGCGATAGCCGCCTCGGTCGCTCGATGCGGGCGGTGCGCGAGAATGAAATCGCGGCCGAGGCCCTCGGGGTCGACACACTACGGGTCAAGGTCACCGCCTTCGCGATCAGCGCTCTGCTGGGAGCCGCAGGTGGATCCATCTACGCTTCCGGCTTCCTATATATCGCCCCCGATACGTTCGACTTTGGCACCTCGGTGCAATTCTTAGCCATGGTCCTCGTCGGCGGCCGGGAGTCGGTGGCAGGCTCCGTGCTCGGCGCGGGGCTGCTCACGTTCCTGCCTGAATGGCTGCGGGAGCTCAAGAAAATCTACCTTATAGTCTATGGCTCGATCATCGTCTTGGTGATCGTGTTCATGCCCGAGGGACTCTGGGGGTTCGTCACCCTGCTCAGTCGGTCCCTGGTGCGGCCGAGCCCGGTCCCGCCTCCGCGAGGAGCGCTCCCCATGGGCGGCGCGCGCCCGGCGGGTGAGCCGGTGCTCGTGATCGAGAACCTGGGCAAACACTTCGGCGGCTTGAAGGCCGTGGATGGTGTCAGCTTCACCGTGCGTCAGGGCGAGGTGCACGCTCTGATCGGGCCCAACGGTTCCGGCAAGACCACCATCATCAACGTCATCTCCGGCCTCTATGCGCCGAGTTTCGGGGAGATCACTTTCCTGGGTCGGTCTGTCGGAGGCCAGCGGGCCAGCCGTATTGCCCGGTGTGGCATGACCCGGACCTTCCAGAACTTGCGGCTCTTCCGGGAGCTGACCGTTTGGGAGAACGTGCTGGTCGGCGCGCAGCGAGCTGGCGGTGACGAGACGGCCATCCGGGAACGGGCCGCCTCCGCGATCGAGTTCATGGGCCTGACGAGCCACGTACACAACAGGGCGAAGAACCTGCCGTATGGCACGCAAAAGCGAGTGGAGATTGCCCGGGCGCTCTCGGGAGTCCCTGAGCTGCTACTGCTGGATGAACCGGCAGCCGGCCTCACCCAGTCAGAGAAAGATGACCTGGTGGAGATCGTGCAGCAACTGCACGCGCGAGGGTTGACTATGCTGCTCGTCGAGCACGACATGTCGCTGGTCAGCCAGCTCTCCCACCACATCACGGTGATCAACTTCGGTCGCAAGATTGCAGAGGGGGCTCCAGAACGCGTGCTGGCTGAGCCGGCGGTCGGCGAGGCGTACTTGGGCAATCGGGAGGCGGCGCGTGCTTAGTCTGAACAAGGTTTCCGCTGCCTACGGCGAGGTCATCGCTCTGCACAGCATCTCCCTGATGGTGCAGCCGGGGGAGATCGTGACCCTCCTGGGCGCGAACGGTGCCGGCAAATCTACGGCGCTGCGCTGCATCTCGGGGCTGATCCACCCCAATGAGGGCGAGATCGTCCTGGAGGGTCAACCGATCCACAGGTTCGGTCCCGAGGCCATCGTGCGGTTGGGCATTGGTCATGTGCCCGAGGGCCGGCGCGTCTTCCCCGGCCTGACTGTGAGCGAGAACCTCCGCCTGGGCGCCAGTATTCGTAAAGACAAGGGCGGTATTGTCGCAGATATGGAGCAGATGATCGACCTCTTTCCTGACCTCGGCCGCTTGCGCCACGCCTTGGGCTGGACGCTGTCCGGCGGCCAGCAGCAGATGCTAGCGATTGCCCGTGGGCTGATGGCGCGGCCCCGGCTCTTGCTGCTGGACGAGCCGTCCTTGGGTTTGGCTCCCATTCTGGTGCAAGCTGTCTTTCGGGCGATTCAAGAGATCAATACCCGCTTGGGGACGGCGGTGTTGCTCGTGGAGCAAAATGCCAATATGGCGCTGGCCATTGCCAACCGGGGCTACGTGCTGGAGACCGGCCGCGTTGCCCTCGCGGGGTCGGCGGCCGATCTTCTGAACAACCCGGACGTGCGCCGAGCCTACCTGGGCGGCACGCGGGCGGGAGCCCGGGACGTCGCCACGTAGCGTGCGGCACCACGTTTAGCGTTCTTCGCGACTCACCCCACTCAGGAATTTCCGGTCGCGTCATCTCCCAGGACGTGCGAGAGGCCGCTTCGAGCGAGGTGAGGAGTCTTGTCTCCGTCGACTGCTTTCCCGAGCCGGTTGCCTTCTGTATTCCTCACGCGGGGGAGCGAAAATGTCGAGGATGCGACAGGGTGCGCCCAGGGTCCGTCCGCCGTGAGGAATGTGGGGCGGGGTCTCCCAGAAATCCCCGGCCTTGACCCGATACTCTCTGCCGCCCTGAATCCGGATCCACTTTCCTTCCAAACACACACCCCACTGCTCATTCATGTGTGAGTGCACCGGAGATTCTGACCACGGCTGCAACGTCACGACCGAGAGCATCAGGTGCGTGCCAGGAAAGATTCGGGCGCGAATGCCTTTGGCGAGCGCGCGCGGAATCCCGCCTCTATTGATGTTATGAAACCACTTACTGCTCATGCCTGTGCCCTCCTTGAGTCACTTCGCCTAAGGACTCCGATAGACTGCTCTTCGCCGCTTGGATGCGTCGTTTTGTTGCGTGCTCCGCATGACATGATCGGGCTGGGCCGGCATCCTGGACGGTAGATCAGGAATTTTTCGCGCCCCAGAGCTCGACCTTTTAGCCCTCAAACCCCCACCCAGAGCGTCGGAGAGGGGATTCTACCCAGGTGCCGAACATGCTCGTACCCTTGGACCGGAGGTGCCTCGTGAGGTCGCTTCGCCGCTTTTGTATTTCTGCACTTATAGGTGTGGCCGTGCTCCTCCTCGGTTTTCCGCCAGGACTCGCATACCCGCAGGGGATGCGCGGTGGGACGATTACGTTCGCCCTGTATCAGGAGCCCGAGTTGCTGAACCGCTACATCGGGACTCAGACATCCCTCAGCGAGGTGACGATCTTCACCGTGGAGGGATTGGTCGACTACAACGATAAGGGCGAGTATTTTCCGCGGTTAGCGACGGAGGTCCCCACGCGTCAGAATGGCGGCGTTTCCGCGGACGGCAAGAGCATCACCTACCACCTCCGCGACGGCCTCAAGTGGTCAGACGGCCAACCGGTGACCTGCGAAGACGTGAAGTTCACGTGGCAGGCGGTGAGCAATCCGAAGAGCGGCGCCGCGTACACGAGTGGCTTTCGTGACATAGACCGAGTCGAATGTCCGAACCCGACGACCGCGGTGGTCGTGTACAAGACGTTCTACGCGCCGTACCTGGATCAGTTTACGCGCGGGATCTTGCCCAAACACGCGACCGGCGATCCCGCGGAGATGACCCGCTGGGCGTACAATCGCAAGCCGGTGGGGACGGGGCCGTTCACGCTCCTGGAATGGGTGTCCGGAGACCATATCACCTTGATTCGCAACCGTTTCTATCGGGAGTCCCCCAAGCCGTTCCTCAACGCCGTGATCATCCGAATCACCCCCAGCCGGGAGGTTGGCACACAACTGATCAAGACGGGCGAAGTTGATATCGTGTGGGACTTGATCGAAGCCAACGTCCCCGAGCTGCGGCCCGTTCCCGGCGTCAAGATTGGCGCGGCTCCCGGACCGAACGCGGAACGGCTTGTCGTGAACTTGGCGGACCCCGCACTGGATGCGCCCCCGGCCGCGGAGGTCGCGAAGCATCCGCATCCGATCCTCGGGGACGCACGTGTTCGCGAGGCGATCGAACTCGGGATTAACAAGCAGGAAATCAACGAGAAGTTGCTCTATGGGCTCGCGACCCCCGGGACCAACGAGTTAGGTATTGGGTGGGCCAAGTGCGTGACCAAGGTCAGCGAGTACAGTCCGGATCGCGCCAGGCAGCTCCTCGATCAAGCCGGGTGGAAGAGTGGCCCGGACGGGATTCGCGCGGCCCAAGGCGCCAAGTTCGCCAAAGATGGGACGCGGTTGCGCCTAAAACTCCAGACGACGACCGGGAACAAGCTGCGCGAGCAAGTGGAGCAACTGCTCATCGACTACATGAAGCAAATTGGCTTGGAATTCTACATCGAGAACATACCGTCCGCAGTCCTGTTTGGGTCCTGGTCGAGTGGCGCGTTCCGCAAACACGGTCAGTTTGACGTGGTGATGTACACAACCAACCCCGATGCAGATCCCCACTCGCAGATCGAGGGGTACTTCGCCTCCTGGAAGATGCCGACAGCGGCAAACAATGGGGACGGCTTCAACTACGCTCGCTGGAGCAATCAGGTGGCGGATGACAACATTAAGCTTGCCGGCAGTAGTGCAGACCTCGCGGTTCGCAAGAAAGCGTACTGCGCGGCTATGGATGAGCTGGTGAAAGACCGACCCCACATCTACCTGTACGGTCGAAGCCAGATTCATGGATACCGTGAGCGCTTGCAGGGTTGGGTCCTTAATGTCTGGACCAACGTGGGCTGGAATGCACAAGACTGGTCAGTGAAATGATCTAGGGCGGAGAGCCCCCTAAGCCGGGGGCTCCCCGCAACCCTCATGGCAGCCTACATCGGCCGCAGACTCCTCCAGGCAATCCCGCTCCTGGTTCTCATCAGTCTGGTGGTCTTCGTACTCCTGCACCTCATTCCCGGTGGGCCGATGGCGGCCTACGGGAACAACCCCAACATGACCGCGGCAGACTTTGCCCGCCTCGAGCATGACTTGGGTCTCGACGCACCCATCCACGTCCAGTACCTGCGCTGGCTGGGGGCCCTGCTGCGCGGCGACTGGGGCTACTCGCTGGCGTCCAAGCGGCCGGTTCTGGTCGAGATCGGCGACCGGTTGCCCAACACCCTCTATCTGCTGAGTATTTCACTTGCGGTGACGTTGGGTATCGCCATCCCGATCGGGATCCTCTCAGCGGTGCGACAGTATTCTGTCCTGGATCACGCGGTGACCACGGTCGCGTTTGCGGGCCAGTCCGTTCCAATCTTCTGGTTCGGGCTGATGTTGATCATTGTGTTTCACGTTGTGCTCCGGAACCCCGTGTCGGGCGCCCCGTTGGCTCCCGGAGGGGGGATGTACACTCTGGGGGAGCCGTTTTCCATTCTCGACCGGCTCCATCACCTGATCTTGCCCGTGAGCATGCTGGCGGTAGTCGGCACGGCGACCTACACCCGCTACATGCGGGCGAGCATGCTGGAGGTCATCGGACAGGACTACATCCGGACCGCCCATGCGAAGGGCGCGCCGGTGCGCCGGGTCCTGTGGCACCACGCATTCAGAAACGCGGCGATCCCCGTCGTGACGATCTTGGCGCTGGAGGTGCCGGTCCTCTTTAACGGTGCCGTGTTCACCGAGACCATTTTCTCGTGGCCGGGTATGGGCAGGCTCTTCATCGAGTCCGCGTTTCGCTACGACTATGCCCTGCTCATGGCGATCATCCTTATCGGCGCGACACTCACCATTGTCTCCAACCTGGTCGCTGACATCGCGTACGCCTATCTCGATCCGCGGATTCACTACGGGTAACCGATGGCGGAAACCGGCGCTCTCCACAGACCGAGGACACGGACCCCTCGCTCGGAAACCATGGTCGGGGTCACGTGGCGTCGTTTTTTGCGCCATCGGATGGCGGTCATCAGCTTGGGACTAGTGGTCCTGTTGGCGGCTCTCTCGGTATTGGCGCCCTGGCTCTCGCGCTATGATCCGGACAAGCCCCATCTCAGTTCTCAGCTCCAGCCGCCATCGGGCAAGCATCTGCTGGGCACAGACGACCTCGGTCGTGATCTCCTCACGCGAATTCTCTATGGGGGTCGCATCTCGTTGAGCATCGGCGTGCTCGCGATGCTCCTGGCTGTTGTCATTGGCACCACCGTCGGTGCCGTCGCGGGCTATTACGGCGGCTGGGCGGATAATCTCCTGATGCGGCTGACTGATCTCATGCTCTCGATCCCCAGCTTGTTCTTGCTTATTCTGATGACCCTCCTGCTGCGGACCTTTCCTGTTCCACTGCTACGCGGAGGAGTGCTCGCCATTACCCTCGCGATCGCCTTCCTCTCCTGGATGACGGTCGCCCGCCTGGTGCGCGCGGCCTTCCTCTCCCTGAAAGAGGGCGTGTTCGTGGAAGCTGCGAGGGCATTGGGAGCTGGGAACATCCGCATCATCATCCGCCATGTCCTGCCCGGCGCCGCCAGCTCGATCATTGTCGCCGCCACGCTCCGTGTGGCCAGCTCGATCATTACCGAGTCGGGTCTCAGCTATCTGGGGTTTGGCGTGCAGCTGCCGACTCCGACGTGGGGAAACATGCTGCGGAATGCCCAAGATCAGATGATCGTGGCTCCCTGGACGGCGATCTTCCCAGGCGTGTTCATCTTTGTCGCGGTGATCGCGATCAACTACGTGGGGGACGGATTGCGAGACGCGTTGGATCCCCGCCACGTCCGCTGATCGATGGTGAGGGGAGACGAAGGGCCTACTTCTGCGGTAGGCTCACGCCGGGATTCCAGATCTGGTGCGCTGGGTTAGGTGGAGGGACCGCTCGCGGAGGCCGCGCTTTGCGACGCGGGCATGACGTAGGGGATGCGGACGCGAACGCAGGTGCCCTGCGAAGGCGCGCTCTCCACGTCCAGCGTCCCGCCGATCTTCTTCGCGCGCTCGCGCATAGAGCGGAGCCCGAGGTGACCTGGAAATGACTCTTCGGCAAACCCCGTCCCGTCGTCACGCACTTCGAGGGTGACTTCGTCCGAGCTACAGTGCATGCGAATGTCGACCCGGTGGGCCCGCGCATGCTTGGTGATGTTGTTGAGCGCTTCCTGGGCGATCCGGTAGATCGCCTCTTTCACTTCGTAGGGCAACTCCGGTTCACCGCACCAGTCCGCATGCACCTCGAGGCTATGCCGCACCCGGGCCGATTCGATCTGCTTGGTGAGCGCGGCGACGAGTCCTTCGGTCTCGAGGGCTTCGGGGTGCAACTCGAAAATCAGAGCCCGCATCTCGGCCAATCCTGCTTCAGCCAGCGAGAGTACATAGTCGAGAGGCTCCGCTGCTTGGGACGGCTCGCGATTCAGTAGCTCCCGCGCGGTGCGGGCACCCAAGGCAATTCCGTACAGCGCTTGCGAGACCGAGTCGTGCAGTTCGCGGGCCAAACGCTGGCGCTCTTCCAGAATGGCTTTCTCCCGGACTTCCTCGAAGAGGCGAGCGTTCTCGGCAGCGACCGCGGCTTGATTCGCAATGGTCGTCAGAAACCCGATCTCCGCCTCTCCGGGCTCCTTGCCGCGCGCATAAAAGACGTTGAGGGCACCGATCGCTTGATCGCGGTAAATCATGGGGACCGAGACGACGGTGTCCCACGCGGCGTGCTGCAGGATCGGGTGCATGGGCTCAAATACGGGATCCTCCAACAGCTTCCGGCGCGCATCCTGGTGAATCAGCGGTTTCTTCGCGCGGACGGAATCGGTATTAGGCATCTTAGCCCCGCGCCGCACCGACTCTTCCCACCGGGCCTGGGCCTCGGGACCTTCTGGGAGCCCGTGTCTGCCGATGACCACCAAGTCCTCTTGGTTTTCGTCTAGCAGGCACACCACGCACGCCACGGTTCCCGTCGCCGCAACGACCGTCTCCGCCAACTTGTCCAGGGTTCCTTTCAACGTGCCGGCGAACGCCGCGCGCGAGGCGACCTCCGTGAGGGCCCCCACTTCGCGGGCGAGCCGTTTCGTCTCTGAAACGTCGTGAAACATGATGACGACGAGTTTGCGCCGATCGATCAACAGCGGTGCCGCCGTAAACTCGATCTCAAATTCTTTGCCGTCCGCCCGCTTGAGCACGGAGGATCCCCGCATGATCGCAAAGGCTTTCTTCGACTTATGCTCCTCAATGGCTTTGAGGTGGGCTTCCCGCGCATGCGGAGGGACACAGGACCACGAGCTCTGACCGAGGATTTCGTCGAGCGGGAAGCCCGTAATTCGGCATGCAGCCTGGTTCGCGTAGACGACGTGATCCTGCTCGTCGACGACGATCACCGCGTCTAACGCCGCCTCGAAGGGTTTCGAGAGTTTGGCGAGAGTCGGGTAGCTCTGTTTCATGTTCCTCTGCCCATCTGGCCGACAGTCACCATGCCGATCCGCGCGGCGTAGAGAGCGGCCTGCGTGCGGCTTTGCACACCCAGCTTGGCCAAAACGTTGCTCACGTGTGTCTTCACCGTCTTTTCCCCGATGTTCAGCGTCTGGGCGATTTCCTTGTTGGCTTTGCCCTCGGCCAGCAACCTCAGGACGTCTGTTTCACGCTCGGTCAGCGTCTCTGGACTTTCGGGGGCTCGGACCTCGCGCATCAGCCGCATGGCTGCTTCCGGGGACAGCTGCACCTGGCCGGCAGCGGCAGCTTTGATCGCCCGGCGCAACTCGTCAGCCTGCGTGTTCTTGAGGAGGTAGCCGATCGCGCCGGCTCGGATCGCTCCGACCACGGAGGCATCTTCGAGGACGCTCGTCAGCGCCACGACTTCGGTGTCTGGAAGGTCCCGTCGAATCTCTTGGGTCGCGGCGATGCCGTCGACTTTCGGCATCAGAATATCCATTAAGATCACGTCAGGATGGAGTTCGTGAGCAAGACGTAGGGCTTCTGCCCCGTCGGCGGCCTCACCGACGACCTCGAGGTCTGGGTCCAGGGCCAGGAACATCCTCAGGCCCTGACGGACGACGCTATGGTCGTCAGCGATCAGAATCCGTGTAACCATCGGCTCCACCTCCTGTAAGTTTCGGGTCTGACTGACTCCCTGTCCTCCGCCTTTGGGTGGAGCCCCTTCCAACCGCATACCCTATACGACGCCCGAAGGAGCGCAAAGATTCCGCTCCGCGGGCCTTTCCCTCGGCCTTTAGGGGGACATCGGGAGGGGTCTGAGGGCGCAGGGGGACTGCTGGCCGTTGGTCTGATGTCCAGAGAACGGCGAGGATGTGTAATTGATGGAAGCCCGCGCGCGGTCTTGCTCTGCGCGGGGAGGATTTGGAGAGTTTGCGATGTCCCACGATACACAAAACTTGACGCTGCAGGGCGCCGCTCAGAATCCGGCGTCCGCCCGGAATCCGTGGGCGGCACTGGCCGTCCTTTGTGCAGGCTACGGCACGATCTTGCTTGACCTCACGGTCGTGAACAATGCGATGCCCAGCATTATCGGGAGCTTGCACACCGGGGTAAACGGGATTCTCTGGGTGATCAATGCCTACGTCTTAGTCTATGCCGTCCTCCTCATTACCGCTGGCCGCGTTGGTGATCTCGTCGGGCAGCGCGCAATTTTCGCGGGTGGGCTGGCGCTCTTCACCGTAGCCTCCGCCCTGTGTGGGTTTGCCCAAACGACCTCGCAGCTCGTTGCGGCGCGGATCCTGCAGGGTGTCGGCGGTGCGCTCCTGACGCCTCAGACCCTCGCCCTCGTCACCACCATTTTCCCTCCTGACCGGCGGGGCACGGCCATGGGGATGTGGGGGGCGGTGGCGGGGCTCGCGACAGTCGCGGGGCCGACGCTCGGAGGGTTTATCGTTACGCGATGGGATTGGCGGTGGGTGTTCTTCATCAACGTGCCGATCGGTGTGGTCATATTGCTGGCGACCTTCCTGCTCGTTCCCGACATCCGGTTCGGGCGACGCCAGCACCTGGACATCGGCGGAGTCGCTTTAGCGAGTGTTGGCCTCGTGTTGGTTGTCTTCGGCCTGATCGAAGGGCAGCGCTTCCACTGGGGGCGTCTGTGGGGTATGCTGACCATCCCCGAAACGATCGGCGCCGGTCTGCTGGTCTTAACAGCGTTTCTCTTCTGGGAGCGCAGGCAGAAAGACCCCCTTCTTCCGTTTGTCCTGTTTGAAGACCGCAATTTTCTGTGGATGAACGGGATGGTTTCCGCGATGTCGTTTGCGATGTTGGGATTCTCATTTCTCCTGCCCATCTACCTGCAGTCGGCGCTGGGCAGGACCGCCTTCCAGGCCGGTTTGACGGTGGCGCCCATGTCCCTCAGCCTGATGGTCTTGGCGCCTTTCGCCGGACGTTGGGCAGATCGGCCGCAGGGCCAGTACCTCCCCGCGGCCGGTCTCCTCTGTTTTGCAGGAAGCATGGCGCTGATCGCCTGGTTCGGGAACACGAGTGCGTCCGGCTTGACGCTCGCCGGCCCCATGGTATTGGCGGGGCTAGGCATTGCCTGTGTCATGCCCCCGAGCACGACCCTTGCCATGCGGAGCGTCCCACCCCGGCTCGCAGGTGCGGCCTCAGGTGTGCTCAACACCACCCGGCAACTCGGCGGAGTCCTCGGCACCACGGCGGTGGGAGCCCTTCTGGAGAACCGTCTCACCCTCGCTGGGTACGAGCAGTCACTCGGCAGTGTCGTCCAGATGCCACCACTCCTCCGGCTGCATTTCGCCGAGGCGTTCATCCCCGTGATGCGCCTGACGTTGATCGTGCCGATCGCCTTGCTGATTGTGGCCGTCGCGTGGTTTTTGGCCAGCCTGGCGCGGGCCGATGGGGGCGCTCCAGCGGACGCACCCTCTCCTGAGGCGGTTGAGGCATGATCCGAGTGCTGCTGGTCGAGAATCGTCCTGCGATCCGACTCGGATTGCGTATGCGGCTCAAGCTGGAGGCGGACGTGTCGATCATCGGGGAGCCGAGCGACGGTCTGGCCGCGCTCGCACAGACGGCGGTGCTGCGTCCTGACGTCATCCTCCTGGACATCGAGTCGACTGATATGGACGCCATCAGGTTGATCCGGGCGATGCAGACCGCGTCCCCCGCCACGGCCATCGTGGTCCTCAGCCTGCACGATGATTCGGCGACGCGCAGGCACGCGTCACACGCCGGCGCATCTGCGTTTGTGTCAAAGCACGAGGGCGGGGACGGTTTAGTCCACGCGATCCGAAAGGTAGCGGGGGGAGCCCCTCGGCCGACCCGCGCGTTGCCGGCGGGCGGGCCCGCGTCCGGGCTGACAACAGGCCGCGAGGGCGTCTGAGATCTCGCGCTGCGCACCGCGAGGACGTTTCATCCCGCTTTCACCCGGGGTTCATAGCCAGTTCACAATGCGCACGTAATGACTTAAGCGGGCGCATCCTCCGCTCGGGGGACGGCGAGAGGTGGGAATTGGCGCAGAGGCTCTTGGGGCGTGAGGACGAGCCACAAATACGCCTTTCGTCGGATGTCACGCGGGGCAGTTAAAGTTAAGAATTACCTGTCTTGAAATGATAAGCGATCAAGTCGGCGACCGGGTGAGTGGGTATGCTGACGTCGCAGTAGGAATGGTGGCAGCACAGTCATGATCAGAAAGATCATCACCGTGGTCCTCGGCATCATCGTGTTAGCGAGTGTTCCTCTTCCGGCGGCTGCCCAGGCAGCGTCGCGTCGCGTCTCATTCACCGACGTGGCCACCGCGGTAGTCGACAACAATCTCCAGCTCCGGGCCGCGGCGTTTGACGTCGCAATGGCTCGAGCGGAATTGGCAGTGGCGCAGGGAGCGCGCGTCCCTCAGACGGCTCTCGCCGGGACGTACACCCGCACGCAGCAGCAGCCCAATCCGGCAATCGATCCGAACATCTACACCGCCGGGCTCAACGTCACGTACCCACTCTCCACAGGGGGACGCCTGGAGGCTCAGGTGGCCTTCGCGCAGGCGAACCTTCAGGGCGCCCAAGCAACGTACGATCGCACCCGCCAGCAACTGGTCTTCGGGGCCCGACAGCTCTACTTGCAAGGTCTGCTGGCGCTCGAAAATGTCGCGGCAGCCCAGCGAGCTTTGAATGCGGCCAACGAAAGCTTGCGCGTTGCGCGCGCCCGATTCAGTGCCGGCGCAGCATCGCAGTTCGACGTCCTGCAGGCGGAAGTCGCCGTGGCCAACGCAGAGCAAACGATGGTCCAAGCCCGTGCCGGGGGGGCCACCGCGCAGGCCAGCCTGAACGCGACGCTCAATCTTCCCCAGGACACGTCCCTCGACCTCACCGATACGTTGACGCCTCGGCCGGTGACCACGACGCTGGACGCCGCTATCGTCCAGGGGTTGCGCGATCGACCGGACTTGCTCGCGTTGCGGAGCCGGATCGTGGCCGCCCAAGCGGGCATCGACCTCGCCTCCAGTGGGAGTCAGCCCACCGTCGGACTGGGCGCGGGCTATGGGGTCAGCAACGCCAGCGGGCAGGCTCCCTTCGTCTACGGGAGCTGGTCGGTGACGTTGAGTGCTACCATGGCAGTGTTCGACGGCGGGATCACCGAGGCGAAGGTGCGCGAAGCACGCTACCAGGTGGACCAACTGAAAACCCGCGAAGCGCAGACTATGCAGCAAGTCGAGCTGGACGTCCGCCTCGCCTGGTTGGGGCTAGAGCAGGCCGCTGGCCGGTTGGCGGCGGCAACCAAGGCCGTTGAGCAGGGGCGCGAATCGTCTCGGCTCGCGGCAGCACGCTACTCCGCTGGGGTGGGAACCCAGCTTGAACTTCTCTCGGCCCAGTCTGCACTCGCGCAAGCGGAATTGTCATTGGCGGCAGGACGGTTCGATCAGAATGTCGCACGAATTCAACTGATCCTGGCGACGGGATCACTGTGAGGGAGAACAGCATGCGTACTCGCATCATAGCCATTAGTCTCGCGGTCGTCTTTGTGGCCGGAAGCATCGTGGCCCTTCGAGCTCGGGCCGGATCGCCCCCTCCGGCACCCCCGGTGGCGCCGTCACAGGTGGCACCCGTTTCGGTGACGGTCACTCCGGCCCGGCGGGCAGACTGGGTATCGGGTATTACGGCGACCGGGACCGTGGCAAGCCTTCGGGAAGCCAAGGTCGCCTCGACGCTGTCGGGGATCGTGGCGGACGTCTTCGTCAGCGAAGGCCAGCGCGTCCAGCAAGGGGAGCCCCTCATGCGTCTGCGGACCGATCAGCTGGCCGCGATTGCGGCCCAGGCGGCGGCGGGCGTCGCACAGACCAAGGCCGCGCGCGACCTCGCCGAAGCGAACCTGCAGCGAACGAAGTCCTTGTACCAGCCCGGCGCGGTCTCCGTGCATGAACTCGACGTCGCCGACGCGCAATTCCGGCAGACACAGGCGCAGCTGCAGCTCGCTGAGGCCTCCCTAGCCTTAGCGCAGATCCAACTACGCGATGCCACCGTGACCGCCCCCTTTGGGGGTACCATCACACAGCGCAGGGTGGAGCCCGGCGAGGCCGTGGCCCCTATGTCTTTGGTCTTCGTGCTGGCGCAGCTGGATGACGTCTATGCTGAACTGGTCGTTCCCGAGCGGCAGCGTGAGGGTCTGCGGGTGGGTCAATCGGCAGTCATCACCGTAGACGCCCTGCCCGGCATGTCAATGGCGGGCAAGATTGCGGAGATCCAGCCCGCGGCGACGATCTCCAGCCGGTCATTCACGGTCAAGGTCCGGGTGGCCAATCCCCAGCGGGTGTTGCGTCCCGGGATGTTTACTCGCGGCACGATTACCGTCGCGGTCCGACCGAATGTGCTACAAGTTCCAGATACGGCGGTGTTGACCACAGCCGGCAAGCCGATCGTGTTTGTCGTGCAGGAGGGCAAAGCCGTCCGGCGTGAGGTCACCCTCGGCGATCGGCAGAACGGGATGGTCGAAATCACCAACGGACTCACCCCCAACGAACAGGTCATCATTTCAGACGCGGCGGCCCTGACCGAAAATCAGCCCGTAACACCGCGTGTGTCCCAATAGCACGTCCAGTAAATAAAGGAGATTTCCGATGCGATGGTTGTCTGAGCTCTCAGTTCGCCGGTCGGTTCTGGCGTGGGTCATCATCCTGTCCCTGACGTTTTTGGGCAGTTTCTTCTACCGCCGTCTCAACGTCGAACGGTTCCCCAACGTCGACTTCCCGTTTGTCGCGGTGTCCACACGCTTGCCGGGGGCCTCGCCTGAAGAAGTCGAAACCGATGTGACCAACAAGATCGAAGAAGCAGTGAACACCATCAGCGGCATCGACACGCTGACGAGTACTTCGGCGGAAGGATTCTCGCAAGTCGCTATCCAGTTCGTTCTGGAGAAGGACGTCAACGTCGCCGCGCAAGATGTCCGGGACAAGATCAGTGGCATCCTGCCCAATCTCCCCGCAGGGATCGACCCACCGGTCGTCTCCAAACTCGACCCCGGGGCTATTCCCGTCCTCGCCTTGGCGTTATCGGGCGACCAGCCCATTCGCGACATTACAGAGTACGCAGACAAAGTGTTCAAGCGCCAGCTGGAGGGGACTCCCGGCGTCGGGTCTGTGGACATCGTCGGCGGTCAGGCGCGCCAAATCAACGTGTGGATCGATCCGTCTCGGCTGAATGCCTACGGCCTCAGTGCGACCAACATCATCCAGGGGTTGCAGACACAGAATATTCAAGTCCCCGGGGGGAGCATCGATCAAGGGACGCAGCGTTTGACTTTGCGCACGCTCGGTCGGGTCGACTCCATCGCGGAACTCCAGCACTTGGTGGTGGCGAATCGGGGTGGGGTGCCAGTCAGGCTGGCCGATGTCGCGCGCGTCGAGGATGGTGCGGCGGAACGCCTGACGATCGCGAGCCTGAACGGGCAGCCGGCGGTCACGCTGAATATCGTGAAGCAGTCGGGCAGCAACACACTCAACGTCGTGCGCGATGTCAAGGCCCGCCTGACGGGGCTGACCTCCTCGCTGCCGCCCGGGTACCGGATGAAGATCGTCAGTGATCAATCCGTGTTCGTCGAGGCCTCGACACGCGCGGTACAGGAGCACTTGATGGTGGGATCTCTCCTCGCGGCCGTGGTGGTGTTGCTGTTCTTGCGCGACGTGCGCGCCACGATCATCGCGGCGATCGCCATCCCGACCTCGTTGATCAGTACGTTCACGTTCATGAACGCTGTGGGATTAACTCTGAACATCGTCACCCTGCTGGCCCTCGCGCTGGTCGTCGGGATCGTCATCGACGACGCCATCGTCGTCCTCGAGAACATCTACCGGTTCATCCGCGAGAAGAAGATGCCGCCCTTCCAGGCGGCGATTGAAGCCACACGGGAAGTCGGCGGGGCTGTGACGTCGACCACGATGAGCCTGATCGCCGTCTTCTTGCCGCTGGCGTTCATGGGCGGGATCGTCGGCCGGTTCATGCGCAGTTTTGGGTACACGATGGCGTTTGCCATCGCCGTCTCGCTCCTGGTCAGCTTCACCTTAACCCCGATGCTGTCGTCTCGATGGCTGAAAGGTTCTAGATCGGGTTCGACGTCGTCGGGAGGGGAAGCGCGTAGTGGGCGGATCTACATGGCCTTGGAAAATGCCTACCGCTGGCTGCTGCAACGCGCGCTCCGGCGTCGCTGGGTCGTGGCCGTCTTGTCCTTAGTGGTCCTCTTCACTGCAGTGCCCCTAGGCATCGCAGTCAACAAGAACTTTTTCCCTGACGAAGACGAGTCCCAGTTTGAAGCGGTGGTGCGGGCCCCTGAAGGCTGGTCCCTACCGACGACCGAGCAGCTGGCCAACCAAATGTCCACCGAGATCCGTCGGCTCCCCGGGGTCGATTACACAATGGTCTCGGTGGCCGACGATCCACTGCGGACACCCAACCGCGCCACCATCTATGCCCACATGGTCGACTTGGACAAGCGGACGGTGAGCCAGGCGACCGTCGTCGACCGGGTCCGGTCGGAAATTCTGCCCCGGTATAGCTACCTCGGGCTCCAGACCCAAGTCGGCCCTGTCTCCGCCTTTGGCGGCAGCGGGGGCTTCCAACCCGTCGACTACGTGGTGAGCGGCCCCGATCTCGCGGTGCTCACCCGTGTGGCCGAGCAAGGGCAAGCCATCCTCCGGAAGATGCCGGGGGTGGTGGATGTTCGCTCGTCTTTGATTACCGGAAAGCCTCAACTAGGCATCGCCGTGGATCGTGCCCGAGCGGCTGATCTGGGTGTCAGCGTGGCGAACGCCGCGGGTGCACTGAACGCGCTGGTGGCCGGGCAGAAAGCGTCGACCTACACCGAGCAGGGCCAACAGTACGATATCGTCGTGCGGGCCGACGCCGCCTACCGCGATGACATAGCTGCCCTCAGCCAGCTGCAGGTGGGGTCCACCACGCTGGGCGTGGTCCCTCTGGAGCAAGTGGTCCAGATCAAGCGGGGCGTGGGCCCGAGCACCATCGACCATTACAACGGCCGCCGCCGCGTCGAACTCACGGCAAACCTGCTCCCTGGCGCCTCGCAGTCCACAATACTCACGCAGCTCGATCGCGAGATTCACAGGCTGGGGTTGAGTGCCGACTACACGGCGGCGTTTGTCGGACAGGCCGCGGAGCAGGGACGTCAGGGGCAGGCGTTCATGACGGCATTTGGCCTGTCCTTCGTGTTCATGTACCTGATCCTCGCCGCGCAGTTTGAGTCATGGCTGCACCCGGTGACGATCCTGCTGTCGCTGCCGCTCACTGTACCCTTTGCGCTGCTGTCGATTCTCTTCTTGCGCGACTCGTTGAACATCCTGTCGCAGCTGGGCATCCTGGTGCTGTTTGGGGTCGTGAAGAAGAACGCGATTCTTCAGATCGACCATGCCAACCAGCTCCGCGCGGCGGGGATGAAGCGTGACGACGCCATTGTCGCCGCGAGCCGCGACCGGCTGCGTCCCATCCTGATGACCACGATCGCCTTTGTCGCGGGCATGATCCCGCTGGCCATCTCCTCGGGGGTGGGGTCCGGGACCAACCGGTCGATCAGCTCGGTCGTGATCGGTGGGCAGACCCTGTCGCTGATTCTGACGCTCGTGGCGATCCCGGTATTCTACTCACTGTTTGATGACTTATCGAAAGTGCGTGTCCTCAGCCGTGTGATGGCTCCCTTCCAAGCCGTGTGGGTACGCTTGGCCGGGATACGGGGGATCTGGCGCCGCTCTGCGGCTGAGCCCGTTTCCGCAGATGAGCCTAGCCGCGTCATGGTCGCCGGGGAAGGCAAATGAGTGTTTCACAGCACGTGAATGCCGGCATCGGCAGCGGGTCGTGTACTAGGAGGATACGAGGATGATCGGTGGTAGCGTCGATAGAAAAACCGCTCTCGTGACCGGGGCGACCAGTGGGATTGGGTACGAGCTTGCGAAGCTGTTTGCACGTGACGGCTTTGACCTCGTGCTGGTCGCCCGAAACGACAGACGCCTCCGCGAGGTGGCTGACGAGCTCAGACTGAGCGCCGGCGCCGCCATCACAGTCATTTCCGAAGACCTGTCTCAACAGGGTGCCGCAGCGCACATCCACCGTCAGCTGACAGACGCCGGCGTGGAAGTGGATGTCCTGGTCAACGACGCTGGATTCAGTGTGTATGGGCCATTCTGGATGACGGATGCGCAACGCGAATGGCAGATGATTCAGACAAACATTGTCGCGCTGACGCAGCTCACGTATCTGTTATTGCCCGGCATGGTCGCCCGACGGTCTGGCAGGATCCTCAACCTGGGGTCCACCGCTTCCTTTGCCCCCGGGCCGTTCAGTGCGGTGTACGGCGCCTCCAAGGCGTACGTGCTGAGTTTTTCTGAAGCCCTCGCTGAGGAGTTGAGAGGTACGGGTGTCACGGTGACCACCCTCTGCCCGGGACCGACGAAGACGGAATTCGCCGAACGGGCGCACCTCACGAGCACCAATCTGTTCCGGGGCCGGCTCTCCAGCGCGGCAGATGTGGCGCGGGCTGGGTACCGTGCGTTAATGCGCGGCCAGACGACAGTCGTCGTCGGTCTCGCCAATCAACTCTTACTCTTGACAATCCGCCTTTCGCCCCGAACCCTCGTCCTCAAGGTGAGCCGGCGCATGCTGCAGATGGGATCGCAACGACCTCAGGCTGCCTGAAACCCGTGGATGTGCCGATGGTCATTCTCCGCATGATCCACATTCTGTCCGGCGTCGTCTGGGCAGGGGCGGTCATCTTTCTCACAGCCGTCTTACAGCCCGCGATTGCGGGAGGAGGACCCGAAGCTGGGCGCTTCATGCAGCGTTTGGCCTCACAGAGCCGCTTTCGGCTTGTTATGGCGATCGCCCCAATGCTGACTGTCCTCTCTGGCTTGGTGTTGTATGGCCGGGTCTCGGCAGGATTCCAGATTGCCTGGATTACCACGGGGACGGGGCTTAGTTTGACGATAGGCGCACTGGCCAGTTTGCTCACGTTCGTTGTGTTCGGCGTATTCCAGCGGCCTGTGGCCGCGCGTTTGCAGGTCCTCGGGGGAGAGGTTCAGAGATCGGGGGGATCGCCGACGTCGGCGCAAGCGGCCGAGATGCAAGTGCTCCAGCGGCGGATGCGCCAGACGATGTGGTGGGCGACCCTGTTATTGACCGTATCTGTTTTGACGATGTCCGGCGCACGCTCCATCCGACTCTGAGGATGGTTTCTCTGTAGGCCGACCGGACGGACTACACACGGCGAGCGGGCGCGGGGTCTCAGCCTAGCTGACCCGGTGTTCGTTCTGGTGATCGACCAACCCAGCGTTTTCAGATAGACCACACGACCGTGCTTTCACGACTCCGCCGCAACACATCGGCGTTCGTCGCCGAGAGGAGTCTCGGCGAACTCCTCGGTGCTGTCGCGTCTACCGTGCGTAATCCTCCGCGTTTGTAAGGAATAATCGAATAGCTCCGGTCGTAATAAAAGCGGGATGCGAGAAAGCCACATGTGAGGTTTTCTCGATTACGCTCCAAGATGGTTTATGACGTAAGGAGGACACGAAGATGAGCACGCAGACACTCACTTTGCCCACCACCCGTTTTGGAACCACCGATATGAGGATCACGCGTGTAGGATTTGGCGCCTGGGCTCTCGGGGGCGCCGGGTGGCGTTGGGCTTGGGGGACACAGGATGACGAGGAGTCCAGAATTGCGATTCGATCGGCCGTCGAACGCGGGATCAATTGGATCGATACGGCAGCCGTCTATGGGCTAGGCCACTCGGAAGAGATCGTCGCCCAGGCCCTGCGAGACATCCCGCGCGCTGACCGACCGTTCGTCTTCACCAAAGGCGGAATGGTCTGGGATGAGCACGATCGGGCGGCCGAGCCCCTCCGGGTGGCTGATCCGAAGAGTCTTCGCCCTGAACTCGAGGGTTCACTGCGCCGCCTGGATGTCGAGCGGATTGACCTCTACCAGATTCACTGGCCCGCAGAGGATGGGACGCCCCTGGATGTGTACTGGCAAACCCTGCTGGACTTCAAAGCTGAGGGCAAAGTCCGGGCGGTGGGCCTGTCCAACCATTCCGCTGCACAGCTTGACGTGGCAGAGCGGATCGGACACGTGGACTCCCTCCAGCCGCCGTTTTCTGCGATACACCGCGATGTGGCGCGAGACGAGTTGCCCTGGACAGCCGCGCATCAGACTGCTGTGATCGTCTACAGCCCGATGCAGGCCGGGTTACTGACGGGAGCTTTCACAAAAGAGAGAGCCGCTAGCCTGTCGAGCGGCGACTGGCGGTCACGGTCCCCAGACTTTACCGGAGATCGCCTTTTGCGTAACCTCGCGCTGGTCGACGCCTTGCGGCCCATCGCCGAGCGATATCACACCACCGTCGCCGCAGTTGCCGTCGCGTGGACCCTTGCCTGGCCGGGTGTGACGGGCGCGATCGTAGGGGCCCGGCGGCCGTCGCAGGTGGAGGGATGGCTTCCGGCGGCCACGCTGGAACTGAGTGACGCTGACCTCGAGGAGATCGCCACCGCGATCGCACGCACCGGTGCTGGGAGCGGGCCGGCCCGCCCAGGGCGCAGGGCGTCAGAGATCGCCTAGCGAAGCCGGACCTATCCAGGTATTTCTCAAGCGCATCAACGGTTTGGGGGTCACTCGAGAGTCGGGGAGGTGGGGAGATGAACGTGAAGATGAATGCGAACGCGAAAAGGAAGTCGGGAGCGACGATGCAGACGGTGCCTCGACAGTTAGCGACGTCGACGGATCTGAAGCCAGACGATGTGCGGACCATCGCCCAAACGGTCAACCCTCTGGTCGCCGATGCGATCTCGCTCTACGTCAAGACGAAGAACTTCCACTGGCACTTGACGGGTCCATATTTCCGCGACTATCACTTGCTCTTTGACGAGCAGGCTGCCGCGATTCTCGAATCCGTCGACGCCCTGGCGGAGCGGGTCCGCAAGATCGGGGGCACCACGATTCACAGCATCGGCGAGGTTGGCCGGTTGCAGACGATTTCAGATGACGATGATGAGCTCGTCCCGTCACCGGAGATGATCCGGCGGCTGCTCGCGGACAACCGGCAGATGGCGGAGCAGCAGCGCAAAGCCATCGGAGTGTGCGACAGCCGAGGGGACACCCCCACAGGGAACCTCCTGCAGGAGATCCTCGACAACACCGAGCGGCGGATTTGGTTCTTGTTCGAG
>DATGVF010000139.1:0-19353 GCA_035300645.1 bacterium
CACCGTCCCAATCGGCCAGTCAGCATTCACGCTCGTCTTGTAGTGCATCGGGATTACAATCCGCGGCTTCACCTGGCCGATGACAGCATCCGCCTGCTGCGGCCCGATCGTAAAGTGGCCCCCAATAGGAATCATCAGCACGTCGGCATGGTCAACCGCCTTAACCTGGTCGGGGGACAGCGTATGGGCAAGGTCGCCCGCGTGGACAATCCGTAAGCCTTCCACGTCAAAGATGAGCATCGCATTTTTGCCGCGCTTAGCACCGCGGGCGTCGTCATGGTAGACGTGCACCGTCGTGATCGCCACGGGGCCCACGCGCTCGTGAACCTCTGCCCACTCCTTGCCACCTTCGCGCAATCCCCGGATCACTTTCGGTGTCCCTGTAGCGGCCTGGACATTGTTGTGGTCCTGGTGCTCGTGCGACACGACCACCGCCGTCGGAGCAACGGTGGGAAGCGGATAGCCGACCTCCGCATTGAACGGATCGATGAGGATCGATGTGCCGTCCGCCTCCAGCACAAAACACGAGTGACCGTAATACGTAAGCTTCATTGTGTGCCCTCCCTCGCCTAACTGCCACGCTGCGAAGTCCTGCCGTCCCCTACCCGAGGTGCACTCGCACCGACCGGCGTGTGTCGCGTCCTACTTGCGCATCAGGGTCGCCTCATACAAGAACGCCGCCCCCATTCCACCCAAGAGCGGACCGATCCAGTACACGATCTGATTTTGCCAGAACCCCGAGAACAGCGCGGGCCCAAACGCGCGCGCGGGGTTCATTGCCGCCCCGGTGAGCACGCCGCCTCCCAAGATGTCCATCGCAATGACTAGACCGATCATCAGACCGGCAATGGTGCGAGGCCCCCGTGTGTCCACGGCAGTCCCGAAGATCACGAAGACGAGCAGGAAGGTGAGGATCGCCTCGACGACAATGCCAGTCCCCGGGGGCACCGCGCTTCCTAGCGCGGGTGTCCCGAGGTGCACCGCGCTGCGGACAGCCTCCGGAAACGACACGGTCAGCAAGAACGCTCCCACGGAGCCACCGACGAGCTGGGCGATCCCGTAGGCGACCCCCTGCCTCACCGGGAGTCGCCGGACGAGAACAAATCCTGCGGTCACCGCAGGGTTAAAGTGGCCCCCGGAGACGTGGCCCGCGGCTGCGACCATCGTGGCGATCGCCAGCCCGTGGGCCAGGGCGATTCCCGCAACACCCAGCCGGCCACCACTCATCTGGTCGGCAATGATGGATCCGGCGCCGATGAAAATCAGCGCAAACGTCCCAATGGCCTCGGCTAGCACTGCCCGCCACAGCTGCACCGTCATGGTCATCCCTCCTCCCGGGTCGACTATTTCGACCGAACGGGTCGGCCTGCCTACCGTGGAGGAGGGGACAGACCCGCGTACCGGTTTTCCGCCACCCCCGCGGAGCTCTATGCGTGGAGTTCGATAACGTCTCCATCCTCAAGAACGTGGTCGCGCCCGACCATTTGGCCCTGGTATTCGTCTTTGCCCCACAAGCGCGCGAACTTCAGTTTGGCGACGAAGTCTTTGTGGATGGCCTGGGCTGCCTCCATCACGGTCGAACCGCGCTTGAGGATAAACGGCGTGGACGTGTCGACCTTGCGGCCCGGGGGTTTGCTATAGACGCGGATGACTCCCAGCATCTCGAACAACGCACGCCGCAGCGTCTCTGACCCTGTCCCATGCGCGGCGGAGACCGCATAGAGAGGGAGCGTATCGCGGAAGAAATCGCGCATGAGAGCCAGGCGCTCCGCCGCTCCGGGGGCGTCGAGTTTGTTGGCGATGGCGAGGGCACGCTTGTGGTGCGGTGCCGTGGGGGTGCCGACTAGGGCGAGCTTCGCGTGGTCGAGCAGAGTCTGGACCTGCTCCGTCTGGGAGAGGACGTCGTCAGTCGCCAGGTCCACCACCAGCGCCGCGGCGTCGGCGGTGCGGATGATGCCGTAGAGCCAGCCCTCTGTGACCTCCGGGGTAATCGGGGGCAGGTCGACGAGTTGCACCTGCACGTTCTCATACAGCATCATGCCGGGCAGCGGGGCGCGCGTCGTAAACGGATAATCGGCGATCTCCGGCTGCGCATTCGTGAGGGCTCGCAACAGAGCTGACTTGCCGGCATTGGGTGGACCGACGAGGACCACTTGGCCCGCCCCTTCACGCTCGACATGGTAGAAGGGCCGCCCGCGCCCGCCGCTCTTCTTCTGCCGCTGCATCTGGTCGCGCAGCTTGGCGATCCGCCGTTTGAGATCGCCCTGCATTCTGTCGGTGCCCTTGTGCTTGGGGATGGTGGCCAGCATCTCTTCCAGCGCGGTGAGCTTGTCCTGAAGCGTTGTGGCCGCCTTGAACTTCCGGTCGGCTTCGAGGTACTGGGGGGTTAGGTTTGCCGGCATTGGTCTGTCCGTTCGAGGGAGATTCGATTTGCCCATCCGGGCCAGGCGCGAGGAGACCCGGGAGCGGCCACGTGCCGCGGACTACGAGACCTCGAACTTGCGCAGAACCTTCTCGTCCAGGGCCAATCCTAACCCGGGTTTCTGCGGGACGTCCATCATCCCACCCTTGGGTTCGGGAAACGGCTCCACAAACAGATCCCGGAGCGGGTTGGGCGCGAAGAAATACTCGTAGGTCATCAGGTTGGGGACGCTGGCGGCAACGTGCAGTGCCGCGAGGTGCGAAACCCCCGCCGAAAACCCGGTGTGTGGAGCGTACCGGAGATTATGCGCATGCACGAGCGCGCCGACGCGTCGGGCGCCCGTGAACCCCCCGACCCGCCCGACGTCGGGCTGGAGGATATCGATCGCTCCGCGCTTGATGAGTTCGCGGAAACCAAAGACGCCGAACTCGCTTTCGCCGGCGGCGACCGGGATGTTCTGCCCCGTCCGCACGCGCTGATACCCATCCAGGTCATCCGGCGGCACGGGCTCTTCAAGCCAGGTGATGTCGGAGGCCTCTAGTTGGCGACCGACCTTGATGGCCGTCGCCGCATCATAAGCGCTGTTAACATCCAGCATGAGGTCAATGTTGGGACCCACTGCCTCACGGATGGCCTGAATCGAGGTCACATCCATCCGACGCCCGCCCATTTGTGCAGACCGGCCAATCTTCACCTTCAGCGCCGTGTGGCCGTGACGCACTTGGTCGGTGGCTTGCGCCACCATCTCCGGGACGTCGGCAAAGTAGACCGAGGATGCGTAGCAGGGGACGCGGGACCGACCGGCCCCACCTAAAACCTTGTACACGGGCTGGCCCGCCGCTTTGGCGACGATGTCCCACAGGGCGGTGTCGATGCCGCTGATCGCCTCAAACACAAATCCGCGATAGTGCCCCCAGCCCCGAAGTTGCTGAAACATCTCGTCCCAAAGGCCTTCCGCATCCCTCGGGTCGCGCCCGACGAGCGACGGCGTGAACATCTGGTCGATGACGGCCTTGGTGATATGAGGGGACTTGCGGGCAAGGCATTCCCCTATCCCGACCAGACCATCGTCCGTGGTCACTTCCACCAACGTGGCGGTGAATGCCGGAAACGCCCCGATCCCGAAGTGAATGGGGCGGTCGAGTATGCCGGTGAGCATCCGACACTTCACGGTCTTAATCTTCATTGCCATTGAAGTCTCCTCAGGGCCCCGATCCGGCGTTTAGCGAAAGAGATCTCTCGCAGGATCCCGTAGCAAAGGCTTCGCGCCCCCCGCATCCATTTCCACCCGCGCGCCGCGGATCAGGATCACGGGCGTCCCTTCGGCCGCCTGGCCTTGCAACAGACTCGCGGCAGACGCGAGCTCGTCGGCCAGAGCCTCCACGGACGTCTGCAGAACATAGCCGTACAGGTCTTCTTTACCGATGTAGTTGTACAGAGGAGCCAGGCCCGCGCTGCCGAGGGCGACTCCTACCGCGCCCTCGCGAAACGCACGCCCGTGGCTGTCGTTGATGATCACCGCCACGCGTACACCGAGGGCTTCTTCCAGCGCACGCCGGATGGCCTGGGCCGATCGGTCCGGGTCGGTCGGAAGGGTCGCGACCCATTGCGGGCCCAACCCGACGTTGCTGTGATCGACACCCGCGTTGGCGCAGATGAACCCCAGTCGGTGCTCGGCGATGATCAGTCCCGGGCGCACCCGGAGGATCGCCCGCGACTCGTTCAAGATCACCTGACACAACCGCGGGTCTTTGCCTGTCTCTTCGGCCAGGGCCTGCCCGCGGGGAGTAGGCGTCACCTCGTCCAAGTTAACGACGCTGCCTTCTGATTTAGAGACAACTTTGTGCGCAATGACAAACACATCCAGGTCCTCTGGGGTGAGATTATTGCTGCGGACCAAGTCGAAGATTACTCGGGACAGATCCATCCCCGGGCGGATATCGGGGCATCCCTCAGGAGCCCAGGCGGTCAACGTTCGCAGGCGCACACCGACACCTCACGGACGACCCACAGGATACAACCCAAGAAGCTGATGTCGACGGGCACACGAGACATTTGCGTTCGGGGACGCGCGCCGCTCAGTCCAACCCTGCAATCTCAATCCCGAGGTCGCGCCGCTTGTAGCGGCGATTGATCGCTAGCAGAAGTCCTGCCAATGACTCGAGGATCCCGGCCTGCCCTAGTTTCCCGGTATCGACGGCGCGCATCCCGAGCAAGCGGATCATCTCCGCCACACGCTCTTTGCCGCTAGGATCATCCCCACAGAGCAGCACGTGTCCGTGGAGCCGCTGGGCGGGATCCGCTAGCATCGCGGCGCTGACTGTGTGAAACCCCGCCACGACGTGCGCGGTCGGCAGTAGCTCGCGGGCTTCCTCCGCCGCCGACCCATGGGCCGGTGTGGGTCGCTCGCCCGAACGGCTCAGGCGAACCGTGGTGTCCACGACAATCTTGTCCGACACGACGGGGGCAATGCTTTCCAAAGTTTGTCGGTGCGCTTCGTAGGGAACCGTCACGACAATCACCGTAGCCCAGCGCGCGGCGTCCACGTTAAGGCGTCCGGCATCTGAAGACAGGCCGATCGACTGGGCGGCCGCTTGCGCGCGCGCAGCATCCCGCGATCCTACCATCACGTCGACTCCCGCCCCGTGCAGACGCCGCGCCAGGCCGAGTCCGAGATGGCCCGACCCCCCGATGATGGCCACCCGGAGTGAGGACGGTTCAGGCATCAGGCTGCGGGCGGACCGGCAATGGCCAGGCAGTACGCTGCGTTGGGGAACCTGCGAGCTGCCTTTACGATCGCGTCCTTTCCCACTCCGCGAATCAGCTGGGGATACCGCACCAAATAATCCAATCCGAGGGCATAGAGCTCCATGTCAGCGATCATCTGCGCCACACCGGCTTGCGTTTCCATCCGGACGGCCAGCGACCCGACCAGAAAGTCGCGCGCATCCGCCACTTCTTCATCTGATGGCCCGTCCTGCTGGAAGCGGCGAATCTCCGCGAGGATGCCTTCCACCGCCGCCGACTCGTTCGCCGGATTCACCCCGGCACGCACCAGCCACGGGCCGGCCAGCAGACCTGCCCGCAACTCGCTGAACGCGTAGTAAGCCATTCCCTGCCGTTCGCGGACCCGGTCCCCCAACCGGCCCATCATCCCCAGCTGACCGAGGATGAGATTGGCGATCATGATGTCATAGTAGTCGGGGGCGCTGCGCGCTATCCCCGGGGCACCCAGGACAATGTCGGACTGCACCTTGCCGGGCATACGGGATTCACCTCGCCGCGGCTCAACCAGCGCCGGCATGGAGGGAATGGGTGGGAGCGCCCACACACCGCCGCGCGGCCAGGAGGCAAAGATCTCCGCGAGCGTGCTGAGGATCTCGTCGGTGGCTACGTCACCCACGACGGCGAGCAGCGTGGCCTCGGGACGGTAGTGTGTGCGGTGGAACGCCTGCAGATCGTCACGTGCCAGTGACGCTACAACCGATTCCTCGCCGTCTGGCAAGTGTCGATAGGGGTGCGCCTCAGGATACAGCAGACTTCGAAACGTACGCTCGGCCATCTGTCGGGTGTCCTGCCTCCCCACACGCACGGACGTGAGGAGCTCACCCCGAACTTTCTCCGTTTCGTCCGCGGGGAAGGTGGGGCGCGTGAGGACCTCTCCGAGCAGGGCCAGAGCCGTGGGGGTATCTTCTGAGAGCATCCGCAGGCCCAGGGTGGTGGTCTCCATATCCGCCCGAATCCCCAGGTTGGCGCCCATTCCGTCCAGGGTCTCAGCCAGTTCGGGCGCACCATAACGACGGGTCCCCCGTTGCAACATCGCGGCGACAAACCGGGCGAGGCCGCTGCGTGACCCGTCGAACATTGCGCCCGATTTCACATACCCCTGGACGGAGACCAACCCGATCCCGCGCATCTCCTTCACCAGCACCACAAGCCCGTTGTGGAGCTCAGACCGGGTCACGGTCTCCGGCGTGATCAGCGCGGCCTGGACGGCTGCCCGCATCATTGACGTGCCCTCCCGGCCCGTGGAGCCTGAATGAAAAACACCTCCGGACGCACCGCCGCCTGCGCGGCGGACGCCGTGGCGCCAAGCACAGGGAGGTACGATCCGACCGTGCGGGTACGCTCAGTCAAGTACGTCGCAGCCACACGCATCACATCATCGGCCGTCACACGGTCGATCCGCTCCACCAGGGACTCGAACGCGGCGGGCTCGTCGACGACGGCGAAAGCGCCCAGCCCCATGGCGAGGCGGAAGACCCCGTCGCGGCTGAAAATGATCTGGGCCTTCGCCTGCTTTTTCACCTTCGCCAGCTCGTCTGTCCGCGCCGGCTCGCGCGTCAACCGGTCCACCTCGGTGAGAATCCGCTCCTCGACTGTCCCCACCTCACCACCCGTACGGACGGTGGCCGCGACCCGGAACAGGGTCGGGTCGGTGCTGGGAGTCACCGAGGAACTCACGTCCGTGGCAAGCCGTGTATCCACGAGCGCACGGTACAATCGTGAGCTGCGGCCGCCCCCCGCTTGGTCGAACGGCACGATACCCTTGAACCCGGACAGTATCCCGTCGGTCACGAGCAAAGCGGCAAGATCTGGGTGTGTCGCTGCGGGCACGTGATAGGCGATGTGGAGGTAGCTCGTCGCGCCTCCGGGCCGATGCAGAACGACCCGCCGTTCGCCTTCTTGCTCTGGCTCCCGCACGCGCATGGGCGGCACCGATGGGCCGGGCGGCACCTCGGCGAACGACCGCGTGATCGCCTCAAGCATCGCGCCGGCATCGAACGGGCCAATGGCCACAGCAATGGCATTCTGGGGGTGATAAAACATACGATAGTGGTGGAACAAATCGTCGCGTGTAATCGCGCGGAGATCATCCTTCCACCCGATCACCGGGATGCGGTACGGGTGGACCTTGTGCGCAATGGCGTCGACCTCTTCTCGGAGCAAATAGGACGGATGGTTCTCGCTGCCCTCGCGCTCGGAAATGATCACAGTTCGTTCGCTGTCGACCTCAGCGGGATCCATGATCGTGTGGGCCATGCGATCGGCTTCCAAGCGGATGGCCACATCGAGGTGTTCGGCGGGGAGCACCTCATGGTAGGCCGTGTAGTCCTTCCATGTGAAGGCGTTCCACCGACCACCGAGCCGATCAATATACCGGGTCAGAGTCCCTTTGGGATGGGTGGGAGTCCCTTTGAACAACATGTGCTCCACCCAGTGGGAGATGCCGGTGGTCCCCGGCATTTCGTTGCGACTCCCCACCCGGTACCAAACCCAGAAAGTAGCAATGGGCACTGTGTGCGATTCCTGGAGGAGGATGGTCAGGCCATTGTCCAGCGTGTGGATGCGCAGTGTTGACATAGTCGTTCGGTGCGATTCGCCTCCTGGCGAACGTTCCCCTCGTAGCATGCTCCACGATTGCTCCACCCATATTGCGGAGCGCCGCTCGCCTGTCCCCTGCACTAACGACGGGGCAGGACGCAATCATCCCCGTGCACCAGGGGGATTTTTGGCCTTCACTCGCAGGGGGCCGATGTCGAACAGGACGAACGGAAACTTCCAAGTCTGATGGCGAGCCTCTCCTGGCAAGACGTAACCCGGTACCGCGCTGCGCTTCTGGCCGCCCACCGTGTGCGCACCAAGAGGGCGGCCCTTGCCTTCGTCGATCACGTCGGGTTCTGCTACGCCTTCACCGGCGGGCCGGGTGGTCTGCCCGGGCTGTTCGACGTCCTCGCGACCCGCAGCATTGACCGCAAGTGGACGTGGGCTTGGCAGTGGAAAGATGACCTCGCCACCGACAAGAAGCTCTTCTATGGAAAGGTCATCCGCCGCAAGCCGACCTACATCTCGCTCCGCTACGTCCCCTACTTCTATGCGCTCACCGGAAACGTGGGCGCACGCGACGACCACCTCCAGGCCTACCGCGAAGGCCGTCTCAGCCTGTTGGCCAAGGATATTTACGAGTATCTGCGTGCGCACGGGACCTGTTCGACGTGGACCCTACGCCGGCAGTTCGTGACCCGTGGAGGGGTCGGGGCGGCGTTTCACCGCGCGCTCGCCGACCTGCAGAACCACCTGCTTATTGGCAAAGTGGCCGAAAGCGAAGGGGGGACGTACAGCTTCATTTGGGACACCTTTGACCGTTGGCTTCCCCAGAGTATTCGCACCGCGGCGCGGATCACAGGTGCGCAAGCGGCTGCGCACATCTTGGAGCGCTATCTTCAAACAACAGGAGCGATCCCGGTCTCCCGGATCGCTCGGCTGTTTGACTGGCCGCCGCCACTGGTGGCCGAAGCGGAGCGTGCACTCGCTGAGACGGTCGTGCGTGTACCCATCGATGGGGAGGTCACGCTCGCCCACGTGGACGCGATCGCCCGCCGTCTCCCTCACCGAGGCGCATGGCGACGATGACCCGCCGGATCTTCCACGTGGACATGGACGCCTTCTTTGCGGCAATCGAACAACGGCGCCGACCCTTTCTGCGTGGCAAGCCGGTCGTCGTCGGAGGGTCGGGGAACCCCCACAGCCGCGGCGTGGTGTCGACGGCGTCATATGAAGCGCGGGCATATGGGATCCATTCCGCGATGCCGCTGCGCGTCGCCTATCGGAAGTGCCCCAAGGCCATCTTCCTGCCCGTCGACTTTGACGCCTACGTCGCGTCCTCGCGCCAGATTATGGCGATTCTCCGCTCCTACACGCCGCTCGTCGAGCCGCTTTCGTTAGACGAGGCCTTTCTCGACGTCAGCGCGCGCCCCGAGCCCCCGCGCGCGCTGGCCGAGACGATTCGACGGGCCATTGCCGAGCGCACCGGGCTGACTGCCTCGATTGGCATCGGCCCCAACAAGTTGCTTGCCAAGATTGCCTCAGGTCTGCATAAACCGGATGCCGTCACCGAAATTACAGCGGAAACGGCACCGCAGATGCTGCGCGATCTGCCCGCGACGGTGTTGTGGGGGATCGGGCCCAAAACCGGCGCCCGCCTGGAAGCCGCCCTCGGTGTGCGCACCGTGGGGGACCTAGAACGCGTCCCGCTAGAGACCCTGCAGAATCTGCTGGGACCGCGGTGGGGCGAGTCTCTGTATCACGTCTGCCGCGGAGAAGACGACAGCCCAGTCGTCACGGACTGGGAGCCGAAGTCGCTCAGTCGGGAGACGACGTATCAGTCTGACGTGCACCGACGGGAAAAGATTGTGGAGACAATCCGCGAGCTGGCAGACGATGTTGTCGGCGAACTGCGCGGGGAGGGCTATCGGGGGCGGACGATCACTCTGAAAATTCGCTACCACGACTTCCAGACTCACACCCGCGCCCAGACGCTCGACCAGGCGACGGACGACCCTCAGACAATCTGCCACATGGCGATCGCGCTGTTGGACCGGTTTACGCTCGACCGTGCGGTCCGCCTCGTAGGCGTGCGCGTGTCGGGGCTAGCGAAATCAGCCGCCGCGACCCCGGAGATCTCCCTCCCACCTCCGTCCACCGGCTGACCCGGGACGGCGGGTGCTACGCGGCGAGCTTACGCACGGCGGCTTCGACTTCCTGGTAGTTGGGTTCGACGCCAGCGTTGTCTGAGACCCACTTGTATCTGACGGTCCCGGTCTTGTCGACGCCAAACACCGCGCGCTTCGCCACGCCGGGCAGTAGGCCGCCGACGAAGTTGGGATCCTCGATCCCAAACTTCCGCACCGCCTCCCTGTTGAAGTCACTCAGCAGAGGGAAGTTGAGCCGTTGCTGCTCAGCGAAGACCTTCTGCGCGAAGGGGCTGTCAACGCTAATCGCGAGCACCTGCGCCTTCAGGTCGTTAAACTTCGCCATACTGTCGCGGAATGTACACAACTCCTTGGTGCAGACACTGGTGAACGCACCCGGGAAGAAGACCAGCACAGTGGGCTTCCCCAGGAACTCTGAGAGCTTCACCGCTTTGCGCTCAGCGTTCACCAACGTGACTTCGGGGACACGCTGGCCAACGTCGACTCCCATTCGACACCTCCATGTGGGGTGACAAGACGCGGTGTTTCAGTCGGACAGTCCGGCGAGATGCGACACCACGTCCCTGGACTCGGTCGAAACGACTCAGTTCGCAGGCCATTATAACAGAAGCGCGGCGAGGTCATCGCGTGGAGCAGGAGCTCTTCACCGCCACGCGAACACACAGCCAGTTCTCCAAGCTCTTACGTCTCCGATGACGCGCATCAAAGACCCGTCTGCCGCTGGTGCGGCCGAAGCAGAACTCCCCTGGCTGCAGCGCTACATCCCTCTCACGCGACGCGTGGCCGCCGATCTTTCCCGCACAACGCTGCGCGGCCGCCGCATCGTTTTGAACGTCCACCTGGACATCAAGATGGTCCCTGTGGTCGAGGCGCTCGTCCAGTCCGGAGCCCACGTGGTGGTCCTGGGCTGCAACCCTGACACCACGCGGGATAGCGTGGCGGCGTTGATGGCCGCACGTGGTGCTGAAGTGTACGCGTGGGCGGGGATGACCGAGGCCGAACGCCACGAGGGCTTGCGGTGGGCACTGTCGCGCGAGTGCGAATTCGTGAGTGAGATGGGAGGCGAGCTCCTCGAGACTGCTGTCCGCGAGGGATCCGCATCCCGCCAGACGCTGCGGGCCGGAATGGAAGCCACGGGAAGCGGCATCCTCCGGCTGCAAGCCCTGCGGCTCCCCGTGCCCGTGTTCAACTGGGACGGCCTGACACTGAAACAAGGTCTGCACAACCGCTATCTCGTGGGCCTAATGGTCTGGCACACCTTCATCAACGTCACGGCACTCACGTTGTACGCACGGAGAGTCCTGGTGATCGGTTATGGGCTGGTTGGACAGGGGATCGCCGAGTACGCACGGCTACTGGGCGCCCAGGTCCTGGTCTGTGACATCGATCCCGTTCGCCTCGTGCTGGCCCGTCAGCAGGGCTGCGAACCCGTTTCGATCCGGGATGGGTTGGCGCGTGCCGCCGTGGTCGTTACGGCCACCGGGCGCGACCGAGTCCTCGGCGCAGACGATTTCCCGCGCCTCGCCGACGGATGCATCCTGGCGAATGCGGGCCACTCCAGCCTCGAGATCGACATCCCTGCCCTGCGACGGTACCCGACACATGAGGTTCGCCCGGCAATCGAGGAAGTCGCGGTCGAGGGGAGGACCGTCTACCTGCTGGCAAAGGGCGCGATGTTGAATCTGGCCGCCGGATTCGGCGACCCCCTGGACGCTTTCGATCTCACCTCAGCGCTGATGCTGGCGGGGATCGAGTTCATGGTCCAGCACCATGCCGCCTTCCCGGCGGGGATCCACCTTCTGCCTCCTGACGTCCAGCACCGCATCGCCGTCCTCGCCGCAGGACCGCTGAGCTCGTCGCCATGAGGCACATCCGACCGCCGGTCCCCGGAGGCCGCACGCTGTGCTTGACGCTGACTCGGCACCGGCCGATCATGGGGACGTTGCACCGCCCTCCCCGCGAGCGCATATGAGCGAACCCTACCCTTCCTTCGGTTTTGTGACCCCGCAGAACATGGGGCTCATGACCGACCTGTACGAGCTAGTGATGATCGACAGCTACCTCCGCCAGGGCCTAAACGAGCCGGCGACGTTTGACCTGTTTATCCGTGGGCTCCCCGCCAACCGGTCCTTCCTGGTCAATGCCGGGCTGGAGTCAGTGCTGTACTACCTAGAACACCTCCGGTTTGAGCCGGACCAAATCGCCTATTTGGCGGGGCTCCGCTTGTTCAGCGAGGAGTTCCTCGCGTACTTGCGCACCTTCCGCTTCAGTGGGGAGGCGTGGGCGATCCCGGAAGGCGAGCTGGTCTTCGCCATGGAGCCGCTGGTGGAGGTCACCGCCCCGCGGATCGAAGCGCAGATCGTGGAAACGTTCCTCCTGAATGTACTGAGCTTCCAGGTGATGATCGCCTCCAAGGCCGCGCGTGTCGTCCTGGCGGCTGCAGGCCGGGGGGTGGTCGACTTCTCGCCGCGGCGCGATCACGGGACCGACGCGGCCATGAAGGTCGCCCGAGCTTCGTACGTGGCGGGGTGCATTGGCACGTCCAATGTCCTCGCAGGGATGCACTACGGCATCCCCGTCTACGGCACCATGGCCCATTCGTACATCATGTCGTTCAGCGACGAACTGACGGCATTCCGGGCGTTTGCCCGAGACTTCCCCCAGAACGCCACCTTTCTGATTGACACGTATGACACCATTCAGGGCGCCGATCACGCCGTCACCGTAGCCCGCGAGATGGCTGCGCGCGGCCAGAAGCTGCGGGGAGTGCGGATTGACAGTTACGAGAACCTTGAGGACCTGGCAGCCCTCAGTCGTCGGGTGCGGACGATTTTTGATGCTGCGGGACTGTCGGAGGTCCAGATCCTGCTGTCCAGCGACCTGGACGAGTACCGCATTGCCGACCTGCTGGCCCACGGCGCCGTCGCGAACGCCTTCGGAGTCGGCACCCGCATGGGAACCTCCGAGGACGCGCCGAGCCTGGGCGGCGTCTACAAACTCGTCGAAGACACCGCCGGACCCAAGATCAAGTTGTCCACGGGCAAAGCGACTCTCCCCGGCCGCAAGCAGGTGTGGCGGATGCAGACTGACAGTGGCGCCCTCACCGACACGATCGCGCTCCGGAATGAGCCGCAGCCGAACGGAATGACACCTCTGCTCGTGCAAGTCATGGCCCGCGGCCAGACCCTCCAGCAGGATTCGCTCGACGCGATCCGGCAGCGCTGCCGCGGCCGGCTGCAGGCGCTGCCGCCGGCCTGGCGGACGCTCCACGCGCCTGCGGTCCCCTCGCCCGTGAGTCTGAGTCCGGGTTTGCAGGAGCTGCGGGACCAGATGCATCACATTCCGCGATCGTCGAAGTGATCGTGCTGGGATCAGCACCGTGCGTCGAAAAAGAAACGCGGCGACAGGGCAAATCCCCGTCGCCGCGCGCGAGCCGATGCTCGCGTTCGTCCTTCTATCCTACTATCGCTTCTTCTTGGCCTTCTTCTTCGCCACGGGGAACCTCCTTTTGCGCATTCGCACGGAGCGTCACTGCGCTCGCTCGCGCCGCTGCGCTCGTGATCGCACGCCGTTCTCTAGCCCAGCGCACGGGTGCCCACTGATGAACTGCACCGCCCGCATTGCACCGGATGCGAGGGTTCGTTGGGTTGATGCAATGCGACATCGATCTGCTGTTCTCCTGCTTCGCGCGAAATAATTTTGGTACAGTGATGACGATGACGGCGCCTGAGATCCGTCGCATCACCGACGCCGGTGGATTGCGCGGGATCGAAGATCTGCAACGAGACGTGTGGGGGATGCCCGATCGCGAGATCGTGCCCGTGCACCAACTGCTCGCGGCGGTGGCCGCCGGTGGCAACGTGCTCGGCGCATTCGATCACACAGGAGCGCTGCTCGGATTCTGCTACGGATTGGTCGGGATGCGTGCGGGCAAATTCTTCTTCTACTCCCACATGGCGGGAGTGCGACCCGGATTCCAGAATCACCACATCGGATTCCTACTCAAGCGCGCGCAGCGCCAAGCAGCCCTCGACCAAGGATTGGACTGGATGATGTGGACCTTCGATCCCTTGCAAGGCCTGAACGCGGCGTTTAATCTCCGCAAATTGGGGGCCACCGCCCACCGCTACTATGTGGATTACTATGGGGAGATGCCAGACGAGATCAACCGGGGGATGCCGAGCGATCGATTAGAAGTCGACTGGTGGTTACGCGACCCCCGGGTCGACGCCGCATTGACTGAAACGGCCGCCCCGCGGACGTGGCCCACCGTTCCAGCAGCGTTGCGCGGGATTGGCCGAGGGGAGATCCTCATGCCCGAGGCCCCGGCTCTGGACCTCGCCGGACCGGTCATTCGAATTGATATTCCGCGCGCCATCGGGGAACTGAAGGCCAATCACCCCGACATCGCCTTAGCCTGGCGGCTGGCCACGCGCCAGGCCTTCGTCTACTACTTTCATCGCGGCTACCGTGCCATTGACTTCGTGGATCAGCGGAGCGCCGCGACGGGCTCCTACATTCTCGAACGCCAAGCGGGGGAAGGGGCGTCGGTATGAGAATCCGCCGCGCCGAAGTGCGGCAGGTCAACCTGCCTCTGGTTTTCCCCTTTGAGACCAGTTTTGGGCGGCAAGAGAGCCACTCGTGCCTGCTCGTGCGGCTGACTGCAGACGGGCAGGAGGGATGGGGAGAGGTTCCCGTGGAGACCGCACCGCTGTACAACGAGGAAACCACGGGCACCGCGTGGCACATCCTGGAGCAGTTCATTCTCCCCGCAGTTGTCGGCCATGAGATCGCCCACCCCCGTGACTTCCCGCCGTTAGTCCGCCGGTTGCGACGGCATCACATGGCTAAAGCGGGAGTGGAGGCCGCTCTGTGGGACCTGTCCAGTAAGCTCCAGGCGATGTCGCTCGCACGGGTATTGGGCGGAACCAAAACATCGGTCGAGGTCGGAGTGAGCCTCGGGATCGAACCGTCGATCGATGCGCTTTTGCAACGTATCAGCGATTTTCTCCGGCGGGGGTACCGGCGCGTCAAGATCAAGATCAAACCGGGATGGGATGTCCAGGTCACGCGGGAGGTGCGCCGGGCGTTCGGACCTATCCGACTGCAGGTCGATGCCAATTCCGCCTACACGCTGCCGCAGGCGGGCATCTTTCGCGAGATCGACGAGTTCGACTTGCTGCTCATCGAACAGCCGTTGGGCGAAGACGACATCGTCGACCACGCCGCCCTGCAAGCGCAGCTGCACACCCCCCTCTGCCTGGACGAGTCTATTGTCAGCCCCGATGACGCGCGCAAAGCCATCCAGTTGGGCAGCTGCCGCGTGATCAACATCAAGGCGGCGCGCCTGGGCGGGTTGGGGGCGGCTATCGCCACGCATGACATCTGCCAACAGCATGGTATTCCGGTGTGGTGTGGCGGGCTCTTGGAAACAGGGATTGGCCGGGCCGCCAACCTGGCCCTGGCGTCCTTGCCCAACTTTCGGCTCCCCAGCGACCTGTCGGCGAGCGATCGCTACTACCACGAAGACCTCATCGACCCACCGGTTGCTCTGAACAACGATGGAACCGTGAGCGTGCCGACCTCTGCCGGCTTAGGGGTAACCGTGAGGCTCGATCGCATCGACAAGTACACCGTGAAACAGGCTACTGTCGAGGCCTAGGACTCTCGCCGCAGAACCAGCAGTCCAGGACCGCCCTTTCTCCAACCCGGACGGCAGCGGTGGCTCCCCTGTCCCCCTCAAATGTTGACAGAGACCCCTTCCGTGTTATGATCACATTGCAATTAGTCTTCGATGAGAGGCCACGACGCCTCCGCGATGCGCGGGGGCGTTTTGCGTTTTCGGAGGGACACATGGACGAGCACAAGGACCCAATGGCGTTGTGGGTCGGCACCTGGACGCCCCGGGACGTGATTGATGGGGAAGTGCAGCGGCTCACTCCCCCCACCCCAGACACTCCAGCACCCCAGCCAACCAGCGAGCGCGAACCGAGTCCGTCGTAGTCAGCAAATACCCACGCGACTACCGCGCTTCGACGAGCCCGCACGCACTACGCCATAGCCTAATCGGATCAGCTGAAAGGGCGCGCGGCGCAGCATCTGTGGCTGGAATTTGACCGCCTCTGGGGGCGTTGGTACAATCAATCCGTGATGAGCACACTCAGTGAGGCCGACGCACTAACTCGCGAGCAGGTTATTGAGATGCTGCGTGCCATCTTCGACCCGGAGATCCCCGTAAACATCTGGGACCTGGGGCTCATCTACGATCTGCAGATCTCCGGCTACGACGTCGCCATCAAGATGACGCTGACGGCGGTCGGGTGTCCTGTCGGTCCCGCGATTGCCGGAGAGATCGAAAACAAACTCATGTCGATCGGCGCAGAACACGTCAAGACCGACTTTGTGTGGAGTCCGCCGTGGTCTCCCCAGCGCCTCTCCGATGATGGGCGTCTCGCCCTACAGAGCATGGGCTACCCGGTCTAGCCAAAGTCTCCTGCGGCCGCTAGGCGAAGTAAGTCCCAGAGCAACTCGGCTGCAAATCACCTTTCGCAAGGCCCCCTGTGTAAGGCTGGAAAAATGAGGATGGTACTGTACGGCGCCGATGGTGAATCTGCGCCTCGGGCTACAAATCCGTCATCTCAGTGCACGGCATGCTCGATCCGGCCCGCCAGCGCGAGATCTTTCTCCGTGACCGCTTTCTCGCTGTGCGTCATGAGTGTCAAGGTCACTTTGTTCCACCCGAATACCAGGATGTCGGGGTGATGATTGGCCTCCTCGGCCAACTCCGCCACGGCGTTGACGAATCGCATCGCATCTTTGAAGTCGCGCCGCGTGAAAGTCTTGCGGATCCCGGCGGAGGACACCTCCCACCCGGGCAGATCCTTAAGGCGAGTGCGCACCTCAGCGTCGCGGAGCTTGGCCATGCCCATCAATCCTCCCCCACACGATCTCGGCCGCGCACGGTCTAACGCGCCGGCTGCTTGACCTCGGTTCCTGACGCCCGCGTCTGCCCTTTGTAGCTCTTGCAGGCATCCACGAATCGCTCGGCCATCGCCGGATGGGACGCAAAGTGCACATGCGCGTACGACGCAAGCACGGTCGGGGTGCAAATGCCATCTTTGCCGTCTGCGACCCCGCGCCCGCCCACCGAGGCCCAGGCAAACTCCACCGGGCCGAGGAGGGTTGTCGTGGAGAAGTGGAACTCGTGGCCGCGGACCGTTTCTCCTTTGCGCAGTAACAGGGTGTCAGTTGTCGCGGTAAGAGTGACGTACCCGAGCGCCGCTAGGCGTGCCTGCATCCGGGTGACGATGGGGAGGACCCCGACCATGGGATGTTCCCGCCCCGCCTCATCCACCAGCGTCTGTGCCAAGTACATCATGCCGCCACACTCTGCGTACACCGGCATCCCCGAGGCCACCGCCTCTTTCACCTGCGCCCGCAGGCGCACATTCTCGGCGAGTTTCCCCCCGTGGATTTCCGGAAATCCCCCTCCCAAGTACAAACCGTGTACAGGGGGCAGATCGTGATCATGCAGCGGGCTGAACGGGACGATGCGCGCGCCGCGCGACTCCAATAAATCCAGCGCATCCTCATAGTAGAACGAAAAGGCTTCATCGCGCGCCACGCCCAGGGCGACCTGCTGAGCGACCGGCATCGGGGGGAAAATCTCAGGGCCGGGGACCACTAAGGGCAGGGCCAGCCCGGCGGCACGCACCAGCGCCGCGACGTCGACGTGCTCCTCCACCGCATCACCAAGCGCGTCCATGGCCTCCAGGGCGGAGTGCTCTGCAGCCGGCACCAATCCGAGATGCCGCTCCGGAAGCTTCAGATGGTCATCCCACGGGAGCACCCCCAGCAGAGACACTCCGGCAGTGTCTAACGCATCGCGCAGCCACTGCTCGTGGCGGCGTCCGCCGACTCGGTTGGCGATCACGCCGGCGAGCGTGACCTCAGGATCAAAACTCACAAACCCTAGGGCGACGGCTGCGGCACTACGGACCATTCCCGCCGCATCGAGGACCAATACGACCGGTGCGCGCAGGAGTTTGGCGACCTCAGCGGTCGACCCCGCCTCACTCCGCCCATCCACGCCGTCGTAGAGACCCATCATGCCTTCAATCACTGCCACATCGGCTCCGTCCGCGTCGCGCGCAAACAGTTCGACGACGGTCGCGGGGGGAAGCAGCCATGCATCGAGATTGCGCGCACGGCGGCCTTGCTGTTGCGCTGTCGTGACAGCAGCGGTCTGCCATCCGGGATCGATGAAATCGGGGCCAACCTTGAACGGCTGCACAACCATGCCGCGCCGCTGCAGCGCACGCAGCAGACCAAGCGTGACCGAGGTCTTGCCGGCTCCGCTATGCGTACCGGCGACAACGATTCGAGGAACGCGCATGGGATCTGCGAGGAGGTTCGACGATACAACCACAGTACCCTGGGTAGGTTCAGATAGATGCGAAACACTCTGACCGCGAGTGATCCGGCGCAAAATAGGGTTTCGTCGCTATCCACAGGGGCGGTATTCTGGCGTCACCATGCAGATCAGCGGCCAGGTCGTCCCCGGGGGAAATACGGTGCTCCGCTTGGTGGGTGCACATCAGCTGTCGCGCGAGGCGCGCCGACGCCTGCAGTGGATCGACTTCTACGAGCACCACGAGCGCAACGCCCGTCTGACCTGCCGGCACTTTGGGATCAGCTCCGCCACGTTTTATCGCTGGTGGCACCGCTACGATCCACGGCGTCTCGCCAGCTTGGAGGATGATCGCCGTACCCGCCGTCCCCACCGCGTCCGCCAGCCGCAGACCGCGCCCGCCCTCGTCACCCGCATCCGGGCCCTGCGGGAACAGTACCCGCGGTGGGGCAAGCTCAAGCTGGCCGTCCTGCTGCGCCAGGACGGCTGGGCCGTCTCCGCTTCGACTGTCGGCCGCACGCTCACGCGGCTGCGCCGCCTCGGTCAGCTGGTCGAACCGGCTGCGGTGCGGGGGACTCGGCGCGGGCGTCGGCGCGCCCCGCGGCTCTACGCGCGCCGCAAGCCCTGGGATTACATCCCGCAGCGCCCGGGCGATCTCGTCGAGCTCGATGCCACGCCGATCGAAGTGCTTCCTGGCCTGCGCCGCATCCACTTCACCGCCCGCGATGTCATCAGCCGGAAGGACATCCTCGCCGTCCATGATCGCCAGAACAGTACGATGGCCGAGCGCGTCCTCGCCGAGGACTTCCCCCGTTTCGGCTTCCCCGTGCGGGCCATCCAGATCGACGGCGGCAGCGAGTTCAAGGCCGCCTTCGAACAAGCCTGCGCTGCCCAGGGCATCCACCTCTTCGTCCTGCCACCGCGCAGTCCCAAGCTCAATGGCCACGTCGAACGCGCCCATCGCACGCACCGGGAAGAGTTCTATGACATCACAGAGGTCCCCGAGATCATCACCGAACATCGGCGGC
>DATGVF010000140.1:0-6098 GCA_035300645.1 bacterium
GGTCCGCAACCCCGAGGCCCCCACATCCCGCGCGGCCTCCTCCAAGCTGCGGTTGATGCCGCGGAAGGTACCGGCGGGGATCCAGATCATGAACAGCAGCGTGCCGACCAGCTGGATGAGGACCACGCCCCAATAGGTCGTCATCAGGTGCAGCCGGTAGAACAAGGTCGCGATGCTGATATAGAGGCCGATCTTCGGAAACGAATTCGCTGTCAAAAACGACAGCAGCAGCGCCCGCCGCGCCGGAAACTCAAAACGCGCAAACGCGTAGGCGGCCGGGAGGCAGATGACCGCTGACAACAGCGTGACGACAGGGGCGGTCACCAGGCTGTTCTTTATTGATGCCACGACGCTGCGATTTCCGAAGACGACCGACCACCACTTCAGTGAGAACTCGTCGGGCAGCAGCGCCGGGTAGAACCACTGGCCGGCAAATGCCCATAAGATCAGGCTCAGCAGCGGGCCCAGGATGAAGACCGCGAGCGCGGCCAAGAAGAGCCAAGGAAGCGTGCGCCGAAACGCTCCGATCGACCAGAACCACAGCAGGCCGCCGACGCGCTCCCGCAGCGCTGACGCGACGGCGGTCACACGGCCCCCCGCTCCCGACGCGACACGCCCACCACGTAGGCCGCTCCGGCGAGCGCCGCGATCCCGAAGCTCAACGCCGCCATCGCCACGGAGACATCCGGGCGGAGGTAGTTAGTGAAGTAGTTGGTCATGACGACGCTCATCATCTGGGGGGCGTTTCCACCCACTAGGTAGGGAATGGTGAAGCTGCCCAAGATCCCGACAAACAACAGACTTAAGGTGATGATCGTAGCCACGGCATTGAGCGGCAGAATGACGGCGCGAAAGGTCTTGAGGGCCCCGGCCCCCACGTCGCGGGCGCTGTCGATGAGGGCATCGTCAATCCCCTGCAGCCCCGCGAGCAGGACGAGCGTCGCAAAGGGGATGCTGGCCCAGATCTCCGTGACCACAATACCGACCGAGTTGAAGACCAACGGCGGCATCTCCTCCATCCCCACGTAGTGGAGGAGCGTCGCCACCGCCCCGTGGTTCTGCAGGAAGGTCACCATAGCGAACGAGGCAATAACCGTGGGAATGAACAGCGGGAGGATGAACAGGGCGCCCAGGAGCGTGCTGACCCGTCCCTGACTAAACCGCAAATAGAGGGCCAACGTATACGCCAGGACGAAGGTCGCCGCCACCGAGGCCAGCGTCACCAGCAGGGTAAACGCCACGCTGCGGTACAGCGAAACGGTATGGAGGATCTGCGCGTACCGGGCGAGGGAGTACACAACATGCCCATCCTGCTCCACGCGCAGTGTGCTCAGCACCGCCTGCGCAGCAGGCACCACGATGACAAAGACCAGCAGACAAAAAGGAGGGAGGACCAGGGCCAACCCGATCGCTCCCTCCCGAATCGATGATCTCACTGCCCGGAGCCGGCCACCTGTTCCTGCCACAGCCGCTTCGCGTCGGCCTGGTACTTGGCGTTAGGCAGCGGGTTGAAGTTCGTGGCGATGCCGGCGAACTTGTCCCGCATATCCTGGGGCATGTACTTCCACTGGATGCCCGGGTAGCCCGCGAGTTTGTTCACGACAATCGACTGAGCCTTCGATGTGAGCAGCCAGTTCAAGAACATCATTCCCGCGCCCTGGTGCATTGCGTGCGCCGGAATCGCGATGGCAGAGTCGCCGCCGGTGAACGGCGGAGAGACCTGGACGAGTTTGATCGACTTGGGCAGCAACCCCTGGTCGAGGTAGCTCATGCCCAGGTCCGACCATACCGGGGCCATATAGATGTTCTCCCGTCCGAGCAGCTGCAACACGGCCACGTTCCCGTTGGGATAGAAACCGTTGTTGTAGATCGCGGGTTTGAGGGACCGCAAGAGCTCGAGGGCCGGCCTCCAGGCCGCTTCTTTATTCGCATCGTAGCCCAATCCCGTGAAGTCTGCGGAGTTCGCGTACTTGTAGAGGGCTACGTAGAGGAAGGCTTGACCCGAGCCGCACGTCTGCGGGTCGCAGTACGTGAACTTTCCGGGGTTCTTCTTGATCCACGCGATGATCTCGTCGTACGTCTTCGGGGGATCGGTGACGTACTTTGAGTTATAGGCCAGCACCACCGACGATCCCCGGTAGGGGAGCCCGAACCCCTGCGAGACGAGGACTTCAGGCCGCTGCAAATCGACCTTGGCGGAATTGGGCACGTTGTCCTTGGTAATCTGCGCCCAGATCCCCTCAGACGCGCTCTCCGCGATATAGGTCGGCTGAGTCTCGTAGAAGTCGACGTCGGTTTGCTGACCGGCCCGCTTGGCGGCGATGATCTTCGCCAGGATCGCGTCGGCCCCCTGACCGTGCGATAGGAAGACCATATTGGTCTTCACGGACGTGTCACGCTCAAACAGCGGCAGCAAATCCTTGTTGAACATGTCCTGGATGTTCGTGTCGCCGCTGATGTACAAGTTGGCTGCTGTCATCTGCCCCCGGGCCGGCAGCCCCCACAGACCCAGGGCAAATACACAGACCACCGCCACAAGGGCGGTGGTCCTCGGAATGATCCGCCAGTTCCTCATCTATGCTCTCCCCCTCTTGGGATCGACGACAGTTTCCCTACACTCCACTATTCACTTCGATGATGACTACTGTTGGGCACGGTTCCTCTTCGCTGGAGTATAGAGGCTTCCTCCTTGAAGAATGGCTCAAAAGTATCCGAGGGGTTTCTAAAGGTGTCGCGCGGGAAGGCTGCCAATATCCTTCGACATGACCAACCCTATGGGGATCACCGTCGGCAACACCGGCGACCTGGATAAGGAGTTAACTTTCTTCCACGATCTCGGATACGAGGCCGTCGAGCTGGCGCCGGACGCGTTCAACCTGTTGTTCTGCGGCGAACTCCACGCGCCGCTGGTGCATGACGTGGTCCCGGTGCTCAAACGTCACCAGTTCCGGTACACCGTGCACAGCCCGGCCGCGCTGGACCTGCGCGACGTCAAGGATCACGCGGTGCACGTGCAAATGGCAGAGTCCACGCTGGAGTTTTGCCGCCTTATCGACGCGGAAGTGCTGGTCCTGCACTTCGAACAGCAGAGCGCCGACCCCGCCGTGGAGCGCGTTTTCCTCGAGGCCGTCCAGCACCTAGCCGATCAAGCGCGCGGGGGACGGCTGCGCATCGGCATTGAGAATATTGAAGTGGAGCGCGTCGCGCCGGTACTCGAGTTTGTTCGCCGGGTCAACCGCCCTAATGTCGGCCTTACCTTTGATGTGGGACACGCCTACCTTGCCGCCCGCTATTTTGGGTTTGACTACTTCGAGGCAGTCCGCGCGGCACGCCCCTTACTCATCCACTTGCACGTCACCGACAACTTCGGCCGGTTTGACTCTCTGCGATTAGAGAACTTCACCCTGGACAAGACGCAGCGGCCCCGGGACATCCTGCCGGTCGGCCGAGGCGATCTCCACCTTCCCGTCGGGTGGGGGGCCGTTCCGTACGATGAAACGTTTACCGCGCTGCGCGGCTATGAAGGACTGGTGATCACCGAGTACCGGTACGATCTCTTCCGTCCCCACGCCGCTAGCTTGGCCGCCGATCTTCGCACCCGCCTTCGGCGTCTATCCGGCTAGCGGACCTACATCGGGCCCCAGGAAACGAGCGGATCGCAAGCCTCCCAAAGCGTTAAGGTAGCTGCGCAAACCTGTACGATGAACGACCGCGGGCAGCGCTGCGTAGTAGAGGTGTCCCGGTCCCTGGTCTGGCGGGCAAGATACATGGGACGTCACAGTGCTGGCCGCCGTAAAAATCTCACTTCGGGGATGGTGTCACCCATGCGCGCGACACGTTCGATGCAGGGACTAGGCATTGCCGCGGTCTCCTCACTCGCGCTCACCATCGTGACGATGGTGTTCCTCTCTGTCGCAGTCCCGCCCACTGCTCCGATGCCTGCTTCGGCCGGGGAAGAGCCTGAAAGCCAGGCGGTTGGACCCGTCCCGGCAGGCGTCGAGAAAATTCAGCATATCGTCTTTATCGTCAAAGAGAACCGGACGTTCGATAACTACTTTGGGACCTTCCCCGGAGCCGACGGGGCGACGAGCGGCACGATCTCCACGGGACAGGTCATCCCGCTCCGTCACACCCCAGACAGAACCAAACACGACATCGATCATTCCTGGCGTGCTGCAGTCACAGCCATCGACGGCGGCAAGATGGACAAATTTGACCTCATTGGCGGAGGAAACGTGCGCGGCGAGTACCTCGCCTACTCCCAGCACGTAGAACGCGACATCCCCAACTACTGGACCTATGCGCGGACGTTTGTCTTAGCCGACCGGATGTTCTCCTCGCTCACGGGCCCGAGTTTCCCCAACCACCTGTACACCGTCGGCGCGCAATCCGGAGGGGCCATCAACAATCCCAACAAAACCAAGGGCAGCTGGGGGTGTGACTCGGATGACGGCGCACTGGTCCAAGTCATGGACGAGCGGGGCACCATCACACAGCAATTCCCCTGTTTTGACTTTCAGACCGTGGCGGACAGCCTGGAGACCGCTCACATCACCTGGAAGTATTACGCGCCCCGCTACGGGGAAGGCGGATACATCTGGAACGCGTTGGATGCGATCAAGCACATCCGGCAAACGGACCTGTGGACGACCCGCGTAGCGCACGATAGTCAGTTTGCCGATGACGCGAAAAACGGTCGCCTGCCGGCAGTGAGTTGGCTGGTGACGGGCCGGGCCAGCGAGCACCCCCCGGCCAGTCTCTGTGTCGGAGAGAACTGGACCGTGCAACAACTCAACGCCATCATGGCGGGCCCCGACTGGAACACGACCGCAGTCTTCATCACCTGGGATGACTTCGGGGGATTCTACGACCACGTCCCTCCGCCCACCGTCGATGCTTTCGGATTTGGCCCGCGCGTGCCGTTGCTGATCATCTCCCCCTATGCCAAGCACGGGTACATCTCGCACACCCAATATGAGTTCGCCTCGTTACTAAAATTCGTCGAGAGTCGGTATGGGCTGGCTCCGCTTACCGCCCGCGATCGCGTGGCTAACACCATGGTCGACAGTTTCGACTTCACCCAAACCCCACAACCCCCACGCGTGCTGGAGACGCGCACGTGCCCGAAATGAAACATCCACACGATCGGGCTGCGCGGCAAGAGTCTGTCGTATCGTGGCGACGGGGGCTGGTGGGCTTGCTGGTCGCTTCCATCGCTCTACTCCAGGCGGCTCAGCCAGCGCGCTCGCAGTCAGAAGACCGGCTCTTCCCGTTCACCCTCCCCTGGGATGATGCCTCGGCAGGGCCCACCGATCTCAGCAGGTGGAACCAGCCGATTGTCTCTGAGGCCGATCGCCTGCATGTCGGATCCGACGGGCACTTTTATCGCGGCAGCGAACGTGTCCGCCTGTTCGGGTTCGACTTCGCCTCGGGCGCCTTCCCGGACCGAGCCTTTGCCGACCGGGTCGCCGCACGGCTGGCCAAGTTTGGAGTCAATTACGTCCGGATCGCCCAAAACTCCAATCCGGCCGCCGCAGGGTGGATCGATCCGGCGACACAGGCGACCTTGTCGGCGGAAGCCTTGGACCGGTTGGATTACCTCATCGCGCAACTAGGCCGCCGCGGCATCTATGTCCATCTCGTCGTCAATCACTTCCGCCGGGTGTACCCGTGGACGGTCCCGGGGTTTGGGGGGCGACAGTTTCCGCCGGAAGGCTGGCCGCGCTATGGCACCGGCGTGGACATATTCTTCCCGCCGGTCATCGATCTCAATCGCGCATTGGCGCGCGAGCTGCTCACCCACAAGAATCCGTACACGGGGCTGGCGTATGGGCAAGATCCCCGGATTGCCATCGTGGAGATCACGAATGAAGACGGCCTCATCCAGCAGTGGTGGGCGGGTGGGCTCGATGCCATCATCGCCGCCAGTGCCCTGCACCTGCTTCCCCTGCGCGATAACCTGCAGGCGCGATGGAACTCATGGCTACAGGACCGCTATGCCGACGATACTGCGCTGCGCGTCGCCTGGGAGTCCGGCGCTCGCGCTGGCGGAGCCGAGCTCCTCTCTAATGGCAAATTTATCGCAGGCGCCGAGGGCT
>DATGVF010000141.1:0-10915 GCA_035300645.1 bacterium
ACACGTTCTTCAGCTTTGCGAAGTTCTCGCCGGATGGCAACTATGTCTTGTTCACCTCGGATATGAACGGCTCAGCGCGCAGTGACGTCTTCCTCGCCGAACTTCCCACCTCGGGTGCGCCCGTGGCGCCCTCCGTCACTACGCTGACCCCGACCAGCATCGCCACGGGGGCGGCCGGCTTCACCCTCACGGTGACCGGAAGTAATTTTACCCCCAGCTCCGTGGTGCAGTGGAACGGCACGAGCCGCGCGACGACGTTCAGCGGCGGTGCCCAGCTGCAGGCGACGATCTTGGCGAATGATGTTGTTAACGCGGGCACCGCGCAAGTGACGGTGCTCACGCCGGCCCCCGGGGGCGGACTCTCCACCGCCTTGCCCTTTACGATCTCACCAATATTTCTGGCCTCCGTCGTTCGCGCCGGCACCGGGTCAGGCACTGTCGCAAGTACGCCTGCCGGCATCAACTGCGGCACCTCCTGTGCCGCTCCGTACGTGAGCGGCACCGTCGTGACGCTGACCGCGACGCCCGCGGTGAACTCGACCGTCGGGACCTGGAGCGGGTGCGACGTCGTCGCTGGCTCGCAGTGCACCGTCACGGTCGCATCCGCGAGGACGGTCACGGCCGCGTTTCAAGCTCAGCCCGCGACTCCCCCTTCTGTTTCCATGACCTCCCCCACAGCCGGGACCCAGGTGGCCGGCGTCGCCCCTATGTCCGCAAGCGCCACGAGCCCAGTGGGGATCGCGGGGGTCCAGTTCCAACTCGATGGCGTGAACCAAGGTGCTGAAGTCACCACGCCCCCCTACACGATGACCTGGAACTCGGCTACGGTTGCCAACGGCTCTCACGCTCTCGTGGCCGTGGCCCGCGACACGACCTCCATTCGGACCACTTCCCCGAGTGTCGGCGTCACCGTGGGCAACCCCCCGATCATCTCGTCGGTCACTGTCTCGTCTAGCACGTCCTCCAACGTCAGCGTCGTGTGGACGACGAATATGCCGTCGACTTCGCAAATCGAGTATGGCCTAACCACGAGTTACGGCACCGCGATGCCGCTCGACACGGCGTTGGTGACCGCGCATGTCATGATACCGACCAACCTTACGTCCGGCACGCTCTACCACTATCGCGTGAAATCTCAAGACGCGATCGGGATCTTGGCGATTTCTGGCGATTTCGCGTTCACAACCATGACGCCCCCCACCGTCTCCATGACCTCTCCCACCACCGGGGTCCAGGTGGCGGGCACCGTCCCTATCTCGGCAAGCGCCACGAGTTCCATGGGGATCGCAGGGGTGCAGTTCCAGCTCGATGGCCTGAACCTGGGTGCTGAAATCACCACGGCCCCCTACACCGTGACTTGGAACACCGCAACTGTTGCCAACGGTTCTCACTCCCTCGCCGCCGTGGCCCGCGACACGACCTCCATTCGGACCACGTCGCTGAGTATCGGCGTCACCGTGGGCAACCCCCCGGTCATCTCCTCGGTCACTGTCTCGTCTAGCACGCCCTCCAGCGTCAGCGTCGTGTGGGCGACGAACGTGCCAACGAGTTCGCAAATCGAGTATGGCCTGACCGCGAGTTACGGCAACACGACGATGCTCGCTACGACATTGGTGACGGCGCATGCTGTGACTCTGACCAGCTTCGCATCTGGCACGCTCTACCACTATTGCGTGAAATCTCAAGACGCGGGAGGGATCCTATCAATTTCCGGCGATTTCACGTTCACAACCCAGCCTGCCCCATCCACAACCACACCCGCAACCACTCCTCTAGCGACAGGGCCAACTACCCCAGTCGTCTGGGCCAACCCTGTCAACGTGATCGCCACCGGCGGCTCGCTGCAGAAGACGAGCGGCTGCGATGGGTGCTTCGATGCCGGCGCCTACTCCCAGCAGCAGATCCCGTCAGGCACCGGCTACATCGAGTTCACCGCCACCGAAACTGGAGCCCTGCGATTCGCGGGCCTCGCCCACGCCTTTGCTCCCAACAATCAGGGCACTATCGACTTCGCCTTCCGGTTCCAAGCGGGCATCGCCGAAGTCCGGGAGTTGGGTGTCTACCGGACTGACGTCCCCTTCATCACCGGTGACGTCTTCCGTATCAGCGTGGCGTCGGGCACCGTCCGCTACTACAAGAACGGGAGCCTCGTGTACACGAGCACTGTCGTCGCGGCCTACCCACTCGTGGGCGCCTCAGCTCTTGCCAACCTCTACGCCACTGTGACGAATGCCACGATGGGCGGCGTATCAGCGATCGGACCAGTCCCGCTCGCCCCCGTCGCGTGGCGGATCCTATTCCCCGTCACACTGAAGGCAGACTTCCTCAAGGCCGCGGCCGCCGTACCAAGCATGACGGCGCCGCTGATCCTCTCAGCGGCGGGTCGGACCCATGACACTTCTGCAGAATCGACCGCGAAGAAGACTCGTTATTTGCGTGGGCAAGCGGTCACCGCCGCGGTGTTCGTCAATCTCCTGAAGGTAAGGGGGTTATGAGACGCGCTTTTCCCAGGTGACGCGTTGCTGGCCGGTCGCGAACCGGAAGAACCCAACCACGGTGGCCCAACTAAAGAGGCAGACTGTGTAGGGCAGCGCGAGGACCGGGTGCTTCCGGTTCGTGTTCCGCAGGGCATAGCCGCCGAGTGCGGTGGCGTAGAACAGAGCCTGGGCGGTGAGCAGAAGGCGGTACCCTGGGCTAGAGGTAAGAAAGAGGTTCGTCGCCAGCGCCGTCCCTTGGAGGAGCGGCGCGAGCAGGCGCAGCCCCTTGTGTGAAAGCGTTTGAAACCACAGGCGGTTGCGAAACGGATTGAGGAGCCAGCGCTCCCGCACGAAAAGTTGGAAGTTGCCCGCGATGGTCCGCACTTTCCGCGTCAGTTCCGCTTGGCTCGACGGTGCCACTCGGTCATAGGCGCGGGCGCGGGGTTCAAAGAGGACCCGGTAGCCCCGGCGCGCGATGCGCAGCGGGATCACGACGTCGTCGAGAATCGTATCCGCAGGAATCGGCTCGAAGAGGGCCCGGCGGATCGCGTAGATCGCACCCGTTGCGCCCACCGTCGAGTCGACCTGGCTCTCACTCCACCGAATCAGCTTCTCATAACGCCAGTAGATACTGACCCCCTGGTTGCTCCCGGGGGCGTCGGCGTCAGTGAGGATCAGCTCTCCGCTCACGGCGCCGACTCGCGCATCTCCAAAAGGAGCGACGAGCGCACGCAGCGTGTCGACCTCAAACCTCTGGCGCGCGTCGGCGAGGACGACAATTTCCCCACGAGCCCTCGGCACGAGATCGTTCAGGACCGCCGCCTTGCCGCGTCGCGCGTTATGGCCCACCACAGAGACTCCCGCGCCCTCAAACGCTCGCGCACGGTCTGCCGTGCCATCAGTGGACCCATCGTCGCCGATAAGGATCTCAAGACGATGCTGGGGGTAGTCGAGCGATAAAAGATTCCGCAGCTTCTCCTCAATCCTCAGGGCTTCGTTATGCGCCACGATCACCACACTCAGAGACGGTAAGTCGAGTGTGCTCTGAACGGGTCGAGGACGCATCCGGCTCATCGCCCAGATCAGCACCGGATATGCGATATGGGAATAGACGAGGAGACCGAGGGACACCCAGAAGAGGAGCTGCACGTTGAGCATCGTCATGCCGCGATGGGATCGAGGTAGAGCTCCTCCGTCCGGAGCCGGACTCGGCTATGGCCGGCCGCTGGTACCGTCCAGGGTTTCGGAGCGGGAGTAGGCGTGATAGGCCTTGGCCCGTCCTACGGCGGGCCTGACGACTGAGACAACTGACCGAGGGTCCCCAGGGCAGTTCGCATGGCTTTGAGATCAGCCCCGGGGTCTACTCCCTCCGCGGCGCGCGTGTACGGGCTCGAGGTCGCGAGGTGGTAATCGCCTTTGCGGTAATCGGCGAACCCCACCTGATCGACGGAGGCTGGGAAGAAATTGCCCACCGGATACTGGAGAGCGGTACCACCGATGATAACGTTCTTCGTCACGAGGGCATTGGGGAAGTACCGCTCGAGCGTAGGATTGCCCACCCCGGTGCCCGTGCCGAGGATACCATAAGCATTGTGGAGGGCGATATTATAGCGGAAAACAAAACCGAGATTGGGGGCGCCCTCCGCCATCACAATGGCGCCCGTTTGGAACGCGGTGTTGTGCTCGATGACCACATCCGCGGCACCGCCGAGCAACTGAAACAGCTTTCCCCCCTCGCCCCAGCGCGGGGCGCCCACGTCGTCGAACAGGTTATTTTTGATCAAGATGCGCTTCGTGTGGTCGCTGGGACGCATATCATCCTGCCCCAGCACGTTCACCCCCTGGGCGGTGTGTCGCACGATGTTATTCGCAAATGTCACATCCTCCACCACCGCCCACGGTGACCCGCCGTCCTGGTTGCGCACGGTGAAGAGAATCGCGAACCCATTCTGCGCATGCACCCAGTTCTGCTCGAAAATGTTGCCCTCCACCAACACCCGCCGAGCATTCTTCAGCTCAAAAAGATTCTTGACATTCCACGGCGTGCCCGCGAAGCTGGCTTCCCCGACGTGCCAGGCTAGGGGCTTCACGATGTGGTTTCGTCGCACCTCGATGTCGGACGGCACCAAGTTCAGAATCGCTGGGTCTGCACCACCGAAGAGGACGTTCTCGCCCGCACCCTCAAGGTAGTTGTTCACGATCTTAAAGGGGCCCGGACCGTTCCACCCCGCAATGGCCTGCGAGTCTGCCCCCCGCTCGTGAAAGTCCGACAGGTACGAATCCACCACCGCGAGCCGCGCCCCGTTCAGCGCGATGCCGCGGCGGATGTTGCCCGCCGGCGTCCCGTGGATGTAGCAGCGATCAACGATGATGTCGGTGGGGACGCGATCCAGAGAGGTCTGCCCCGAAGCCTCCAACCGGATCAAGTTGACATTGACAGAGCTTGAGGTCGTGATCTCGACCCCACTGAACCGGTAGTGGTGCGCTCCGGATGCAGTACTGATGGCCGGCTCCCGATTCGGGCTAACGATCTTCGCCATGAGGTCGGCCTGAGCCGGCGAGATGCGGGAGCCAGGTGGCGGGAGACGGTCGTACGCCGAGGACCGGATCACGATCCACTGTGCGTCCGGCTTGTGTGGGAGGGTGAAGTTGCCGACAAACGTGGTACCTGCGGGGAGTTCGATGGCATCCCCCGGTCGCGCCGCATTCAGAGCAGCTTGCAGATCGCTCCCGACTGACACCTTGATTACCCGCGCCGGAGGAGGGCCCAGTGCGGTATCGATGGTCACCCGTGGAAGCGCGGGCAAGGATGGCGCAGCCTCAGTGGTCATGGGATTCGCAGCGAAAACCGTGCCCATGTCCCCAATCCCGCCGGGCCCTCGCAGACCCGCCGGGGAGATGGAGAAAAGCGGCCCGCCGAGACCTCGGGTGGCAGCACTCCCCAGCGGCCCGAGGGCGACCACAGCTAGGAGCGCGCCGATGATGCTGCAGGTACGGAGAGAGGCCATGCTCACAGGGCGCTTCGGGACGACGAGGCACCGACGGGATCGCGGGTCTGCACAGGCAGATCTCTCAACGCGCCCCGTGTGAGGTCGACAATGGTCTGGTCGGGGCGGGCCGCAGCAAGCGCACGCGCGGCCTCGGCACTCGCACTCCCAAGTACGAGCACTTCCGCGTGCTCCAGCACGGCATCGACGCTCTCGCACATCAGGGAGGCGATGTGCGGGATGCCCTCCTCGATGTAGCGGCGATTCGCACCGACCAGTCGCGCGACCGCGACATTCGGATCGTAAATGCGCACGGCCAAACCCTTCCCGATCAGCCCTTCGACTAGTGTGACCATCGGGCTCTCCCGAAGATCGTCGGTGTCGGGCTTAAACGCGAGGCTCACGACGCCCACCCGCCGCTTCTGGGTCGCGAGCACGGCCTCGATGGCCCGCCGGATCTGGCCCTCGTTTGAGGGAATGATGGCCGACAGCAGCGGGAGCAAGAGGTCAGCATCTCGGCCCGCGTGGAGGAGCGCCCGCAGATCCTTCGGCAGACACGACCCCCCAAACGCGAAGCCGGGGCGCAGGTACGCCTCAGAGACGTTGAGCTTCCGGTCCATCCGGAAGACCCGGCTGACCTCCTGCGGATCGATGTCAAATGCGGCGCACGCGTCCCCAATCTCGTTCGCGAAGCACACCTTGAGGGCGTGGAAAGCGTTTGAGACATACTTGATCATCTCTGCTGTCCGCACGCTCGTGTGGACCAGCGGAGCGGCGACCCCCTCATAGAGTGATCTCACCACCGAGGCGGTCGCCGGATCGGCGCACCCCACGAGGATAAACGGTGGGTCCGCAAAGTCGCGCAGCGCAGTGCCCTCTCGCATGAACTCGGGGTTCACGGCAAAATGAATCTCCTCCTCGAGCGCGCCGCCTGCACCCTGGCGCAGGGCCGGGACCAGCACGCGCTCGGCGGTCCCGGGTAGGACCGTGCTCCGCAAGACGACCGTATACGCGCCGCCCCGATGTCGAAGGGCGTGGCCTACCTCCTGCCCCACTTGAGCCACAGCGCTCACCTCGGGACGCCCGTTGGCGTGGCCGGGGGTGCCGACACAGATGAGCGCCAAATCCGTCTCGGCGACAGCCTTCTCGCTCGACACGGTGGCCCGCAACTGCTCAAGGTGGACCACCTCGGCCAGGAGATCTCCGAGTCCAGGCTCGATGACCGGCGATCGGCCCGCGTTGACCATCGCCACTTTCTCCGGGTTGACATCCACGCCGACTACCTGGTGCCCTGCCTTGGCCAAACAGGCCGCCGTCACGGCACCCACGTAACCGAGCCCGAACACGCTCACGCGCATGGGTGAGCACTTCCTTCCCGTTGGTCTTGTTGTCGTGTCACAGCTGGTACCACCTCCAAGCAGCGGGCTTCGAATTCACGGGCGACTTGCGCCCAGGAGAAGCGCTCTTCAATGAGCCGACGCCCGGCCATCGCCAGCGCCTTCCGGCGTCCCGGGTCGCCCAGCAGGGAGACGACAGCACGCGCAAACTCGGCGGGCTCGTCGGCGCGCAGGAAATGGACCCCGGGCTCCAAGGGAAGCCCTTCGGCCCCCACGCCCGTCGACACGACGGGCTTGCCCATCGCGAGTGCCTCGAAGATCTTGAGCCGCGTGCCACCGCCGATGCGAAGCGGGACCACGTACACCGCCGCCTTGGACACATACGGACGGACATCGTCGACCGTCCCCGTGACGCGGACATCGGCAGCGGCGGCCGCCCTGCGCAAACGATCTGTAGGGTTGCGGCCCACCACGGTCAGACCAACCTGGGGGATCTCCCGGCGAATGGCGGGCAAGATCGCGTCGATAAAATGGGTGATGGCGTCCTCATTCGGGTACCAGTCCATAGACCCCGTAAAAACGAGCTCCGTGGGCGCTTCGGATTTCCCGTTCGGAGCGAAGTACACCGGATCGACGCCGGTGGGGATTGAGCGCACGCGCGCCCCCGCGGCAAGGTCAGCCAGCAACGCGTGATCCACATCGGACACTGCTACGGTCAATTGGGTCTGCGCGGACACCCGTGCTTCCCATCGGCGCACTTTCCGCCACTCCCACCCGAGCACCACCCGCTCCCACACCGGTCGGTCGACTTGGCTCAGACGCTTCCAGATAATGTGCTCGACGTTGTGAGCAAATAGCACGGTCGGAACGGGACCGGGAAGGGGAACGTTTGGTGTGGTGACTAGGAAATCAGCGACGCACAGATCTATGCCGCCTGCTTCGATCGTGCGCCGCACGAGATTAGACAGCGCCGGTACCTGCCACCGCCAGAAATCGACGGGAAACGGCGACAGCCACGATCGTAGCAATGTGGCAGCGAAGCGCCCGCTCCCCTGTTTCGACGCCATGTGCGGAGTCGAGACCACCCGCTCGCAGTGCGGGAGCGCCGCCGCAAGCCCCTGTGGATCATCGCCGGGACCGTGGGTTGTCAGCACCACCACGCGGTGCCGTTGGGAGAGCTCCGAAAGGAGGTGGAAACTCCGGAGCCGCCCACCTGCGGTCAACGGCCAGAGGCCTCCGACCTTCACCCAAAGAATACGCATGACCTTAGGCAGTGAGCCCGATCGCCGCGACGCCCTCGCCGTCAAGAAAGATCCGCTGCCAGATCTCGAGGTTGGCGAGGAGCCAGAGGCGATCACCGTGTTCGGCGCGACCCGTCCGATGCTCGTCCGCTAAATGGCGCAAGGACGACGGCTCGAAGAGCCCTCGCTGGAGAGCCCGCGGCCCCAGCACGAACTCCTCGACCATAGGCCAGAAGGGACCCCGTAGCCACCGCCCCACCGGAACGGGAAACCCCATTTTCCGGCGGGTGAGAATTTGGGGTGGCACGAGATCGCGAAGGGCCTCGCGCAGCACAACCTTCGTCTGCCAACCGCGCAACTTGTAGCGGCCGGGCAGCGTCACGACGTGTTCGACAAACTCGTGGTCCAGGAACGGAACGCGGCTCTCAATCGAGGCCGCCATACTCATCTGGTCTTGCTTCATGAGGAGCTCTACGAGGTAGGTCTGAAGGTCGGTGTGGCTCATACGCTCGAGCGATCCGCCTCGGGCTTCGTCGTAGTGCCGCAGCCCCTCGGCGTACGGGTCGCGGTCAGTCAGGATCGCAGGGTCGCGGAGCAGTGCACGCTGAAACCGCCCCGAGAAGACCGCAGAGTTCTCGAAGAACAGCGACCGTACCCCCGGCTCAAGCGCGAGGGCTGTTCGTTCCGCATAGCGGCGGAGGGGCCAGGGAAGACCGTGAATCGCACTGCGAATCCCTGCGCGCAGCGGTCGGGGAGTCACCGTCCAGTACGCGCGTCCGAGCCGCTCGTTCCAGGCCGTGACGCGGTAGCGGTGGTAGCCCAAGAAGAGCTCGTCCGCCCCTTCTCCGGTGAGCACCACTTTCACATGGGGGCGAGCCAGCCGTGAGACGAAATACAGGGGCACACTCGACGAGAATGCAATCGGCTCGTCCTCATGCCAGATGAGCTCGGGCAGCGCGGCGAAAAACTCGCTGGGGGACACTACCACCTCACGGTGCTCGGCCCCGACCGAACGGGCGACCAGGCGAGCGTAGGCAAGCTCGTTTGCGTCCGGATCGGAGAACCCCACCGCGAACGTGCGGATCGGCTCGGCCACCATGGGAGCCATCAGGGCGGCGAGTCCGCTCGAGTCGATCCCGCCGGAAAGGAACAAGCCCAGGGGAACATCACTCATGAGATGGCTCCGGACCGCCGCTTCGAGCTTGACGCGTACCTCCTGGGCCGCTTGACGCAAAGGAACATGGATCTCGTCGACCGCTGAGGGAAGACTCCAGTACCGCCGGGTGCGGAAGCCATCTTCTCTCGACCACGAAAGCGTGTGTCCCGGCATGAGCTTGCGGATCCCTCGGAAGAACGTGTCCTCGCCGGCCACGAAGCGTGTGGCCAGGAACTCCGGGAGGATGGCCTCATTCAACGCCGGGCGCAGGCTGCTCGCCATCAAGATGGCCTTGATCTCGGAGGCAAACAGCAGCTCGTGGTCTGTGACCGTATAGTAGAGCGGCTTGATGCCGAGGCGATCGCGCGCAAGGAAGAGGCGCCGACGCGGCCGATCCCACACGGCGAACGCGAACATCCCCTGCATCCGCTCGACGCACCGGTCGCCTTCCTCCTCGTAAAGATGGAGGATCGTTTCGGTGTCGGACGACGTCCGGTAGCGGTGACCTTTCGCCTGGAGGCCGGGCCGGAGGGCGGCATGGTTGTAGATCTCCCCGTTGAGAACGACCCACACGCTCTCGTCCTCATTGGCCATCGGTTGGTGGCCCCCGGCCACGTCCACAATCGCGAGCCGCCGGTGCCCGAGGCCGACCGGGCCACTGACGAAGAGACCTTCGCCGTCCGGCCCCCGGTGGCGCAGGACGTCTCGCATGCGGGTTAGCCGCATCTCGTCGACGGGCTCGCCCGAATTCAGATTAACGATGCCTACGATCCCGCACATAGAATCTAAACCCTCAGACGCAGCGGCCCCGTTGGCCGTTGCATTGCGGGCCGCAGACCTCGGTCCATCGCTCGGGGCCTGCGGCGACGGCGCTTTTCATGTGGGTGCAGCATTGACGATCTTATGCGGCTAATAGGTAATCGACCCCCGGAGGTAAATGAACGACCCTTCTGGGGTGCGGGTGAATGCCCCCGTCACACTCCCACCCCCCGTGGCGGCCGCGAACCGTCCGGTGCCGCCCGTTATGCGGAAGGTCCCATGGTAGACGTAAGGCGAACCCACCTGCGCCTCTTCGCACACAAACCCCGCGTGGTTAAAATAGATGCTGTCGCCTCCGGAGGTGAGCGTGCCCAAGAAACTCGCCGGCAGGCAGACCCCTTGCTGGGTGCCGCCCGTGGGGCCGGCCGGGTATCCGTTAAGCGAGATTGGACTCCCGGTGTCGAACCGCAAGACAAACTGGCCCGTGAGGATCGGCGTTCCGGTCATCGACCCCGTCGAGGTCGCGGTGCAGCCTGCATAGAGTGTCCCGAGGCAGTTCGTTTCCACCGTCCCGGTGCCGATGGCTTCAAGTGTTTCTGTGGTGGCCGCGAACAGTGGGGCCACAAAAAACACGCCCAGCACGAGTTGGGCGATCGTCAGCTTCATCCACAGTGATCTCATTGCGGTCTCCTCTCTCAGTTTCGTACTGTCACCGATTCCGCCCAGTTGCTGAGGCGGATCTCACCTACGCAAACTCAGGGTCCGTGCGACGTCCTTGCTCCCCCTCCTCTCCCGGTGGCCTAGGACAGCGACCCCTAATTCGCTCAGCTGAACACCGCTGCCATCATCGAACACGAGGCCCACTGGCACACCGTCTTTCTCAATGAGCGGCGTGACCGCCGGCACATCCGCGTGTGAATCGACCGTCGGCAGAAGCAATGTCATGATCCGGAGCGGG
>DATGVF010000142.1:0-4372 GCA_035300645.1 bacterium
GAACATCACATCCGTGACCCGCATGAGCACGTTGTCCAGCCATCGTCCGTAGAAGCCGGAAACGCCGCCGACGAGGGTCCCTAGGACAGCCGCGGTGAACGCGGCGGTGAACCCGACCGTCAGGGAGATCCGACCCGCGTAAAGCAGTCGGGTAAAGACGTCATGGCCCAGTTCATCGGTGCCGAGAGGGTGGCTGAAGGACGGGGCGGCCTTGCGCCGGTAGAGATCGATCTGATCAAACTCATAGCGGGTGAGGAAAGGCGCAAAGACAGCGGTGGCGATAAACAACACAATCACGCTGGCGCCGACAATGGCCACCCGGTGCTTCTTGAACCGCCGCCACGCGATCTGCCAGTAGCCTTCTCCGCCCACCTCCGGGCGCGCCGCGAGGCTGGCTGCCAGGACGGCCCCGGAAGTTCCCGAGCGCAGGTCAGTCATAGCGAATGCGCGGATCGAGCACCGCGTACGAAATATCCGCGAGGAGGTTGAACACAATCACCAACCCAGCCAAGAACAGGATGACTCCCTGCGCCACGGCAAAATCCCCCGCCAGCACGGCGTCGACCAGAAGCCGGCCGATCCCCGGCCAGCCAAAAACGGTTTCGGTGAGCGGCGCGCCTGAGAAGAGAGCTGGGATCGACAGAGCGACGATCGTCACCAGGGGAATCAGGGCGTTGCGCAGCGCGTGCCTCCGGATGACCCCGAGCTCAGAGATTCCCTTCGCGCGCGCGGTGCGAATGTAATCCTGCCGGATGACTTCCAGCATGCTGGATCGCGTATAGCGCGTATACGATGCCATGAAGAGCAACGAGAGCACGAGGGCCGGGAGGACTACGTAGTGGGCCCGGTCCACGTAGGTCGCCAGACCGGCTGCAACCCCCGGCGAGCTAAATCCACCGGCCGGGAACTTCAGCCATGCCAGCGCAGGCAGCGCCGTCCACGGGTGGACGACTGCGAAGACGTAAATCATCATGATCCCAAACCAGAACGCGGGAATCGACAGGCCGAAGAACGTGAAAAACGTAGCGGCGTAGTCCACGGGGGAGTACTGCCGGAGGGCCGACGTGATTCCCACGGGCACGGCCACGGCCAAGGCGATGAGAAACGCCGGGATCTGGAGCCACAAGCTGTTGCCGACCCGATCCCAAATCAGCGAAAGTACGGGCACTTTGTAGGTGCGCGAGTATCCCAGATCCCCCTGGAGGGCAGCCCAGACCCACTTGACGTAGCGGATGTGCAAGGGCTGGTCGAGGCCGTACAGGTGTTTCAACCGGACTACATCTTCCGCCGTGATGTTGGGATTGCCAAACAGCAGGAGGTCGACGGGGTCTCCGGGCGCCGCCGCCAGGATGAGGAAGATAATGATGGAAATGCCAATGACCAAGGGAACCATCTGCAAGAGGCGACGGGTTAAGTAGCTGGTCATCGATGCGGCTCAACTAGACGCGGCAGGGCCGGTCCGCGCCGGCCCTGCCGCTCGATCACATCTCCCCTACTTCAGCCAACTCCACTGCGCGGCGTTCCAGGTGACCGGAACCTGGGAACTGGTCGGCAGCCATTTCTGCAGGCTCGCCTTGTGCGCCGTGTAGTCAGCCCGCAGGTACAACGGAATGCTCGGTACGTCCTCCGCCCAGATCGCCTGCGCCTCACGGAGCATCTGCGCGCGCTTGCCTTCGTCCAGTTCTTCGGGCGTGGCATGGCACAGCCGGTCCACGTCAGCGTTTCGATATCCGGGGTAATTCTGCCCGCCGGTCTGTCCCCCGCCTGGGATATGATCGCTCGTCAGCTCTGACTCGCAGGTCGAGTTGGGCGATTTCACCCAGGCGTACATTGCGAGTTCGAACTTGCGCGTCGGCAGTGTGTCCCCGAAGTACGCGCGGGCGGGTTGGTTCTGGATCTTCACTTCGACGCCAACAGCCTTCCACTGAGCCTGCAGGATCTGCTGCACGGCTTCGCGGGTGCGGTTCCCTGCCGTCGTCGTAAACGTCAGAGAGAGCCTCTGCCCTTTGTTTTGCAAAACCCCATCTGGCCCCGCAGTATAGCCGGCCTCGGCCAGAAGCGCACGCGCTCGGGTGGGATCATAGGGATATTTCTTGACGTCCTTGTTGTACCCGTAGTGCTTGTCTGGGAGGAACGAGTGAGACACAGGCTGCTTGCCCTGGAACAGCTGTTGCACCAGCTCTTCACGATTGATCGCGTAGACCAATGCCTGTCGCACCCGTTTGTCCTTCAGGTGGGCGTTGTCCATGTTCATGTCGATGTGTTCCCAGACCAGACCGGGCTCGGCCTTTAACACTATGTCCGTCCGTCCTTCGCTCTTGAGCCGCTGCTCAAGCTCCAGCCCTTGGACGAAGGGGATCGCGGTTTCGTCGACGCCATCGGCAGATCCCGAGAGCACGTTCGCGATGATAGTGTTCGTGTCGGAGATGAAGCGGTAGACGACCCTCCGCACGGCCGGTTTATCAGGCAGGACCCCTGGAATCACCGCCCAGGCAGGGTTCGCTTCCAAAGTCATCGACGATCCTTTTTGCCATTCCTTGAGGATGTACGGGCCATTGCCGATTGTGGGGACGCCGGTACCCCAGGCTTCCACAAACTTGGCGGGATTGGCGCGGAACAACTTCTCTGTCACGTGCTTTGGCAAGATCCCTGCTCCGGAGAGGTATCGGTTGGCCCCTTCGTACTTCTTCTTCCACTTCACCACAACCGTGGAGGAGTCGGGCGCGAAGATGTTCTCCACCCGTTCGGAGATACTCCGGTCGGCGGCGGGGAAATCGGGGTGCATTTGCACACGCCACGCCCAGATGTAGTCTTCTGCCGTCACGGGCTTCCCGTCGTGCCAGGTCCTTCCTTTCCTGAGCTTCCACGTGACCTGCATCGAGCCGTCGGCATTCACCTTCCAGTCGCCGTCTTTGATGCTGGGCACCTTTTCGACCATGGCCGGCAGGAATTTCCAGTCGCTGGTCATGAGGACCGGCTCGGCGTCGTTCGCGTTGTTGCAGCAGAAGATCATGGCCTTGACAGCAGCGGCCACAAACATCTGGCAGGCGTCCGCCACGGGGTTGAGACACGACGGCTCCTGTTGCAAAAACAGGACGACCGTGTCGGGTCCTACCGCCGGGCTGCTGGATGAACCCGCGCGAGATGCGAACGGCATCGCGATCACCAGCACGGTCGCGAGCAGAAGCGACATCCACCTCCACGAACCCATAGAAGTCCTCCTCCGTGTTGCAGAAGTGTCTTACCTTCTCGTCACCCTAGTGCGCCTAATGTAGTCCCCGTGATGCCCCAATCCCAGAGGTGCCATGTGAGCGAGTCTTCTCGTCGTGACGGCGACTTCATAGGAGACCAGGTGGATGGCTCCTGGGAGTACCCGCGAAAGACGGATCCCGGAGTCTGGCTCATGCTCCGGTCTGTGTGTCGACGACCCAAGACTTTCCGAATCGTTCCACGACTACTGCCGCCTACCCGGTGGAGGCGCAGGAATTCATCCACATCGGCTTTCAGAATCCGCAACGAACGCCCCAGACGAACGGCGGGGAGTTGTCGATCACGGACATACCGGTAGACGGTGAGTTTGTGCACCTGTAAATACCGCGCCACCTGAGCCGGCGTCATTACCTCGCTCGGTGTCGCCGACGGCTGCTTCAAAGCACACACCCCGCTGGCTTGATGTGATGACTCGAGCAACTCACTCTATGAGATTGTTCTTTAATGTTGGATTCGTCCAAGAACATACGGGATGCGGCCCTAGACTCCTTCTGGAAACTTGCATACATGGACTCACTACAGTCCACACCGCCATACCTCAACGCTGATCAAACCATCGAAAGGTTGTTCGCTAGATCACGGTCGGTTTGAAACGGAGTCTTTCCCTCCTATTCGGCCAAGCGGCAAAAATATCAAGGGCGTTTCGTCTCCGCATCCGCAGGCTGTCTACAGACCGCCGACCTGGTGAGCATACCGAACAGCGCCGAACACGCCGATCGCCAACCCTGCCACCGAGCCCGCGTAGGCAAGGAGGGCAAGCGGCAAACTCGGGGTGAGAAAGCGGATGGTCAGGAGCAGCAGGAAGAACCAACTGGTGAGTAGGACCGAGCCGCCGAGGACAATTAGCCTTACTGACCCACCCCACCTCCGCATGCTACGCCCTCTTCGTCAAAGACGGGGCAACGAGACCCGTGTCATCGTAGAGCCAGCACAACACGTGTTGTCCCGGCGAGGGCTCGAAGTCTTTCGGCACGTGGATGTCGCAAATCCCCGGCATGAAGGACGGACACCGGGGGTGAAACCGGCAGGCCGCGGGAGGATGGAGCAGGCTGGGAGGTTCCCCAGATGGCACGTCCCTGAGGCGGTGGGCATTCTCGGGATC
>DATGVF010000143.1:0-3244 GCA_035300645.1 bacterium
CCGTCACTGCAAACGGCTGCTGCGGATCGGTCGACCCCGTCACAATGCGATCGACGACGCAGTCAGGGAATCCCGCCCAGGCAGGCACGGCCCAGGTCGTTTGGCCCTCCACGAGCGAGCGGAGCCGCGTCGAGTTACCCGTCAGGTTCTCGCAGGCGATGACGTTGACCGCCGCCGCCGGATGGCGGCGCAGGCCATCCCGAATCGGTTCGGCCACAGCCGGCAGGACCCCGGGGCCGACCGCGGTCGTCACCAGGTCTGCGCCAGCAACCGCACCCACAACAGTTTCGACGTCCGCCGCATGCACCGCCCGCACCCCGTCGATGGTTTCCACGCGTTCGCCTTCGCGGGTGAGAATCCGAACTGGATACCGGCCTAGAATGTTTAACTGACGGACGACGTCATCAACCACGTCCACAAAGGTAACATCATAGCCGGAGCGCCGCAGCACATAGCCGACGAGACCCCGCCCGATGTTCCCGGCCCCAAACTGCACCGCTTGCGTCACGTCTCATCTTGCCAGGGTCGGCCCAGCGTCTCATACACGAAGTCGGCACTGGTCGTCGTCCACAGCGCTTTCGCCACGGTCTCGTCCTCGAGCACTCGGGCCAGATTGGCCAGGACGCCGATATGCTCCTGGCGGACGGCCGCGATTCCCACAACTAGGTACGCAATATTCGAGCCGTCCCAGGTCACGCCGTGGGGGAACTGCGCGACTGCGATGCCGGTGGCGAGGATGAGCGTCTTGTCGTCGAACGTCCCGTGAGGAATGGCCACACCATTTCCCACGTAGGTGGACATCGTGAGTTCGCGTTCCTTCATGGACGCGACATAGGCAGGCTGCACATAGCCGCCGTCCACAAGCATCTGACCGACCCGATCAATAGCCTCATCCCGGCTACTCGCCTGCTCGCCCAGGCGGATCAATTCCAGGCTGAGGACCGGTGGCGGCGGCACCATGCTCCTTAGCTTGAGATGGGCTGTCCCGCTTTCAACTTCTTGACCAGCTCATCGTAGACGGGGTTATTCACGAAATTCATGAACGGGATGACCACCGCGGTGGGCGCCGCTTCTTCCGCCCGCTTGGCCAGCCCGGCGTGGGCGACGACGACGTCGGCATCTTTCGGGATGGCGTGAACGGCGGTGGCGACGACCTCCACAGCGAGCCCGGCATCCTTCAACTTGCGCTTCAGCTGGTTCGCGCCGATGAGACTCGACCCCATCCCGGCCTCGCACGCAAAGACGATCTTGTGCACCTCGGCTGCCTGCTTAACCACCTGGCCCATAGCTGCGTCTCCTCTCAGTACCCGGAGAAAGGGCCCGCCGGCGGGCTGTACCGCCGGCGGGTCTGTTCATCTACTACTCTAGCGCACTGCGGCTATGTTCGCTCGCGCACCGGGTACGCCCTGAGGATAGACGAGCCGACCAGGAACGCGACCACCGCCCCGACCAGGATGCCCGCCAAAACCCCAAAGTAGCCCCCCCGTGGAGTCATCGCCATTTCGGCAAAGATGCTCCCCGGTGAGGGTGTGGCGACCAGGCCCGCGCCCGTGATGACAAATACGATATCGGCGGCAATCCCGCCCGCCCACATCGCGACGATCATGATCGGATGGGCCAGCACATATGGGAAGTAGATTTCGTGGATGCCGCCAAAGAAGTGGATCAGGATCGCACCAGGCGCAGACTGCTTGAAGTTCCCTTTGCCCACCCACCAATATGACAACAGCAGACCCAACCCAGGCCCGGGGTTGGTCTCCAGCAGAAAGTGAATCGCCTTGCCTGCTTGGGCCGAGGCCTGGACCCCGAGCGGCGCCAGAATGCCGTGGTTGATGGCGTTATTAAGGAAGAGCACCTTGGCGACTTCGATTGGAATGTCGGCCAGCGGGATGAGCCGGCTGGAGATTAATGCTTGGACGCCCGCTGCAAACAGGTTGTTGCCCGCGAGAATCACCGGGCCGATCGCCACGCGACCCAGAAGCGCGAGAATTCCGGCGAGGATCCCCGCAGAGAAATTATTGATGAGCATCTCAAAGCCGCTGGGCGTCATTGGCTGCAGGACGCCGTCGACCTTTTTGGTGAGCCAGCCCCCCAGAGGGCCGACAATCATGGCTCCGAGGAACTGCGGGATGTCGGATCCGACGATGATGCCGACCGTGGCCACCGCGCCGACAACGCCGCCCCGGTGGCCGTAAATCAGTGAGCCACCGGTGAAACCAATGAGGATCGGCAGAAGGTAAACGATCATCGGGCCGACGAGCTTGGCCAGATTCTCGTTGGGGATCCAGCCAGTGGGAATGAAGAAAGCGGTGATTAGACCCCAGGCGATAAAGGCTCCGATGTTGGGGATGACCATCCCCGCCATGAAGCCGCCCACTCTCTGTACTCGTTCTCTCATCCAGGCCACCTCCAGTGGCGTGATAACCACACGGGTCTACTCCCTGGATCCGCGTCTCACCCCTCTCGAACTAGTCCTTTAGAGGCTACGCGGTGATGCGGCTCGTTCCTTCATGCGGCGCTTAGCGCCTAGGGGGAGTCGCGGAGTACTGCTGAACTGAATTATGGCCCCGTCCTGCACACATCATTCGTATGGTCGATGAGGTCCTTTGCTAGTTCGGTCACGGGATGATGGTCAAGGTCTCGCGGCGCCCTAGCCTGTAGACTTGGAAGTCGCGCTTGTCCAGCGTAAACACCTGCCGAACGGCCTCCCGCTCGGCAACGCGTACTAAGGTGGCATCGGCGAGATCCATTGGGAGGTCTCGGTACTTCCGGATGAGGGCTCGCAGCCGGGGGAGATCCTCGCGCCGAAGTTCGACAACAAGCACGAGCTGGCGATCGAGCATGGCCAACAGGGCCTCTTGTGAGTCGAGGGGATTGTGGGTCTGTCCAAGCAAGTACATTGCTTCCGTCACGACAGGCCAAGTGGTAATCATGGGGTCAGACAGGCGTTTTAATACGCTGACGCAACGCTGGTGGTCTCCGTCGCTCTCGTCTAATACGGCCACGAGAGGCCCCGCATCCACCAGTACGCCTCTCATCGCCGCCTCTGACGTTGAGAAAATAGGTTGCGAAGCACCTCCTCCGATCGAGAAGCTAGGTCGTGCGGCCCGCCATGACCAATGCCCACAAGATCTGTCATTCTGTCATAGAGGGTGCCCTCCGGCTTCGGACGCGTGATTTCCTCCGCCATCCTGGCAATCGCCTCACGGATGATAGATGACTTCGTCCGGCCACTTTTCCGGGC
>DATGVF010000144.1:0-2716 GCA_035300645.1 bacterium
AACTGGCCGAGGGTGCCGGCGACCATAGCTCCCTTCCTCTCCGAATCAGGCGGGGCGTGCCCGCGGCTGGCGCAGGTTCAGTCAAGATTGTACCGCACGCACCGCGCTCATGCGCTCCGCATGCGCGATGCGGGGAGCACACCTGGGAGTGATGCCGCCCACGCCAAGCGTCTTCACTTGATGAACGTCACCCCGTGAGGCACGGCCCACGCAAATACGTAGGCATACAGCATGACGATGACGCCGACGATTGCGCCAAGCGCAACGGAGTGCCACACGACAAAGCGGAAGATCATGCCCTCGTTGCCCACTTGATTGGTCGCCGAAGTGGCAATAGTAATGGACTGCGCGTCAACCATCTTGCCCATGACCCCGCCCGCACTCGCACCGTGTTCCCGGTCGGGTGATCCCCTGGCCCTCACTTGACGGGAGGTATCGGAATGGCGCCCGTGAACACATAGGCCTGCAGAAGAGCGATCAGTCCTATCACCGCCGCCCCCGCGACCGAATGCCACCACACTTTGCGGAAGATCGGCCCCAGGGCATGGGACCGCTCGTAGGGATCATCGTAACAGGCAGCGCAGGCCACCATGATGGACTGGGCGTCGATCATCTTGCCCATGACGCCGCCCGTCGAGTTGGTGGCCACGATCAGGACCTCGTTCAAGTGGAGCTGCTGCGCGGTGATGCGTTGCAGGCTCCCGAAGAGGGCGTTGGAGGCGGTGTCCGAGCCGGTGAGGAAGACGCCGAGCCAGCCGAGGTACGCCGCGAAGAACGGGTACATGACGCCCGCGCCGGTGAATGCCAGGCCGAGGACAGCGTCGGTGCCGGAGTAGCGGGTGAGGAATCCGAGGCCCAGCACTTGGCCGATGACCAGGACGGGGGTCTTCATGCGACGCGCGGTCCGGACGATGGTCTCCTTCCACTGGGCGGCGCTCAGCATGAGCACCATACCCGACAGAAGCGCGGCCACGAACACGCCCGTTCCCGCCGCGGACAGCCAGTTGATGACGAAACGCGCCGCTTCGGGCTTGGCGCCCACGGGTGCCACGGGGGGCATCCGCTGGACGAGGTTGTGAAGGGCCGGCATTTCCCACGCCGGCAGGGAGAGCGTACCCGAGAACGTTGAGCCAAGGAGCGTGGTCTTGAACGTGACCCCTGAGAAGAGGTTATTCAGGTAGGTCTTCCATTCCGGCCAGCCCCAAAGCGCGCAGCAAACGATCAGAATCCCCCATGGCAGCCAGGCGTATGCGGTTTGGCCGAAGGTGTACGGGTACTTCCAGCCGGTCGCGTCCGACGTCTGCGCGGCGGCTCCCGTGCCGGTCTCGCGCTCCGACTTGAGCAGGAAGCGGGTCTTGGGGTGCCAGACGAAGCGCAAGAACAAGGCAGTGCAGATGACGGAGAAAACGCCGGAGACCACGTCGGTCATCAGGTGGGTTTGGGCTATCCCTGAGGCGATATACTGCATGACGGCAAAGGACAAGCCCGAGCACAGCGCGCCCGGCCACACCTCGAAAGCCTCCTTCCAGGTGCCTCCCTCCATCTTCACGAAGGTGACGACCAGCCAGAAAGGCACCAGGATGGACACCCAGGGAAGCTGGTGGCCGGCCATCGTAGAGAGCGTGAGTTGATTCAGGCCGCTGACGGCCGCCAGGGTCACGATGGGCGTTCCGATGGCCCCCCAGGCGACGGGAGCGGTGTTAGCCAAGAGGTTGAGCACGGCCGACTGGAAGGGCTTGAAACCCAGGCCCACCATCACGGCCCCGGCGATGGCCACCGGCGTCCCGAAGCCCGAGGTCCCTTCGATGATTGCGCCGAAAGAAAAGGCGATCAGCAGGACCTGGAGTCGCCGGTCGAAGGAGATGTGAATGATGGACTCTTTCACGATCTCGAATTTGCCGGTGACGACCGTCATGGTGTAGAGGAACATGGCGGCCAGGACGATCCAGATGATCCCCAGGAAACCCGACAGGCTACCGAGAGCGAAGGCCGAGAAGGCCGAGCGGAGGGGCATGCGAAAGGCCAGGCAGGAAACGAGGAAGGCGGCGAGCACGCCGAAGAACGCCGCATAGGGGGCGGCGATGCCCAAGTGCCTCACGCCCTGCTTGTCACGATGAGGGTGCAGGGCGATGAAGTACAGTAGGACCAGGATCGGGATCGCTGCCACAAGCGTAGAGAGGATGACGTTCCCTGTCGGGTTGTAGTTCTGATGATACACTTGCGTCCAAGACGTCATAGACAGTTCTCCAGAGGTAGAGTCGGGTCCCCCTCGTTACGAATTGCCTTGTCTCAAGCTAGACGGGAATAGGGGGAAAGCAATCCCGCTGATCCCGTCCAAAAAACGATAAACGCGATGCTGAAATACGCTGTTAGAGCGGTATTGTCAAGCACTAAGTCGTGATGCAAAGGAGTCAAGAACTCGAAGAGGCCCGCGGCTAAATCCTTCGTCGCAAGGAATCCTGCTGGAGAAGAATTCATGCGGTTTATTCGGCTCCCTTCGCTTGACGTGTGTGCCGAATCAGGCCCAGGCCCGTCTTATGGAAAAAACCCCATTAGCCCCGATTCCGTAGAGGCTCTATAGCCTTGTGAATGGCATTTGTCAAGAATCACATCTGAGGGAGCAATCGGAGGAAAGGAGATGGACCTCGGGACTGTTGCGGAACCTCAAAATGTGTTGACTCTCTTTGTAGCTACTGCGTAAGATACGCGCTGCGCG
>DATGVF010000145.1:0-19012 GCA_035300645.1 bacterium
AAACACGTGCTGGTACCGACCATCCCAGAATCCGTCCCCGTCAGACTTGTACCGGATCCGCGTGATGACCTTGACGTCACTAGAGGGCTCATCGTGGGGGAGCTTGCCCACAAAGGCAAGGCGCTGTCCGTCCGGAGCCCAGGCGATATCGGACGGATGGTATGCGTGGGGCACGAGCAGTTGAGCTTCGCCGCCATCGGCCGGGATGATGTACAGCTTCTTCGGGCGTCGAGTGCCTGGCGCGGCCTCGCTTACCCCGCGGTCGGACAGGAAGGCAATCCAGCGACCATCGGGCGACCATCGGGGTTGCGCGTCTCGCTGCTCGCCACTGGTGAACTGTCGCACTTCACCTCCGGCGATGGAGACCATCCACAGATGAGCGCGGTAGGTGTTGGCCGCACGGTCCACCACGGTATGCACAAACACGACCCGTGTGCCGTCGGGGGAGAGCTGGGGGTCACTGACCCACTTGAGGGCCAGCAGGTCGTCAATAGTCAGTAATCGCTTGGTCACGCGATCCACTCCTTCGCCCCGCCTAGGGTAAGCATATCCTGAGTCAATCGCCGCGCTGGGTAGGTCTCTGCGTACATATGATCAGCGTCCATAGGCGAGGCGCTCGGCGAGCATGGGCGGCAGTCCGGCTGTCATCATCTTCTCCTGCGTCTTGGCAATGGGGTACTCAAGGCGGACCAAGGTGGCTTGCTGAGCTCCGAGGTCCAGCCACAGGTACGCGGCGCGGGGATCGCCATCACGCGGCTGCCCGACGCTTCCGGCGTTGATGATGTAGCGGCGGTCGGGCCGGAGTGGTAGGGGCCGGTCGGGGAGCAATGGTTCACCGATCACCGAGGTGCCCGCTTCCACGAACACCGTCGGGATGTGCGTGTGGCCGACCAGACATATGGAGAACTCGGCTGCCCCAAAGCTCGCGCGGGCGGTCTCCACGTCAAGGATATACTCCTCAATCGGATCGCGCACGCTGCCGTGCACGCAGAGGAGCCCGTCCGGCCTCACTCGCTGCGGCAGCTCGGCCAAAAAATCGCGGACCGCTCCCGTGAGCTGCTGGCGGGTCCAGAGTATGGCTTCGTAGGCCAGCGGGTTAAATTTCGCGGCGAGGGCATCCTCGGTCTCCACCGCAGCGAGATCGTGATTGCCCATCACGGCAGCCTGCAGGACCTGCCGCATGCGTTCGACACACGCCACGGGATCCGGCCCGTACCCCACGAAGTCGCCCAGACACACCACGCCATCAGGCTTGCGAGTGGTCACATCCGCGAGCACGACCTCGAGGGCTTCCAGATTCGCATGAATGTCGGAGACGATTGCGTAGCGCATCGGTAAGTAGGGAATATCCGATTACGTGGACTTCGGGGCAGCGGGAGGGGCTTCCTGTGATGCACAGCGCACGCGCGGACAGGAAGAGCTATCTGCCCACCGAATCACACCCGTCGGGTTCGATCAGCCGTGATGACCTTTCTTCGCCGCTGGCTGCGCGTACCCATTCCGCCCAAGCTGCGCGCCAGCTTACAGATCGACTTCCTCGCGGCGGTCCTCTACGGCGCGTTCGGAGGTCTCACCCTGCCGTTCATCCCCGTCATGGGGCGGCGGCTGGGGGCTACGCCATTACAGGTTTCCCTGCTTGTCGCCGCACCCGCGATCGTCTTGCTCCTCTCCCTGTGGATTGTCAACGCCGTGCGGCCGGTGCACCCCGTGCGTTTGGTCATCTGGCCGTCGCTCGTTGGGCGGGCGATGTTCTTGCTCATGCCCTTTGCCCACACGCCGGTCCCCTATCTGGTGCTCGTCGTGCTCTTCCACGCGGTGAGCTCGATCAACACCCTGGGCTACGCCCAGGTGATGCGCGCTGTCTACCCTGACAACGTCCGGGGACGCATCATGGCGCTGGTCAAAGTCGGCATGGCCACGTCGTGGGTGCTGGCTTCTCTGCTTGGCGGGCAGCTCACGGAGGTCGTCCCCTTCCAGTGGGTGTTTGCCGTCGCCGGGGTGGTCGGCATGGCCAGCGGGGTCGTCTTCAGTCGGATCCGCCCGCCCGAGCGCTTAGAGATCCCCGAGCCCATCGACCCGGCGGTGGCCTGGCGGTTAGTCCGCGAGGATGGAGCGTATCGGAGATTTTTGATGGCGTTCTTCATCTATGGATTCGGCGGGTGGTTGATCAGCCCAGCCATCCCCATCCTGCTCGTGGACGAGCTGCACGCCTCCAACTTCCAAGTCGGATTGCTAGGCGCGGTAATGTCCGCCATGTGGATGATCTCGTTCTACTCCTGGGGCGCGATGATTGATCGGCGCTCCGCCACCGATACACTCAAAGCGGTCTTCACCATCGGCGCGCTAACGCCCGTGATCTATCTGCTGGCGCCCAGCGCCTGGATCGTACAGCTGGCCGGAGTGACGGACGGCTTGACGTCGGCGGGGATCGATCTGGGCTGGCTGGCCGCGGCGCTCCACTACGCGCCACCTGGGCAGGTGCTACACTACGTCACGCTGTTCAACACCTCGGTGGGTATCCGCGGGGCGACGGCGCCGTTCATCACGGGCACGCTCATCCCTCTCATCGGCGTGCGGTGGATCTTCGCGATCGGGGCGCTCGTCCAATTCATCGGCATGCTCCTCATGCGTCGGGTTCCGGCTCCCGCGGAGACGGACGCGGATCCACGCGGTCCTGCCAGTACGGCCTGAGGACCGCCACGAGGGCGGGAGTGGGTCGGCGCCAGATCTGAGTCTCCACGATGCGTTCGCCCAGGTGCAGGCGCTCTCGCTGCACCGGGGCATAGAACCGGGCCCAGAAGGCGTCTTCAGCGTCTTCCAGTAGCGTCATCCGGCGTCCGCCGACGTGCACCTCCAGACGACAGCGCCCGCCGGACAGGACGACCCACGCGTCGCGGCAACCAAAATCCCGCTGCAGGATGTCGCGCAGCTGTGCGATCAGCCGCTGCTGTTTCGGCCAACGCGCATGCATCATCGCCCTAGTGCCCCCGTCGTGTACGCACGGAGGATCAGGGCCATCTGGGTTAGGCAGATCAGCGCCAGCCAGCGGGCTTCGCGAAACTGCCCCGCTGCACGTGTCACCACGGGGCGGAGAAATCCTCCCGGGCGTAGACCCACCTGCACGGCCGCCGTGACCGCGACCAGGAAGCCGTACAGGAAGTGCAGTGCTGTCTTCGGCCGCGCGCCACCCACGGCGAGCAGCAGGCCGGAGGCTACCTGAATCGCGACGAGCACTGCGACGAGTAGGATCGCCACCCAATAAGCGCGGCTGAGCGTGCGGGCGCGAAACAGGTTTGCACCAAAGGCCCAGACGGCGAGGAGGGCGTTGCCGATCGCGGCAACGCCAATGAGAGAGGACAGTGCGTGAACGGTCAGCAATGGTGGCCTCGCCGCAGGGGCTGCAGGACGATAGTTCACGCGGTTGGTGAGGGATTCCTCTGCGCACATCTCGGCGCACAGGAGGAGCGGCCCTGCCGAGATCTGCATCCGTCTGCGTGCGCGGGTGTCAGATCGTGCAGGTCATGCCGGGGACAACAATCCGCCTCCGCGCAGCTGCTCAAGGATCTGCTGCATCTTCGCGAAGTCGCGGAAACCGCTGGTGAACTCGTCGCTGGTCTTGTACCCGATCTCCACAAACTTGTTCAGCGCCACGAAGAACGCGTACTGAACGGTGTTGGCGACGGTGTCGGGCGCATCGCGGTTTTTGTCCAAATGGATGTCGAGAATGTCGATCTTGGGGATGAAGTCCGGGTCCCCGCGCCCCGACTTCGCTTCCGTCTTGAGGAGATCTTCGAGGTTCTTGGTCGCGACCCAGTCTTTGCACATCACCATGGCCACGTCCAGGTCGTACTCCAGGTCACCGCTGCCCACGCAGTGGTGCATCGTGGGGCGCGCAAATTCTGACACTTCCTCGACGGGCTTCTCATCCAGCCGGCACCCTTCCTTGTCCAATGGCGAAATGGCGAAGATCGGGGCCTTGAGCTCCAGGCTCATGTCGGCTAGTTTGGCCGAGATCAGGTCGGTGCGCGCCTTCTCGTCGTGCACCGGCTCATCAAGCGGCACCCGCTGCAGGTAGTCGATGAAAATGGCGCACTCGTCCGTCTCGTACGCGTGCATCATATTGTGGGCGCGCGCTTTGATGCGCTCGACGGTGTCGGCGCGCCCCCCCTCGAACAGATAGAGCCGCCCCATCTGGCCCTCCATCTTGGCCCAGGCGGTTTTCACCCGCTCTTGGATCTGGGGCGCCCGCGACTCCGCTGACAGCAGGGTGGCCGGGTTGACCAGGGTCTCCTTGGCCAGCAGGCGGGCGAACAACACCCGGCTGGTTTGCTCCCAGGAGTAGTAGAGCACAGGGATCTTCGCGTTCGCGGCGATGGTGACCGCCACCTCAAGGGCAAAGTTCGTCTTGCCGCGCCGCGGTGCGCCGGCCAATCCGTAGTAGAACCCCGGGCGAAGTCCGGACAACGCCTCGCTGAGTCGGTCAAACGGGGACAATGGATACCCGAGCATCGTCCCCGAGCTTCCCCCCAGGATCTCCCCCACGATGGTGCTGCCGATCTGATTTGCCGGCGGAGCATTGCGGGCCATCCGTTGCTGCTGGATTTCCAACAGCGTCGGAATAAGTTGGCCCACGAAATCCACGATGTCTTTTCCTTCGCTACGTTCTTCCTCTAAGTAACCGGCGATCGCGCTGTTGACTTCCACCAGGCGCAATCGGGCTGACCGCCCCTTGAGGAGATCCACGTACGCCATGACCTGCGCAGCGTCTGGTTCGGGTGTCCCCTCGACCGCGTCGACGAAGCGGCGCATCTCCGGGGACATCGTCCCGCGTTCGCCGAGCAAGCCCTTCACCGTCAAGGGTTCAAGGGGGATGTCCTTCTGCGCGTAGACGTCGGTGAGCACTTTCGCTAACGTCCGCCCGAGGGCGTGGGGCATCAAGTCGGGGCGGAACCCCGCTTCCATGGCACGACCCAGCAAGAACCGGTCGCGCATGAAGCCACTCAATAGCCGCTTTTCAATGTCTGCTGCTTCTTCCATGATGCCCCACCCCGCACAGTGACGTGTCCTGTCCTTGGAGGGCAGTTGCAACGGAGATGGACGGACCGCAAGGGTACCTCTGCACAGACCTTATGCCCTGCGGCGGGAGCCAGGTAGACGCTTCGCCTTTGTGGCATCTCTCCGAGGCTTCGGGCGAGCGGGGAGGTCACGGGCGCGGCGAAACGCTCCGATCGCCAGATCACAGCCCCAGCCTCCTTCGGCCAAAGGGTAGTGGCCCAACGGAAACGAGAGGCGCAGATCGGTAAGCATCGCGCGGGGCCGACCGGATGCGTGTAACGTGACAGACGCACCGCGAAGGAGGTCCGAGAGGGCGGACGCGGCAAGCGTCACGCCGCTGAGGCCGATTGTGGAGGATCTCAGTGCGACTTGGCTGGCGTAGGCGAGGACGTTGCCCTGTCTGCCGACCAGAGTCACATCTCGGAAACCTCTCTCTGGCTGTGCGCGGGACGTTCCTTGTTTGGGTTTGGTCACGTTGTTATAATTCAGGAGGCAGCCCGCTCGCTCATTCCTGAACCGTGGTTCTCGTGCGCGCCGCGCGTTCAGAGTGCACGCGCCCGTAGCTCAGCGGATAGAGTGTCGGCCTCCGAAGCCGAAGGTCGTGGGTTCAAATCCCTCCGGGCGCGCCATTTCAACGACCCTGTTACTACTTCGCTGATACCTGCCTACAACAATGGTCTTCTGAGTCACAACATCTACTTCACCGAAAGGAATGCTTTCAACGCACTGCTGCCCCCGTGTTGGTCAACCCGAGGGGACTAGAGTATTTCTCTCGAAACCACAGAAAGAACTCGTTTGTCAAAGGAGTCTCGCGATCATGGATTTCGTCCACGTGTACGACGTGCACACCAAAGCGCGATGGAAGTTGTTCGACTGGATCCGTCCTCTGAGCCAAGAGCAGTATACGCGAGAGTTCCCGTTTGCGCATCGCACGCTGCGGGCCACCATGATCGAACTCGCCCTGACCGAGTTGTGGCTGGCGATGCGACTGCGCGAGGACCCGATGCCCCGACCATTCCGATGGGGGCAGATGGCGATCAACGAGAAGACGCATGAGACGTTTCCGCAGCTCGAGGCGGCGTGGCGCGACCAGACGCCCCCCACCCGGGCCACGCTTGCCGGTATTACCGACTGGGCGACGGTCGTCCAGACCCTGTTGCAGGGCACTCGGCAAACGCGCACCCTCCGGGCCACGAAGGGCGACATCGCCACACAACTGCTCCTCCACGAAGTGCACCATCGGGCGCAAGCGATGACAATGTTGCGCCACTTGGGTATCCCCGCGGAGGACCTTGACTACATCTTCTTCGTGCAAGAGGAACGGCTGGACCCTACCCCAACACGCTAGCGGCCGATCAATCCCACGCAGTCGTGAGGAGCAGGTCCACGACGCGCAGGGACACGAGCGCCGCCCGAATGCCGTCGATGCCAAACGTCTCCGTCGCATCTGGGGGCATCACCACGGTGAGGCTTTGCAGCAGGTTCACGTGCGGGTTGAAAATGATGAGCGTGGCCTCGACCGTGATCTGGGCCACGGGCATGCCGCCTACATCGGTGCGCAGGGTGAGACGCCCGACCTGGACGTCAGCAGCCAGGCGCACCCGGGAGACGACCAGCGTACGGTACAAGGCACTATCTACGCGCCGACGGACGCCCGCGAGTGGGCGCCCCCAAGCTCGCGCAGGTGAGACCGTCACTGTGTAGTCCCGGATCAGGGGAGCAGGGACGGCCAACGACACCGAAAAGCGCTCGGCGCCACCCGGGGGGATGTCCCAGGGGATGCCGTCACTGCCAAACGCGGTCAGATCTCCTGACGGGGCAAAGCCGTGGACGTCGATGACAAGACGAGACAAAGGTGCCTGCCCGCGATTCACGACCCACCCGGTTACGGTCAGTGTCGCCCCGTCTAACGTGTGGCTCACATTCGACAACTCGATCGAGGACGGGCGGGCCGCCTCAACGATCGGGAGGTGAGGCCAAAACACCCCGATCACGACGACACCTACCCAAACCACCCAGGCTCGCACACGGTCACCTCAGAGGCGGCATCTTGCTTCCTGTCCAGACGGTGGAATCAGTCAGAAGGTTCCGCAACGTCGCTGTCTGGGGCGATCGCAAATGCGGTCGCGGATCTTCGCACTCGCTGCGCGAGTCAGCAGGTAGCACTTTCCTGGCCGACGAATCACCCCTCATCACCGGACTCGGGGTGGCTGATGGCCGACGCGAGCGCAACACTCACCTATCTCAAACAGGTCCCCATCTTTCGCACACTGCCCGCCGGACAACTCGAATTCATCGCGCGGTCGATCAAAGAACGTGTCTACGAGCCTGGTGCGGTGATCGTAAAGCAGGGGGAACCTGGCGTCGGCTTCTTTCTCATCGCGGACGGACGCGTGGACGTGACCCGCGAGGGTCAGCGCTTGCGAAGCATGGGGCCGGGAGAGTTCTTTGGCGAGATGGCTCTGATGGAAGAGCGCATTCGCACGGCCACTGTCACCGCAAAAGAGCGCACGCGATGTCTCCAGCTGGTGCGATGGGATTTCCGGGCTCTGCTCAAAGAGAACCCTGACCTCGCGGTCAAGATGCTGGAAGTCGTCGTCCAGCGGATGCGCGAATCCCCGCCTGCGCACGATTCGGACTGATCCTCCCCGCGGCCACACGGTGCCTGGGTCCTGTCAGTAAGCCTCCGCGCGGCATCGCCGCTGCGCTTACAGCGTCTCCAGCAAAAACAACTCCCGACCTAACCGGGGGACGGCGTTCGAGGCGTCTCGCTGCGCGCAGTATGTGATATCGTCGGTCAATCCTAGCCGGATGACGTTGCGACCAGCCGCCGACTTCGTGAAGACCGCGTGCGCATCTGGTTCACTGCGGAATAGTGCGACCGCCGCCATCGCGGCATCGGTGAGATCACCCGACCCGGACTGCAGGATATGGTGCACCAGGTAGCCGGCACAGTAGGCATCATCAATGGCAAATGCGCGCTCCCGTCCCGCGCAGACAATCGTGATGTCATCCCCGTGGGCGGTCGCCTCCTGCCACGCCTCGCGGCACACTGCCGCGCCATTCCGTAACGCGCCCACGAGGACGGTCGCGGCATCGGTGGCGGCACGAATCGCCTCTGTCCCATTCGTGGTGACAAACACGACCGGCCGGCCGTCCACAGACGCGCGGGAGAGTTCGACCGGCGAGTTCCCGTAGGTGAAGCCGGGTGGCGCCAGCCCATCCTGCTCCCCGACCAGCACGGCACCGGCCCGGGGGGCCGCCGCTCGGGCCGAGTCGATGTCACCCGCGATAAACACCCGGGATGCCCCGCGCTCGACCAAGGTGACCAATGAGGTGCTCGCTCGTATTACGTCCACGACGATGCACAGCTGTCGGTTCCGTCCGGGGAGGCGAAGTCGGGCAGAGGAAGACGCATCGTGAATCGGGGCACGCAGGGTTGGGACGAATGCCACATCCAGGCGCATTCAGTGCTAACCGGTGTACTGACGCATCCGCAAGTCCTGACGGATGACCTGTTGCAGCCGGATCTGAATCGTTCGCGCGACCACCTCGACGGGGACCTCGCCGAACACCACGTCCGCCTGGGTCACGGTCATGAGGAGCGTGCGGCCGCCGACGATTTCCCACCCGGTGGCGCTTTGTAGCGCCGCGATCTCACCAGGATCAGGATCGGTATTGAGGTACTGGTCCAACCGCCCGGCGATGGTCTGGACCCGACTCGCATCGGGCAGCCGGACGATCACGGTCCCACTGAGCTGCAGTTCTCCTACTTCCCGGCCCCCCTCGGTCACGGTGCGCACGGTCACGGGCAAATAGTTGGCGGCGGCCCGGCGCGTTAGCGGGATGCCGCGCTGGCGCAAATCCGCTTCGATGTACGCGACGCGCTCGTCGGAGTCCGGGTGATCGCGGACGATTCCCAGCTCTAGGCGCGGGCGCATCTGCGCGTCGCGTGCGAGGCGCTCCATCACCGTCAAGACAGCGACAGGAGTGTAGGGGGTCTTCAGCAGGTAGCCAATGGAGCTCAGATCCGCTTCCTTTTCCAACTCGCGACTGTAGCCGGACATCAAACCCACACTCATCAGCTGGGCGCCCACCGCGACTGCCGGGTCCCGGCTGAGGACCGCCACCAAAAATGCCCAGAAGGCGGCGTCATTGCTTTGGCCGATCTTCTTGAGCGGATGCCGGTGTGCGACGTGGCCGATCTCATGACCCAAGACGGCGGCCAATTCATGGTCGGAGCGCACAAACGAGAGCAGTCCCTTCGTGACGTAAATAAACCCCCCAGGCAACGCTAGAGCGTTCGCCGCGTCAATGTCGATGATCTTGAAGGTGTAGGGAATCTCGGGCCGGTCGGAGGCGGCCGCCACGATTCCGCCGATGCGGGACACGCGCTCCTGGTCAACAGGATCCTTGACCAGGCGGTACTTTTGCTCAAGCTTGCTTGCATACTCCCGCCCCATGCGCACTTCATCCTCGGTGCTTTGCGCCCAGCTCCGGCCGGCACCGAGCATAACCAGGACGATCCCCACCACACATACTCGGGCGACGCGCATGCTGTCAGGCCACCGCATAGACGCGCTTGGCATTAGCTGTCATCGTAACTGCAATCTCCTCCACTTCACATTTCCGGAGCGCGGCAATACGCCGCACCGTGTGCACAAGATAGGCGGGCTCATTGCGCCGGCCGCGATACGGCTCTGGGGCGAGCACCGGCGCATCAGACTCCACGAGCAAGAACTCATCGGGGATGTGTTGTACGACCGCTGCCGCCTGCTCCGCGTGACGAAAGGTCACGGGTCCGGCGATCGAGATCAGATACCCTCGTGCCGTGCACAGTTGAGCAATATCCACCGACCCCGAGAACGCATGCAAGATGACAGAACGGGCCTGCTCTCGCGCCAACAGCTCCAGTAGCTGCGGGTAGGCATCGCGGCAATGGACGACGAGTGGCACCTCTAGGTCGCGACTGAGCCGGATGTGCTGGACAAACGCGCGCTGCTGCACCTCGGGGGATACTACCGCCTTCGCGTAGTCTAGCCCCGTCTCGCCGACGGCCACCACTTTCGGATGTGCGCCAAGCGCCCGCAGATCAGCCATGGCCTCCGGTGTGACCTGCGCGGCCTCATGGGGATGAATCCCGACTGCCGCGTACAAACCAGGTGTGCGTTCTGCGAGGGCCACGGCAGCGCGGCTACTAGGCGGATCCGAGCCTGTCGTGACCATCCCGACGATCCCAACCTCGACCGCCCGCGCCACCACGGACTCCCGGTCCGCGGCGAACGCCTCATCGTCTAGATGCAGATGCGCATCGAACAGTTCCACGCAGGCATAAGTCTACCACCGACACCCATCCCGCCGCCACGAACGCGTCGAGCGCTGGACAGGCATCAGGGTCGGATCTCGGGACAAACGCGAGGGATCCCACCGGGGCGCGTGTGCGCAAATCTCGGCTAGGAAATCTTGGCTCCGTGCGGCGCGTTTTTCTCCACTGTCAGCAGCGCCACCTGACCGTCCCACTCCGCGGCCAGCAGCATCCCCTGGGACGCGATTCCGCGCATCTTGCGGGGTTCGAGGTTCGCCACGACGATCACCCGTTTGCCCACCAGTTCGTCAGGTTGATACTGAGGAACGAGACCCGCCACTACGGTGCGGACCTCGCTGCCGAGGTCGACCTGCACCTGAATGAGCTTGTCCGTACCGGGAACCCGTGTGGCTGACCGGATCTCCCCCACGCGAATGTCGAGCTTCTTAAACTCGTCGATCGAAATCGTGCTCACCGTCTGCTCCCCTCCCGTAGCTGCATCCGTGAGTGTGGCTCTGGACCGCTCGGGACGCACGGCCGCCGCAACTTTCGTCTCAATGCGCGGGAAGATGGGAGCCCCGGGCCTCACGTGCGTTCCCGAGGGCAATCCCCCCCACCGGGCGGCATCGGCAAGGCGCTGATTCGCGAGCGGGACAGTGATCCCCAACTGGTCCCACACGCGTGCGGTCGCTGTTGGCAACCACGGTGTCAACAAGATCGTGGCGATGCGCACGGCCTCGAGTGTGTTGTAGAGAACGGTTCCGGCGCGCCCAGGGTCGGTGCGAACCGTCTGCCAGGGGGCTTCTTCATCAATGTACTTGTTCGCTGTCCCGAGCAGTCGCCAGATCTGCTCTAGCGCGCCCTTGAAGTCGAGGCGATCGATCCGCGGCTCCACGGCCGCCACCACTTCCCCGGCCACCTGCTGCAGCGCGCCGTCTTTGCCGGCTCCCGGCCCCGGCGCGGGCACCTGCCCACCGAACTGCCGTGCAATCTGCGGCAACGTGCGGTTGAGCAAGTTCCCATAGTCATTGGCGAGGTCGGCGTTGAAACGATGGAGGAGGGCAGGCTTATTGAAATCTCCATCGGTGCCGAACGGAATCTCGCGGAGCAGGAAATAGCGTAACGCGTCCACCGCCACGGCGACCTCTGCGCCGGACTCAGAGGCGACCTCACGACTCAGCGCGGCCGGATCAATGACCACACCGAGTGACTTACTGAAGCGCTGGCCCCCAAAGGTGAGCCACCCATGGGCGAACGTCTGGCGGGGGACCTCGATCCCGGCGGCGTGGAGCAAGATGGGCCAGTACACCGCATGGAACCGGGCGATCTCCTTGCCCACGAGGTGGACATCGGCCGGCCAATACCGCCGGAACTTCTCCGGGGTGTCGAGATACCCGAGGGCCGAGATGTAGTTCGTCAGGGCATCGATCCATACATAGATCACATGGCGGGGGTCGAACGGGACCGGAATGCCCCAGGTGAACGTGGACCGACTGACCGACAGATCCTTTAACCCGGAGCGGATGAACGCCACGACCTCATTCCGCCGCTCGGACGGCTCGATCCGCTCCGGATGCGCCTCGATGTCCCGGAGCAGCCAGTCCTGGTACTTGGACAGGCGAAACAAGTACGTGTCCTCGGAGGTCCATTCCAACTTTTTCCCCGTATGGATGCGGCAGGTGCGGTCCGGGCCTTGCTCTGCGTCCGCGTAAAACTGCTCGCACGATGTACAGTACCAACCCTCATAGGTCCCGCGATAAATGTCGCCGGTCTCATACAACCGCTGAAAGAGGGCGGCGGCGACCTTCTCGTGGCGCGGCTCGGTCGTCCGGATGAAATCGTCGTTGGAGATGTTGAGAAACGCCCACAGCTTTTTAAACTGTGCGGCCACTCGATCGCACCACTCCTGCGGCGACACGCCGTGTTGCTGCGCGACGCGCTCGATGTTCACGCCGTGTTCATCGGTACCCGTCAAGAAGAAGACGTCGTGTCCCGCCAGACGCTTAAAGCGCGCGGCTACGTCGGCGGCAATCGTCGTGTAGGCGTGCCCGATATGCGGCACGTCATTCACGTAGTAGATCGGTGTCGTGATGTAAAAGCGCTTGGTGTCCATGCATCTCACCTCAAATACAAACACCCCTCATCCACAGGACGAGAGGTGCCTCTCGTGGTACCACCCAGTTTTGCGCATCCGCGCCTCATGGCAGGTACAGGAGCAAAAGCCCTCCGGTACCCTGACCCTCTCACGGGGGTCTGGCGGCACACCCTACTGGGCTTTGGGGTGCAGCTAAGGAGCCATGTTCCCTACCGTCCGCCGACCGGCTCTCACCCATCCGGCTCGCTCTGCGGCATGCGGTAGCTACTCCCGCTCCGTCCTCGCTGGCGCCATTGTAAGCCGCTGCCTCATATCGTGTCAAACCGAGCCGGGATCTGGGGATGAGAACACTCAAAGCAGAGACCCTTCGCATGCAGGTCGACAAGCCTCGTCTCGTCCAACACCGGGCAGAGGACCAATACTCCCGGGGCAGGTGCTCCAGGGAAATCCGCGGACTCAGCGCGAAGTGAGCGGTACAGACGCGGCGTCCAATAGAGTTCTGCGCCTGCTACCCTCGCATCAGGTGTGGTGCTAAGTGCCGAGGCATCGGATCGGACGGGGCCTCCTGCGGTTCATCACCGCCGCTCTCGCGCTGTTGCTCTTGACGTGGCCCCAAGTGTTATTCGAACCACCCGCGCGGCCGGGGACATCCACCCCCCGTTTGGTCCCGTTGGACGACGCGCGGTTTCTCATTCTGGGCCTCACCCAAGATGAAAACCGCACCGACACGATCATGGTCGTGCAGTGGGACGATCGCCACGGCAAGGCCCGGATCTTGGGCGTGCCACGCGACATCGGCGTCCCCATCCCTGGGGTGGGGACGACGAAGATCGTGCACGCGTACGCAACCGGAGGGATCGGACGGACGCGTTTAGCGGTCGCCCGGGCCCTCGGCTTCGCGATTCCCCACTACTTCGTCTTCAGCCTCCCCGCGCTGCGTCACATCGTGGACCTAATCGGGGGGGTCCCGCTCACCGTGGAAAAGCGGATGGAATACACCGACCGCAAACAGGGCCTCGTCATCGACCTCTACCCGGGCCCGCAAGTCCTCGACGGCGCGCGTGCCGAGCAGTATATACGGTTCCGCGCCGACCGAGAGAGCGACATCGGACGCATCCGGCGGCAGCAGCACTTCTTGCGGGCCGCCCTAGCATCCGTCCACCGTCCCCAGGTCTGGATCCGGCTCCCTCAGATCATCGTGGCGGCGCGAGCCGAAGTCGCCACCGATTTAACGAGCGCGCAGTTATTAGAGTGGTTCCATCGCCTCGAGGGGCTGTCCCCCGATGCCCTTTCGGCCTACACCATTGCGGGTCAGAACGTGAAGCAGTGGGACGCCCTCGAGCGCATGACGCTGGACTTTTGGGATCTGAATCCCGACGACATGCGCGCCAAGATCCACTGGCTACTCACAGGCGAAATCCCCCCAAGTACGGAGCCCTAGTCTCGTCCCTTTTCGTCCCCGCAGAGGCACGGAGAAGTTTGGGCGCTAGCGGCTGGCGGCAACGAAGAGTCCGAGCTCTTTGGTGGACGCAAAAAGCTGCAGTGTCACGTCCACCTTGTTGGTGGACAGGACGACCCAGCGCGATCCGGACACATGAAGGATCTCCTGAGCGTGACGGGGATAGCGGAGCATGACGGTCACGACCTCGCGCAACTTCACCGGCTGACCTGATTTGGCGTACACCGCCTGAATCCGATACGCATTCCCGTCAAGGCGCATTCCCGGCGGCGGGGCCGGAACCGTGGGGGGATCGAGAGGGGTGATGCGGACCGACACCTCGGATTCACCGGGCTCGCGGACCACGGCATCTTTCGAGAAAACGACCCACGCTTGCGCGTCGTCCGTGCCCACCACGCTGTAGCGCGACCCCGTCGCCGTGAGGGCAATCGTTCCAATGCCCGGTTGCGGCGGCTGGTGTGGGCCGGAAATATCCCCCGGAGGCCGCATCCATCGGTATGGGGGTGGGGGCATCTCGCCGTCGTAGAGCAGCCGCACGGGAACGCCCGTGGTGAACACGACAGCTGCCGCAACATAGAAAGCGGCGGCGGCGATCCCCCAGATGAGCCACCCCCGCCTCACGCCAGTTGCCTCCTGAATTGGCCTACTGCGCAGATTGCGGAATCACGATCGGGTACGTGGCAAGGGCCGGCGGCCACACCACCGCCCTGGTGTTGAGCCCGATCCATTCCCAGATCACGCGGGCGGCCCGGATATTCTCTCCCGCCTCCGGACTCCCCGGCGGCCCAAAGGCCAGACCGGCCCCGTTGGGGAGCGCGCCAGTGGGGAGGCGCACCTGCTCTGCCGCCTGCGCCACAGCTTCTGGGGTAAGCTGAGGGGCCAGAGGCAGCACGTGTGAGAACAGCGCCAGCCCACCCGCAAATCCCGACAGCGCGGCCGCACTCATCTCCCCTCCATACCGGCGGCGGTACGCCGCCCTACCCCACTCCAAGGCCGCCTTCGCTTCGAGGCTCAACTGATCGGTACGGATCGTAGCCCCATCCGGCTTGTCGGATGCGAACAGACCCAGCGCATCCTTCCCCAGCTTGCTGCCAAACGCGGGCATGCAGAAACTGGAGCTCGTGCCGATGCTGGCGCGCAGGGGCACTTTAGCGTGTACGAGGGCCTGGCGCAGCGCGACCGCGTCTGCCATATAGCTTGCGACCACGAGAATGTCCGTGCCCGCCCGTCCAATTCGCGCTGCCTGGTCTTGATAGTTCACATGTTGAAGGTCATAGGGAAGCGTCGCGACCAGAGACTGGTGGGAGTCCTGAATTTCGGCGATGGCGCCTAACCCCACGGCGCGGCCGTAGACATCATCCACGTAGGCAACCGCGTACCGGAGGGGGTGGGGACTGCCTAGCCTGGGGGCGAGCTGATCGCGCACAAAGGCCACCGCCGCTCTGCCCAGGGACCGCCCGGAGGCCGGGAAGCGGAAGACTCGCGTCCCCAGAGATGTGCCCATTTCCCACTCGCCCACCGCGCCGGTTTCCCAAAACAGCATGCCTAAGCGCGACGCTGTCTCAGCGACCGGGCGCGAGATCGTACTGCCGTAGCTGCCCACTACGAGAGACAGCCCGGCCTCATGCAGGCGTTCGACAGCTTCCGGGGCCGCATCCCACGATTCCGCGCTGACCAACTCTAACCGCAGGGGCCGACCATGCCATCCGCCCTGACGGTTCGCGTACTCTGCAGCAAGAGTAACGCCCCGAAACTCCTCGAGCCCGCCGAAGCCATTGCTTCCCCCGGTCGGATACACGGCTCCGATGATGACGGCAGGGTCGGCACCAGCCAGGGGGCCGCTGAGTAGAACCAGGACGAGAGTCACCAGCGCTGCACGCCGCATCACATCACCTCATTTGAAGGAGATTTGCGACTACGTGCGTGAGGGCTGAGGCTACCCAACCCCCACTACTCCAACGTTGCCACCCGAACAAGATCCCCGCGGCCAGATCCAGAGGGAGTGCAGGAAGACCGTACGCGCGCGCATGGACCAGCGCGAACGCACCCGCTGAGCCAATCACGGCGATTCCCGATCCCCATCGCATCAACCAGCCAAACGTTAGACGGCGGAAGAAAATCTCTTCGGCCACCGCGGCCAGCGCATTCGCCCCGATATCGAGGGGGGAGAATGAACTCGGCACGGCGACCGTCCGTGTACGCGCGATGACAAACGCGGCGATCCCGATCGCAACAACCAATACCCATCGCGCGGTCGACACTCGTCTGGCGGTGGCGAGCGGCACGGGGACGAGCAGTCCAATGACCCCCACACCGACCGTGATGAACATGGAGCTGGGGACTCCGACGGGCCGCAGCAGGAGTGCCGTGCATCCCACCAGGATCAGGAGGGGAGCGATGAGGGTCGACGTCGCCACTTGCGCGTTCACCGGACGACAAACGGCAGCGTCGTAAGAATCCGCGGGTTAAATGGCAGGTGGTCATTGGCCACAAATTCGGCCTCTATGATGTGCGGGCCGGTGGTCACCGGAACCTGCTGCTCTAACCCCGCGGTCATGGAGACGAGCTTCCCGTCGAGCTTGACGTGGATGTGCCCCTCATCAGGGACGAGGCGCGTCGAGGTCTGCAACACAAGCCTGGCCCCGGTGAGAGCGAGGCGGATCTGGATCGAAGTTCCGGAAATCGTAACCCCCGGAAGCGGTTCGACGATGGCAAGCGTGGCGGTGGAGCGGGGACGGAGGGCTGGTTCAGCATGCCGGTCCCGGCGCACGATATACCCGGCCACAATGCCCACAATGACGGCCCCCCCTACGATGATGGTTAGGACGAGCCGTGCGCGTGCGATCACTCCGCCTCCTGACTCCTGTCTCTGACCTTCACAGGGGTATTTTACTCAGAAACTACCCTATCGCTAGGAGTCGCCCTGGAGGTTTACGGCCTCGTCTGCCTCTCCAACGGATTTATTAAGGAGGAAGTTCGATCTGGATAGGCGCCTCGAAATCCCGATAGTCCAAGGTCATGTAGTGCTCGGGCGCCACCATGAGCAACTGGTAGACGCGATGCGTAGTCATCCCGATCCATGCGGCAAATGCGGTGGTGCGGTCCCACTGCCACGAGACGACTTGACACGATTCTTCGTCGCACGGCCCCGTCCGTCCTAGGAACACCTCCCGCGCATCGCGCAGGTAGGAAAGCGGACCCTCCGCCACCACGGGCTGGGGCAGGGTGTCGCGCATCCAACTTTCTGACCCGGATCGGAACGCCCGCGCGGTCCCCACGATGATGGCTTCGGTGCCATCAGAAGTCTGATAGTGCAGTCGGCTCGGCGCGACAATGTCGAAACGGGTCATGACTACCCCACCGTTTCCGTCGGTAATCTGTTGCACCTCACGCCACGTATGGAGCGTGCCGACAGATGCCCGAACCTGCTCTATCAGGCGCTGGGCGGCCGGTGATGCGATCGACGGGGCCGGTGGCCCGAGACGGAGCGGGAAACTCGTCGACACGTCGGGCTGCCCACGGCGGCGGACGATGACTTCCGCTTCCCACCACCCTGGCAGCGCGAGCTCGCTTCCTTCTTTCCCGTAGCGGCCGGGGCTCTGCAGGGGAAGCTGGACGAGAATGGGATCCAGTGTCTCATCCAGTTTGGTGAGACGGAGCAAGACCCGGGCATCAGGGGGAAGGGGCCGACGGTCTGACGTCGTCACTTCAATCTGGAACCGATTCCATCCGGCCACCGCCGGAGCCACCATGAAGCTGACCCGCGTATCGCCGGCCACCCCCGCCAGGGTGAGCGGCTTTCGTGCGGAAAGCGGGAGGGTCGCATTAGCAGGAGGGACACTCGTCAGGACAGCCACCGCGAGGAGGACCCCCGCTGCCGTCGTGAGTTCTCCTTCAATAGACTGCAGGAGGCGGTGCAGCGCGTTCTGTGGAGCGCTCGCCTTGAGCCGGGGCACGAAGACGAAACGATTAAGCGCACCCAGAGCAAGAATCAGGATTACCAACAACAACTTCACGCCCAAGGCTTGCCCATACGTAGTCAGGACAAAATCCCGCAGGGCGGGAATGTGGAGCCACACGGCGTAGAGGCCCGTGAGGACTAATACCCCCACGCACACCCCGGCCACAGATGAAAACCGTGGCACGAGGACTTTCGCAAGTTGCTCGCGCGCCGCTCCCCCTGCTCCCCGCACGATCACCACCAGACACACCAACTCCCCGCCCCACAGGGCGGCCGCCGCTAAATGAAGCCAATCCGCCTGAATCGCGATCAGGCCGCTGCCGGACGCATGCGAGGTCATCGTGATCCCCGCAAGTAACCCCGCCCCCGCGAGCGGTTCTGCCCAAGGGAACTCGGGGACCCGAACGCCGGCGATCTCCGGCGCAATCCGCGCCCCGAGCACGCCGATGAGCCCATAGACGGCGCTGACAAGAACAATGACAGACAGATGCAGACTGCTGGCGAGCGAGAGAGGTCCCCCGAGCAGCATGGCCAGACCGCCAACCAGTACCACCCAGAAAAGCGCCGCCACGCGCAGGATCCGCCCGCGCGGCGAGGGGGAAAGGAGCAGGACGACTGTCATGCTGGCCCGCACGAGGAGACTCCACCCCGGCTTCGCCCCCCACAGAAACGACCAAAACATCCCCCGCGCAATGAGTTGCATCACGGAAGTATCCAGCAAAGTGGCAGCCTGCAAGAGGAACTCCACCGTCCCGCTCACGAGCAACAGCAGACCCGCACACAGGGTCAGCAGGCGAAGACGGCCAGACACTTCGCGAGAGATACTCTGAGCCGTCGAGCGCTCCAACCCCGCGACAGCGGGCCTGAGCACGGCCAGAGGGAAGAACGCCGCGCCCGCAAGCACGAGAGCGGCGAGAAAAGCGAGCCACCGCATCACCACGGCGAACGGTCTTACCGTCTCCTGCGTCGCCGGAGCCAGGCCTGCCGGAAGAGTCTGGCCCACGGCAAACACGAAGAAGCCGCTTGTGGCATGTCCATCGGTTGCGGACAGGACGCGCCACCGCACTGTGTAGACGCCCCGCGGCAATTCCCCCACGGAGGCGATGAGCCCGCGCTGATCTCCCGACACCCGCACTG
>DATGVF010000146.1:0-9419 GCA_035300645.1 bacterium
AGCCGTCGACGGTGTGCGGCGCGCGATGACCACTTTCCGGGAACGTGGAATGAACGGGAAGGCCTTGCGGATGGCTCGCGAGTTCGGGCTGGCGTTGAGAAAGCGCGGAGCTTACGCGGAGTCTGCGGAATTCCTCGCTCTCGTTGCCGAAAGCACCCTGATCGCCCCGCCTGGTACAGCGTCTCTGCACCACGTCCGCACCTAATTTAGCTTTTAACACCCATACGTGTGGCCCCCCTCGAAAGCGCCGGGCTTGCCTGTCGTCGGTCAGCAGACGCGCTTCTCCGTACCCTTTCTTGGGGCTTCGGCCCTAGGGGTTGCTGAAGACATCTCCACTCCTCGACGTTCTCGGAAAGACAGCTCCAATTCAGGTTTGGATAGGATTACGGAAAAGCGGGTACTCCGCGAGGGTCGGGCGCGATTGGAGCTACGGTCTTGCGCGAGCTACGAGCAGGGCATACGACTGCGCCTGCTAGGTGCGGGCGTTGACGAGTTCGGGTTGGCGAACGTCTGAGGTTCCCTCGAGTGCTTGGACAACGGGTTCCATGCGCGTGGGGCCTCGGCCGGCTCGGGCGTCGGTGCCTTCCGTGCAGAGATCGTACACGCCCACGATCTGCCCGAAGCGTGGCTCCAGCGTAACAACCGTGCCACAGCGTGGACAACGCCAGAGTTCCATGGCCGATCACCTCTCTCCAAGGGCCCCGTGGGCCTAGCCCTGCGGGTCGACGCCTTTCACTGCCTACAACGTACCCACTGCCCAGGGAGTTCAGCCCCTTCATTCTCGTTATGCAGCAAGACTGGTGCCACGCCTGCCGTTGTCTTGTCGTGTGGGGAGGGTAGGTGGTATCGGTTACGTGACTCTTGCGGCATGTTGCGAGCACGACCCGAACCTTAGCCACGAGGCTTCTCTCGTGTCAACCGGACGTGGGTTCAGTGAAGTGGCACCAGATACTGCGGGCTTGAGGCGGGAGTCCTCAAGCCGGTCCGACCGGGTTACCGGTACCCTGGTACCTGCGCACACGCCCGCCCGCTGCCGGGAGCACCTGCCTGACCTTGAGTTGCCCCGCGTCTAGATACAGGAGCATCTGAGCAGAGACGATGGTGAGCCCTATGAAGCCATGGGAGAGGCGGACTGCGGCGACATCGCCGCTGGCGACGAGAGAGTGGAGTGCCTTTCCCTGCGCGCCGTCCGGCCACGCGTCCAGCACGACATCGAACTCCACCCGGCGACGAATGACCGCATCCTGTGTCGTCATCGGAAGCTCACCAGCCCCTGGCGGGCTTCTGGCAACTTCACCCGCATGACTCTCCTGTCCATCATTCCTCCCCACTTGGTGGCCTCCAATCCAAAGAATCCCCCAGTGCGCAGGGGGAATACCCCGCAGGGGAACAGGGTCGGAGGTGGGAATTGACCCCGAGCCATGATGGTGTCACATCAGGAGGAACTCGATGAAAGCGGTCAGGATTCACCAGTTCGGGGGCCCCGAGGTGCTGCAGATCGAAGACGTCCCCACCCCCGAGCCGGGATCGGGACAGGCACGCGTCCGGTTAGAGGTCTGTGGGGTGAACTTTGCCGACGTCTATCAGCGCCTGGGGCAATACGGGATTCAGCTCCCCGGAATTCCGGGCCAGGAGGGGGCGGGAGTCGTGGATGCGGTGGGTCCGGGTGTCACCGACGTCCGACCCGGCGATCGTGTCGTCTATTCCAACGTCGTGGGAAGTTACGCGCAGTACGCCATCGTGCCCACGTGGCAATTGATCCCGATCCCGCCAGGGCTCGACGCGGCGACCGCCGTGGCGGCGATGTTACAGGGGATGACCGCGCACTACCTCGTGCACGATACCTATCCGCTCAAACCAACTGATACGGCTCTGGTCTATGCCGCAGCCGGCGGCGTCGGACACCTCCTGGTCCAGATGGCACGCCGGCGGGGTGCGCGTATCATCGCTGCAGTGTCTTCCGATGCCAAAGCGGAACTAGCGCGGTCGCTGGGTGCGAACGAGGCCATCGTCTATCCCCCCGCCGAGGTGGACGCGGAGGCGAAGCGGTTGACAGGCGGGCGCGGCGTCCAGGTCGTGTACGACTCCGTGGGCAAGGACACGTTCGAGAAGAGTCTCAACTGCCTTGCGTTGCGCGGCACGATGGTACTCTACGGGCAATCCAGTGGCCCGGTGCCCCCTCAGGATCCCCAGATCCTCAACCGCAAGGGGTCGCTCTTTTTGACGCGGCCAACTATCGTGCACTATACCCACACGCGCGAGGAGCTCCTCGGCCGAGCGACTGATGTGCTGTCCTGGGTGCAATCGGGCGTCCTGCGTGTGCGGATCGACCGCCGCTTTCCCCTCGCGCAAGCGGCAGAGGCACAGCGTTATTTGCAGAGCCGCCAAGCCACCGGAAAGGTCCTGTTACTGCCGTGAGGCGCGGACCCGTCTACGCGCGCCCGTTAGGCCCTGAGTAGCATTTGTGCACATAGGGTAAATACTATCCAAGTTGCCAGATTCCGCGCGGCAGAGCGCAAAGACCCCACGCCTGCTGCCCCACGACAGGCAGCTACTTGAAGGTCTTCGAGATCACGATCCTTTCAGGTAACGATCAAACCACGCCACTGCGCGACGCCATGCGTCGAGTGCTGACGGCGCGTGGTACCGTTGCCCGGTGTCATTGAAGAACGCGTGATCGGCTCCCGGGTAGATGACAACCTCAAAGGGCATGCCTGTTTTCTTCATGGCCTCGCGGATGGCAGGAATCCCGGCGTCGATCCGACTGTCCAGCTCGCCGTAGATGGCGAGGATCGCCGCCTTAATTTGCGAGACATCCTCCAACGGAGGGTTGGGACCATAGAAGGGGACGGCCGCGCGGATCGCCGAGTTGCGCGTCGCCAGCCGCCAGGTCATCCCCCCGCCGAAGCAGAACCCGACCGCGCCGATGCGGTCCTTGCGCACCGTAGGCTGTCCTTGTAGGTAAGTGACGCCCGCATTCAACATCGCGACGAGCTGGTCCGGCGGCGTTTTGCCGAGGATCGCGGTGACTTCGGCCAGATCGGAGTACTTCGCTGTGCCTCCCTCTGCGGAGGCCAGATCAACCGCCAGCGCCGCATAGCCCAGCTTGGCCAGTCGTCGGCAGACGTCTTTGAAGTGTTCGAGCAATCCGCGGTTCTCGTGGATCACGATGACTCCGGGGGCGGGATCTGTGGACTTCGGCCTCGCCTGGTACGCCTGGATGGTTACCGGGCCCATGGGAAACGTCACCGCTCCGGCCACGAGCGCGGGATCATCCGGTGGCACCGTAACGCCACCCGCTTGCGCGGTGACCACCGGGGCTGACGAGCTGGCAGATGCCACCTCCTCCGGCGTGGTCAGGACGCCCAGTTCCCGGAGGACCGGGAGGGCCACTGCGGTCCCGCCGGCTATCAAGGCCACACGGCGCAAGAACTCACGGCGGTTGAGCCGACCGCCGTGAAAGTCCTCCGCCCATTCCTCCACGATGTACCGTTCAAGGTCACCCATTGTGCATACACCTCCGTGAGTGCTTCATCTGTGCGAGATCATTTATTCGACGTCGGGGTGTCCTTTGCTAGGTCCTGAAGGCGCCGATGAGGGTCCGATACAGCGCCGCCTGAGTGGGCGCAAACGGCTCATAGATGCTGATGCGATCCGCGAGCCCGCGATAGCGCTCCCGAAGTTTGCTTCCGAACTCGTCGGGTGCTGCGACGACGGCAAACTCGTGTAAGACATCATCGGTGATCAGTGGGCTCATCTCTGCCCACCGCCCACGCGAGGCGAGGATGCTGAGACGCTGCCCGAGGTCCTCCCATCCGTGATGAGCAAGGACGCCGCGGTATGACGGCGTACTCGCATAGAACGCGAGCGCTCGCCTCGCCGCGTACGCGGACAGCTCCGTTCCTTCCACGACCGTGAGGGCGCTAACCACGATTTCGAAGCGTCCGGATGTTCTCTGGGCTTTCTCGCGCCCGCGCGCAATAGCCGGCAGGGTCACATCGCGCAAGTACGCCGGAGTGTGAAAGGGATGCACGTGAAAGCCGTCTGCGACTTCTCCGGCAACACGGCACAGCGGGGGATTGACTCCCGCCGTGAGGATCGGGATGGCATGCGGCTGCGGGGGTGGGGCAAAGAAAGGCGTCATCAAACTGAGGATCATATCCGGACCGCGGAAGTCTAGCGGCGCCCCATGGCGCCACGCGTCCCACACAGCGCGCACCGCCTGGACTGTGGTGCGCAGGCGCGGAGCCGGCGGCGTCCAGGGCATGCCAAAACGCCGCACGATGTGCGCTCTGACCTGCGTGCCCAACCCCAGCATGAACCGTCCCTTCGAGAGCGCAGCGAGATCCCAAGCAAGATAAGCGAGCAGGGTGGGGCTGCGGGTAAAGGCCAGGGCAATCCCAGTCCCGATGCCGATGCGGGAGGTGGACTGAGCGGCCAGCGCGGCTGCGAGGAACGGATCATGGGCGGTCTCGCTGAACCAGACCGCATCCAGGCCCCAGGCTTCCGCCGCCTGTACGAGATGTGGGACCTCATCCAGGGTGTCATACATGATCTGGGCATCCACTTTCACGGGCAGCCTCCAGGTGTATGCGGGGCGTGGCGGCGCGAGCGCAGCGCGCTGCGCACCCTAGCGCTTCCTTTCGACATCTGCATCACCCCTGCGCAGGAGAACTGAATAGCGACACGAAACGGGTGGGGTCGGGAGAGGTGGTATAGGGAAGTTCCTCCGTGGGAACGGCAGGTGGTGGACGCTTTGTGAGGTAGGGAATGAAAGTCGTCGCAGCCGCCCTGCTGGCGGTAATGACCTCAGGGATGATGGCGGGTCCCGCGGTTGGTCAGACTGCCGGTCCACGGGTGGTCGTCAACGGCGTGGACGTCCCCCTTGTCGCTCCTGCCGTTGTGCTCAACGGCCAGGTCCTGGCTCCCATGCCCGGGTTATTCGACCCGATGGGAGCCGTTAGTGCTTTTTACGAAACCACCCAAACCATCGTGGTTACCAATCGCCTGCGGACCACGGTGCAGCTGCGATTGAACGATACGATCGCGCTTGTCAACGGAAAGACCGCTCGGCTTCCTGCTGCCCCCGCGCAAATCGGATCGCACGTGTTTATCCCTGTCCAAGCTGTCTTCGCTCTGCTCGGGGCATGGGCGAAGTTTGACGAAGCGGAGGGGGCCGTCTTTGTGAGTTCGCAGATCACGGCGATCACGCCGCAGATCGTCGACGGTGTGCTGCGTGTGGGCGTGGAAGCGACCGGGCCACTCCAAGTGGAAACCCACGTGTTGCGGAACCCCGACCGGTTGGTCGTGGATTTCCTTAATGCTGCGCTGCGCCTGAGCGGCCGGGAGTATCCCGTAAACGAGGCAGGTGTCATACGCATCCGAACGGGGCAGTTTCAGTCCAAACCGTACATCTCGCGGGTCGTCTTTGACCTCCAGCAGCCCGTGGAAATTCAGGTCGCCACGGCCCCCAACAGCTACCTCGTCACCCTCGAAGTACGGCAACAGGGCCCAGGTCCCGCGGATGTAGCACAGCCCAATGTTCCACAAGCCACCCCCGTGGCCCCAGGCGCGGGAGCGGTTAAGATCATGGGCGTGTCGTTCCAGGAGGATGGATCGGCAGGCCGGCTGGCCCTGGAGACCACCGGTCCGATGGAATTCAAGATCCGGGAGTTCAAGTTTCCCGACCGGCTGGCGATCGATTTGATCGGCGCCGTTTTTGTGCCTGTCAAGCAAGATGTGTCCGTCAATGGAACCTCCGTGGTCGCCGTCCGCGCGGCCCAGTTTACCGCCACACCCCCTGTGACCCGCGTGGTCGTCACGCTGAAACGGAAGCTCAACTATGTGGTCAGCCGGTCCGCGGGTCATTTGCTCGTGGACCTGACCACGGGGTCCGCGCAGGGGCACACAGTTGCCCTCGACGCCGGGCACGGCGGCCGTGATCCCGGAGCCATCGGCCCCACCGGGTTGCGTGAGGCGGAGGTCGTGTTGGATGTCGCCCAACGTGTGCGGGACCTCTTGAGTCAAGACGGCGTCCGCGTCCTGATGATTCGAGACAGTGATGCGACGGTCGAACTGGACGATCGAACACGGATGGCGCGGGAGGGGGGAGCCACCGTGTATGTGAGTATCCACGCCAACGCGTCGACCCGCGCGGCAGTGAATGGGACGGAAACCTACTATCTCACTCCCCAGAGCCTGGCGCTTGCGCAGATGATTCAGGACGAACTGGGGGCAGTGCTTAGTATTCCCAGCCGCGGCATCCGAACCGCGAACTTCATTGTCCTGCGCGACAACGACGTGCCCTCAGTGCTGGTCGAGACCGCGTACATTTCCCATGCCGACGATGAGGCGCGCCTGCGCGATCAGGAATTCCGGCAGGAGATTGCTGAAGCCGTCCACCGCGCGATCATGCGTTTCTTGGCGGTCTACCCGATCCCCCAGGGTGCCCCCTGATCTCCCAACGCGCTGATGACCTCCCGCACCCGGACCACGGGCGTGCGGGGCGGGTCGGCAGGAGTGCGCGGGCATGAAGCTGACGGTGCTAGGCAAGTGGAGTCCGTATCCTCCCGCTGGCGGGGCGTGTCCCGGATATTTGGTGGAAGCCGACGGCGTTCGCATTCTGCTTGACTGCGGATCCGGGGTTGTGGCGAGCTTGCATCGCAGCGCAACCGCGTTCGACCTCGACGCCGTGGTGCTGACGCATCTGCATCCTGACCACTTCACGGACATCTATCCGCTGCGCAATGAGCTCGCCTTTGGCCGGCTGCCGAATCCTCCCGCCGCTCCGCTGCCCTTGTTTGCCCCGGCCGGTGCGGGAGGTTATCTGGCTGCCTGTCTGCCCAAAGCGGAGTCGCGGCAGGAGTTCACCTCCGGATTTACCTTTCATCCATTGGAGGACGGGGCCGGAACCGTCCGCGGGGTGCGGCTGCGGTTCGCACTCACCGCGCACCCGCTGCCATGCCACGCGGTCCAAGTCGCCGCCGGCGGTCGTCGGCTCGTATACAGTGGTGACTCAGGGCCGTGCGAGGCCTTAGACCGCCTCGCAGCTGAATGCGAGCTCTTTTTGTGCGAATCCACGCTCATGGAAGCCGATGCCCATCTGGCGGGCTCCCTCGGGCACCTGACCGGCACCATGGCTGGTGCGACCGCGCGCCGTGCCAATGTGAAGCGGCTGTTGTTGACCCACTTCTTCACCCCCCGGTATGCACTCCAGGAGACCCACGCTGCGGCCGCGAAGGAGTTCGCCAACGTGGCGCTGGTCGAAGAAGGCCTCGCCTACGAGGTGTGAGTGTGCATGCCCCGGCCTGACGGTCGCCGCCCGGACGAGTTGCGACCCCTGAAGATCACTCGACGCTACCTCAAGTACGCCGAGGGATCAGCACTGCTGGAGTTAGGCGACACGCGGGTGGTGTGCTCCGCGAGCCTTGAGGAGCGCGTGCCTCCGTGGCTTCGAGGCGCTGGGCAAGGGTGGATCAGCGCGGAGTACGGCATGCTTCCCCGCGCCACGCAAGAACGCAATCCCCGCGACGTGGGCCGGCCGGGGGGCAGGGTGCAGGAGATCCAGCGGCTAGTGGGCCGGTCGCTTCGGGCGGCGGTGGATCTGGAGAAACTCGGCGAGCGGACCATCTGGATCGACTGCGATGTGATCCAGGCCGACGGGGGGACGCGGACGGCCGCGATTACCGGAGCGTTTGTGGCTCTCGTTGACGCGCTGCACGTGTTGCGGTCGACCGGCGCGCTGACCGTGTGGCCGCTGCGGGAGTTTCTCGCGGCGACAAGTGTTGGGTTTGTCGAGGGCCAGGCGGTGCTCGACCTCACGTTTGCCGAAGATTCCCGTGCCCGCGTCGATATGAACGTTGTCCTCACCGAGGGGGCTCGGATCGTCGAAGTGCAAGGGACGGCGGAAGGGATGCCGTTTTCCCGGGAGGAGATGCAACAGCTCCTGGGCTTAGCGGAGCACGGCGTGCGTCAGCTGATTGCTCAGCAGAAGCAAGCGCTCGCCGACATTATCACAGTCGTCAGGCGGTAAACTTCCCTCTAACGCGGCGGAAAAAATCAGAGAGGAGCATTGATCCTGTGGCCCGAGCGGCCCGCAAGGCGCGCCCGAAGTCCGCGCGTCCCCCCCGCCGCAGTCGGCGTGGGACGGCACGCTCGTCTGCGCCATCTCCGGATGTCTTGGAGGTGGTGCTGGCGACGCACAATCCTGCGAAAGTCCGCGAGATTTTGGAGTTAGTGCGGGATTTGCCCCTGCGCGTCTACGCATTGGACGCGTTTCCCCAAATTGCCGACCTCTCCGAAGACGGACTCACATACACAGAGAATGCCATCAGCAAGGCGCTGACCGTCGCCCGCCTGACGAAGCGGGTGACCATTGCCGACGACTCGGGTATTGAGATCGACGCGCTTCAGGGGGCGCCCGGTCCGCAGTCCCGTCGGTTTCTGGGGGACGGGGCGTCGGATGCCCAACGCAATGCACGGATCCTCAAAATGGTCGCTGGTGTCGCGCCGCCCGCGCGGACCGCACGGTATCGAGCCGTGGTCGCAGTAGCGACATCGGACGGGACGGTGCGCACCTTCGAAGGCACGTGCGAGGGGGAGTTGGCCACGGCGCCCCGCGGGGCGCATGGCTTCGGCTATGATCCCATCTTCGTCGTCCCCGCATATGGGAAGACGATGGCGCAGCTCCCTCCAGCAGTAAAGAACCGCATCAGCCACCGGGCCCGGGCCGTCACGGCCGCACGACCCTATCTACGTCAGCTGGCCGAAGCGCTGCACCACCGCGCGGCAACGACGGAGCCAAGCTTCTAGAGTCCCGCGGCTCCAGTTACAGGTGCTTTTCGAGCAACTGAGGTTTGGCCAGCACGTCCCGCCACGGATCCTTGCGCTTGCGCATCAGGCTCGGTACGGTCTTCAGCGTGAACTTAAGAGGGTCCAGTCCTCCTTCTAATTCCTTCCAGGAGATCGGGAACGACACACCCGCCTCGGGGGTAGGCCGTACGCTGAAGGCGCTGGCGAGCGTGGCCCCGCGCCTGTTTTGATTGTAGTCGAGGAATACTTTCCCGACCCGCTGCTCCGCCGCCCACGCGGTCGTGATCGTCTTCGGAGACAGGCTTTCCAAATGCTGCGTGACCGTTTTGGCAAAGGCGTGGGTCTGCTCGAACGTGTACCGGCGCACAATCGGCACAAAAACGTGGAGGCCCGTCTTGCCCGACGTCTTGACGAAGCTGTCGAGTTTCAGACGCGTCAGCACGCCGCGCAACAGCCGCGCCGCCGCGACCGCGGCCTCGAAGCCCCGGCGCGAGTAGTCGGGGTCTTTCTCCCCTTTGCGCTGCGGGAGCTTGTTGTCGGGAAACAAGTAGGGATCAATGTCGAACGCTACAAAGTCTGGGCGGTTAAGCACGCTAGCGCCTAGCGCC
>DATGVF010000147.1:0-4009 GCA_035300645.1 bacterium
CTGGGTGAATCGGCACCGTACGACGAAAACTGGAGGCCCTTAGGCGCGCCGGAGAGCGCGATCAAAGTCCGCGAGCAGGTCATCGAGATCTTCGATCCCCACGCTGACGCGCAGGAGTCCTTCGACGATGCCCGCCGCCGCGCGGACCTCTTTGGGAATGGTCACGCTGCTTATGCCGGCTGGGTGAGAGACTAACGTGCTCACCCCGCCCAAACTGGTCGCACGCTTGCCCACCTGCAACGCCTCAAACGCGCGCACGCTCGCTTCATAGCCGCCTTTCACTTCGAAACTCAACATGCCCCCGAACCCGCGCATCTGCCGCCGGGCGACCGCGTGGCCCGGGTGGGACGCCAGACCGGGGTAGTGGACGGCAGACACTTTCGGGTGCGCGGCAAGATACTCGGCGAGCCGCTGCGCGCTGGCATTCTGCCGTTCCATCCGCAACGCTAGCGTGGCCAACCCGCGGATCACCAGCCAGGCTCCAAAGGGATCAATGGTCGTTCCGAGCAATCGCACCTGCTTCTTCGCGCGCTTGATGAACGCCGCCGTTCCCGTGATGACGCCCGCCGTGACGTCGTGATGCCCGCCCAGGTACTTGGTCGCGCTGTGGACCACGACGTCCACGCCGTGAGCGAGCGGCGTCTGATTGTAGGGCGAGGCCCAGGTGTTGTCCGCGATCGTGGTCGCGCCGTGCGCACGGGCCAACGCGGCTACTTTCTCGATGTCGGTGATCCCCAGCATAGGATTGGTGGGGGTTTCGATAAACACGAGCTTGGTGTTCGGCCGCAGCGCGCGCTCATAAGACGGGAGACTGGAGTCCGGTAGCAGCGTGGTCTCCACCCGATACCCCGGCAGCATTTCGGCGAATAATTGGTAGCTGGCCTGGTAGATGGCTGATGGTGCAATCGCGTGATCCCCGGGGCGCACTACCGTCAGCACGGCGCACGACACCGCCGCCATTCCGGACGCCGTGGCCAGCGCGTCCTCACCCCCTTCCAGGAGGGCGATTTTCTCTTCGAGCGCGCGCGTGGTCGGGTTGGCCCAACGAGTGTATACATAGCCGGGGGGAATCTCCTGACCGAGGCGCGCTCCTTCTTCGGCCGTGTCGTAGTAGTAGGTTGCCGTCTGATAGATGGGCGGGGCGACCGATTTGTGCGTATCGGGCATCTTCCCGCCATGGATCGCCTTGGTCGTAAATCCCCAGCGTTCGCTCATCGCCATCTCCTGTACGACCTAGTATGTGACGGTGTCGTGGAGTATTTTACAACCTCGGCCCGCAGCCCTGGAGTCCATGCTGCCCTGGCGTCGTAGGTCACGGTGGGTCATCTGTCGAACCACCGAGGGCGACTTTCCGCGCCCGCAAAACATCGAGGCCCAGATTCGATCCGCATGAAGTTCGGTGCGCACGTCAGCATCCGCGGTGCGCTGCACTTGGCGGTTGACCGCGCCGTGGCGATCGGCTGCGAGTGCCTGCAGATCTTCGTGGGCAGCCCGCGGCAGTGGCGCGAAGTCCACTACTCCGAGCACGACTTCGACCTCTTCGTCGCGAAGCGCCGGGACGCGGGACTCGACCCGCTGGTGGCGCATACGGCCTATCTCATTAACCTCGCGTCTGCCGACCCGCAGCTGCATGCGCGGTCGACCGCCGCGCTGATCTACGCGCTGCGCGTCATGGACCGGCTCGGCGGGAAGGCGGCGATCACCCACCTGGGCAGCCGCGGAACTCACCCGTGGCCGGATGCCCTCCCTCGCGTCGCCGCAGCGCTGGGCGTGGCGCTTGAGGCCACCGACCGGGCCATGATTCTCCTGGAACACAGTGTGGGCGCCGGCGGACAAGTCGGCGGCACGTTTGAGCAACTGCGGGATGTCCTCCAGGCCGTGCACGACCATCCGCGTGTGGGCGTGTGTCTGGATTCCTGCCACCTGTTTGCCGCCGGATGGGACCTGCGCACGGGGGACGGCCTCGGCGCGATGCTCCGGGAGTTCAATCGCACCGTGGGGTTAGCACGCCTACACGCGTTCCACTTAAATGATTCGCAGGGAACACTCGGCTCGCGATTGGACCGTCATGCCAACATCGGGCAGGGGCGCATCGGGCGCGCCGGCTTCGCCACACTGGTGAATCATCTGCGACTGCGCCGCCTCCCCGGGTTCATCGAGACACCGGGGTTCGACCACCACGGCCCTGATGGACGGAACCTGCGTCTGCTCAAGAAACTCCGCCTGGCAGGCAAGCCCCGACGCCAACGGGCGCGATCAGGCCACTAACGAAGGATAGAGCCGGCTCCCGATCGCCACGAACAGCGCGAGGAAACCCGCGAGCACCGCAAAATCAACCCCCAGACCGTGCACGCTCGTGCCCCCCTGAATCATGAGCGCCCGCAGCGCATCCACCTGATACGTGAGGGGGTTAATCGCGGAAATCACGCGCAACCAGCCCGGCATCAGATCGACCGGATAGATCGCGTTGCTGGCAAAAAAGAGCGGCATCGTGAGCACCTGGCCGATGCCCATCATTCGCTCTCGTGTTTTCACCAGGCAGGACACGATCAAAGATAGCGTGGCAAACACCGCCGAGGCCAAGACGACCGCAGCGAAGACCCCCACCATCGCCCCGAGCTCAAACCGCAGATCTACGCCTAGCAAGATCGACAGCAGAAAGACGATCACGCCCTGCGACACACCCCGCACACCCGCTGATAGCCCCTTACCTAGGACGAGGGCGACACGGGAGACGGGACTCGCCATGTACTTCTGCAGCACGCCCAAGTCCCGCTCCCAGATTGCGGAGATCCCATAGAAAATCGCGACGAACAAACCACTTTGCGCCAGCACCCCCGGCGTCAAGAAATCGCGGTAACTGATAGCCCCGGTGGGGATCCCACGAATGTGGCCAAAGACTTGGCCGAATACGACCAGCCACAGTGCCGGCTGCACGGCACGCACGAGTAATTCCACGGGATCGTGGCGTAATTTGCGCCAGTCGGCTTCAGCGATCGTCAGCGTATCGCCGAAGAACTGGACCGCGGCGCCTGCGTTAGCCCAGACGCCGGGCCGTGCGGCGGGTGCGGACAACATCGCGGTATCCCCCTCCCTCATCTAGCGTGCTACCGGAAAAGTGGATGAACACGTCGTCCAGCGTCGCCTCTGGCCCGACGCTGGCCTTAAGGGAAGCGGGACTGCCGATTGCACTCACGCGTCCGTGGTGCATGATCGCGAGTGTATCGCACATCTCATCGGCTTCATCCATGTCGTGAGTGGTCATCACGACCGTGGTCCCAAACTCCCCCCGGACCTCGCGGATGTGATCCCGGACGACGCGCCGGGCCACGGGGTCGAGTCCCACTGTGGGCTCGTCTAAGAATAGAACGGCAGGACGGTGGAGCATGGCCTGGGCAATCTCGAGCCGGCGAATCATGCCGCCCGAGTACGTGCGGACGAGTGCGGAAGACGCCTCGGTCAACCCCATGAAGGCCAGAGCCTGGTCGATCCGCGTCTGGCGCTCGGCGGATGCGACATGATGGAGCTTGGCCGAGATTAAGAGGTTTTCAAAACCGCTCAGCTCGCCATCGGCCGATAACATCTGCGGGATATAGCCAATTCGCTCCCGCACCCGCGGGGCATCCCGCACGATGTCGGCCCCCGCGACGTGCGCCGTCCCTGAAGTCGGCACCAACAGCGTCGTGAGCATTTTGATCGTGGTGCTCTTGCCGGCCCCGTTCGGGCCGAGGAGCCCGAAGATGGTCGACGCCGGGACCGCGATGGTCACCGCATCCACGGCGACCAGCGGTCCAAAGTGGCGCGTGAGGCGCGTCGTGTCGATGGCGGGAGTCGTGCCCGTACCGTTAGACATGAAGGGGGGACTCTCCGGCGGGACCACTCGGCCCGATGGGGATCTAGGACCGGCGACCGGCGGTCGGCTCGGTCGGCGGCGCCATCCGCAAAAAGAGCGTCTCCAAGAGGAGCCGGGGGTGCACATTCCGGCGCAACGCGTCTTTCGCATCCTCCA
>DATGVF010000148.1:0-4855 GCA_035300645.1 bacterium
CGGCTATGATGTTACCTTTGTGGACGTCGTTGATGACGTCGTCCGTCAGTTAAACATTCTAGGCCGGTATCCAGTTCGGATTCTCACACGTGAAGGCGAACGCGTGGAAACCATCGACGGGGTGCGGGCGGTGCATGCGGCGGACGTCGAAACTGTTGTGGGTGCGGTTGCTGGCGCGGACCTGGTGACGACCGCGGTCGGGCCCGGGGTCCTGCCGGCTGTGGCCGAACCGATTCGGGATGGCCTGCGCCGCCATCTGGCGGCGGCGGTCAACGTCATCGCCTGCGAGAACCTGACAGGTAACTCGACGCGGCTCCGCTCGCTCGTGGAGGGCCAAACGACCTGGGCCGTGCCTGCCTGGGCGGGATTCCCTGACTGCGTCGTCGATCGCATTGTGACGGGGTCGACCGATCCGCAGCAGCCGTTTGCAGTGACGGTGGAAGAATCGTTTGAATTCCTCGTCGCGCGCGGCGGCTGGGTCGGTCCGGTCCCCCGGATCGACGGCGTAATGTTTGTCGAGGACCTAGAACCGTATCGCGTACGCAAGCTGTGGTTGGTCAATGGTCTGCACGCTGCGGTGGCATACTTGGGTGCCCAACGCGGGTACCGGCGCATTGATGAAGCAATGCGGGATCCTGTGATCCAGCGGATCGTGGAGGGGGCCGCGGCCGAAAGCGCCGCGGCGCTCCAGCATCTTCACCCGGTCTTTTCGCGCGAGGAGTTGACAGAATATGCCAGCCGGAGCCTCGCCCGATTCCGCGACCCGCGGCTGAGCGACCCCATTGCCCGGGTGGCGCGGGACCCGCTCCGCAAACTGGGCGCTGGCGATCGGCTGTGCGGCCCCGCCCGGGTCGCCGTCGATGCGGGACTGCCCGCTCGCGGCCTCGCGACAGCGATTGCCGCTGCTCTGGCGTATCGCGCGCCAGACGATCCGTCTGCAGTGCAACTCGGACAAGCCGTCGAACGACAAGGATGGCGCGCCACGCTCATGCAGCTCGCAAGCTTGCCGCCTCAGCATCCGCTGCTGGAGCTCGTCGCGGAGGCCCAGGGGGACCAGCGCAGAGCCGGTTCTCCTCAGGTGTAGGAGCGTACAATGCCCAGGCTCACCCGCCAGGAACTGATCGACCGTCTCTGCCAGCGACTCCAGGGCACCCCCGATCCCACGGGCCAAGTTGATGTGCGCACGTCGGGGGGCGTGATCATCGTGGCACCCTCTGCGGACGACATCCCCGCGGCCGTCGCGCGGCTCAAGCCCCTTCTGGGTTATCGCTTTCTTGCGATTCACCGCGACGATCTCTTTGTCGCCAGCCGAGCGACTATTCAGACGAAGATCGGGATCCTCGATGAGACGGGGGCGACCCTCAAGGCCCCGGACGTCAAGCTGCGCTGAGTTAGCTCCCTGATAAGCCAGACGGTCGCGTAAGCTTGCTCCCTAACCACCAGCTACTGGCTGAACTGGGTCAAAACTTTCCGTTCGAATTCTTCCACTCAGCGCGCGGCGGAATTGGTTCTATCGTGTCCCAGTGCTCAGCGATTTTTCCGTTCTGAATCCGGTATAAATCGTAATACGACGAGGGGCGATTTCCAAAGCTGCCTTCGGCTATGACAAGTACGAAGGTGCCTTCCCCGAGCACTTTGTGAACCCGCTCGTACTTCACTGCCAAGCCCTGCTTGGCCAGGGCCTGCAGCCCCGCAAATAGGCCGGTCAGGTTATCAGCAACCAACGGGCTGTGCTGAATGTAGTTGTTGCCGTCAAAGTAGCTCGCGAATGTCTCCCTTCGGCCATGGAGAAGGTCATCCATGTAGGTTTGCATCAGAGTCTTATTGGCGTCGGTCTTGTCGAGATCGGACGCCTTCGTCGGGCCATCGGTCATCGTGTGGCCGCTGGGACTCGGCTTCGCGGCTGTTTCTTGCAGGTTGTCCCAATGCTCGACGATCTTTCCCTCTTCAAAACGAAAAATATCGAAGCCCACCTTCGGGCCGAAGAAGTTGTACTCAGTATGGGCAAAGACGAAATTGCCATCCTCAAAAACACGCACCGTATTGGCTCTAGCTGATCCCTTAGGAAGAGATTGCAAGGCGGCGCTAAATCCGGCCAAGCCATCGCCAGTGGCGAGGTTATGTTGAATATATTTGTTGCGGTTGATGTAGGCGAGCGGCTTGCTATCCCCCGTCTCGATACTCTTGAGGAGGGCGACGACTTGCTGCTTGTAGTTGGTCATCCGTTGGTTACTCCTTTGAGGGGTGTAGGCTCGCGGCACAAGCGATCAATGCAGGAGCGCTGATGGCAGAGATGCCGGCGAGATCCTGCGCCAAATTTGGCGGGCCCGGAGGGAATCGAACCCCGACCTGGGGCTTAGGAGGCATCTGTTCCTTTCGGCCATGACCCCCCGCGTTAGATGCGGGTTCTAGAGGGGTGAGCAGGGGCTTTCTTACCGCCTGATCGTCCACTCCTACCACCTCCTGTATGGGGGATGCAACGACCTCTTTGGTCTGGGGTACCCCACGTTCCCGCCGGGCGCGCCACATGTGAACAATGGTACCTAGACGATCCCCTGCTGCGCGAGAAACGCATCGGAGGCAGACCGTGTAGGAAACGACACCTGTGTGCCGATGCGTGTCACTGAAAACGCCGCCACCGCATTGGCCCGCCGAATCGCTTCCCGAACTAACAGCCCCTCCGCCCAGAAGACGGCCAGGCTCCCGATGAACGCGTCACCGGCGCCGGTGGGGTCCACCGCGTTGACCCGGATCGGCGGGACGTACTCCACCATCCCTGCGTCCGCGAACAGAGCGCCCCGCTCCCCCAGGGTGATGATCACCGCCCGCGGGCCGCGCAGCCTGAGGGCCCGGGCCGCCGCTTCGACCTCCTCACCGGTTCTCACGGCGAGTCCGGTGAGCGTCTCGGCTTCCGGTTCGTTCGGCACGCACAGATCCGTAAGACGCAGCAGCTCGTCCGGCAATGGCGCCGCCGGGGCGGGGTTGAGGATAGTCCGCACATCCGCGGATTTGGCGATCCGGAACGCCTCGAGCGTCGTCTCTACCGGCACCTCGAGCTGGCAGACCACCACGTCCGCAGCCCGGAGAGCCGGGGCGGCGTCCTGCACGTCAGCAGGGGATAACCCCAGATTCGCCCCCGGGATAATGACGATCACGTTTTGCGCGGAGTCGTCCACGAAGATTGGAGCCACGCCGGAAAAGCGTTCGTCGTCGAACCGCAGGTAGGTGGTGTCGATACCCTGCTCCCGGTAGTTTTGCAGCGTCCCCTCGCCAAAGACGTCCCGCCCGACCCGTGTGACCATGGTCACCCGCGCGCCGAGCTTTGCCGCCATCACCGCCTGGTTGGCTCCCTTGCCACCGTAGCCCAGGTGGAAGGAGTGCCCCACGAGGGTCTCGCCCAGCCTGGGGAGGCGGGGAACGCGGGAGATCAGGTCGATGTTGGACGACCCGACGACGCAGATCTTTGGGCCGGCGTTCATCGGACCGCCCGGCGTCATGGGCCCTTGACGATCACGTGCTCAGTCATATACAGGTGGATGCGGACCGCGGCAAACTCATCAGCATCGGCGCCAGCGCGCTGCCCCAGGTCTGTCGCGAACGCCGCCTCCATCGCGTCGATGCTGTCCCACCACAGCTCCGCTGTCCCATCGTAGATCGGTTCGGGACCGGTCCCCTCCGGCTGGAACGCGGTGGCGATGTTGATGCGGTACCCGCGCAGTCCCGGCAGCTGCGCGGCCATTTTCGCGTGCGACTCGACCCAGCGCCGGGCAAACTGCTCCCTGCTCATCCCCGGCTTGCGCTTGAGAAAGGCGACCAGCTTCACCATCGAGCCCCCTCCTGTCGGCCAGCAATCCACCGCGGCGCTCCCGCACAGCACGCCCCGACATCAGGACTTCACGGGCCGTTCTACGTCAGCCCTTGACCGCCCCCAGCGTCAGGCCGCGGACCAGGAAGCGCTGCAAGAGCAGGGCGAGGAGGACGTTGGGGATGATCGCCACGACCCCCACCGCGGCGACCTGGCCCCACAGGATCTCGTGCCCGCCCACGAGGCTCGGCACGATGATCGTCAGCGTGCGCACATCCCGGCGGGTGAACAACAGCGCGAACATAAACTCGTTCCACGTGAAGATGAACGAGAACAGCGCGGTGACGACCAGGCCTGGCGCAACGAGAGGCAGGGCGATGCGCCGGAACGCCCCGAAGATAGTCGTGCCATCGATCACCGCGGCCTCCTCCAACTCCACGGGCAGGTCCTCAAAAAACCCTTTGAGCAGCCAGATGACAAACGGCAGGTTGAAGATCGTGTTCGCCAGGATCAGGGCCCAGTGGGTATCGAGGAGGTGCAGCGCCTTGAACACCAAGAATAGCGGTAACGCCGACGCCACAGGCGGGAACATGCGCGTGGATAGAACCCAGAACGAGAGGTTCTCGCCCCCCGTGCGGAACCGTGCGAAGGAGTAGGCGGCCGGTGCGCCCACCAGCACGGAGGCCACCATCGAGCCGACCGAGATGATCAGGCTGTCCTGAACACCCTGTATCCCACCGCGGCCGTCGGGCGGGAAGCGCATGGCATCCACGTAGTTGGTGAGGGCGAACGACTTCGGGATGAACACAGGCGGATAGGCGAAAAACTCCGGGTTGCTCTTAAACGAGGTCAGGAACATCCACGCGACCGGAAACAAGAAGACGGCGAGGGCCGCGATGAGGATCACCAAGGTCAGCAACCGGCGACCGGGCGGGCGTCTCCTCATGTCGCCATCCGCGCCCTTACGCGCTTCTGGTACCGGAGGAAGACCTGGGCGACAACCGTGATGACCACGAGCTGGATGACCGCCAGCGCCGACGTGTAGCCGAG
>DATGVF010000149.1:0-6013 GCA_035300645.1 bacterium
ACACCGGGCGGGTCCCACCGGCGTGGGCCGCCTCCCCGTCGACCACGGCCACCGCAGCACCGAGGAAAAGGACGATCCACGCCGTCCGGCCTTCGCGGACGTGGGCGTTGCGCGCGGCGCCGACGAGCGCCCAGAGCAAGACGGCCGCGCCTAACCGCTGCGCCAGCACGCGGCCGAAGCTCGAATCCAGTACCCCTCCCACGAGCTCAAGGTCGAACCACGCCGTCGCGCCGCCGCTCAAACTTACGGTCTGGGCCATCAGCGCGAACGGCTCGGCAAGTAGCAACGCGATCACGCCTGCGCCAATCAGCCGCCATACTCGGCGCTCCGCGGGGGCATCGGCCGTGAGGCCGAGCGGAACGAGGACCATCTGTCGGAACGCGAACACCCCGATGCTCAGCGCGTATCCGAGAAAATGAAGCGCGCGGGCCAGCATCTCGAGGACCAGTCCCAGTCGTGATCCCCCGCCACCGGGGGGGATGGTCGCTCCGTCCGGGGGCCTGCTGGAGCGGCCAACGCTGAACGCAAACATCCCCTGCGCGGGGTGGGTATCCGTGGCCACGACGCGCCAGATCACGAGATACGTGCCGAGCTCGGAGGCGGCAACTCGCACCGACACCGATGTGCCGGAGAGTTGCGCCGGCCCCTCGACGCGCCGCCCGCTCGGCGCTACCACGCGAACGCCACGCCCCACGAGGTCGACGCGTTCGTTGAAGTACAGTTGGACGACCGACGGCGCCTGTGGCAGCACCACGCCGATCTCGCATGGTAGATCGCTGGAGCTCAGCTGGAGCGGACGAGGGAGCGCCGTGCACGGATCGGGAGGATCGGTGCGGATGAGACGAGCGTGGGCGAGTACCTCAGGCGGCCAAACGAAGAACCATCCCAGCGCGACGACCGTGGCGACGAAGAGACGGCCGCGCGCAGACCCTCCGATTAGACCGACACCCCTGCCTCCGCCGGACGCGGCCGCACCAGATCGCCCTTCGACGCCTGCCCGATTCGGATCACCAGACCGGTCGCGATGAGGCAGAGCAGGCCGGAGGTCATGAACGCCACCTGGTAGCTTCCGAGCCACGTGCGCACCGCCCCCGCCCCAAACGCAGCGGTGGCGGCCCCGAGTTGGTGGGACGCCGCGATCCAGCCATACATGACGCCCACGTTGCGTTTGCCGAAGATGTCGGCGGTCAGACGGACGGTCGGCGGAACGGTGGCGATCCAATCGAGCCCGTAGAACACAACAAAGACCGCGAGTGCGAGGAATTGGGTCCCTAACGCATAGGGAAGGAAGAGCAGTGACAGGCCCCTGAGACCGTAGTACCAGACCAGCAAGTACCGGCTGTCCCACCGATCGGTCAGCCAGCCGGAGAGCGTCGTTCCGACCAGGTCAAAGACGCCCATGGTCGCCACCAGGCTCGCCGCGGTGACCTCGGGAATGCCGTGTTCCATTGACGCCGGAATGAGGTGGGTCCCGATCAACCCGTTGGTGCTCGCGCCGCAGATGAAGAAGCTACCCGCGAGCAGCCAGAAATCCCTCGACTTGACCCCGCGACCGAGCGCAGATAGCGCGGTCTCAAAGGGATTGCCTCCCACTGGGAGCTGGGGCGCCTGGGGGGCCTCGACCGCGGCGCCGTAGGGACGCAGCCCAACGTCGCTGGGCTCATTTCGCATGAACAGGGCGACGAGCGGGATCATGAGCAGCGCGGCGCCGGCGACGACGAGCACCGCCATGCGCCACCCGTGGCCGACGACCAGGGAGGCGAGCACCGGCAGGAAGATGAGCTGGCCGGTAGCCGCGCTGGCGGTCAGCACTCCCATCACCAGTCCGCGCCGCTCCACAAACCACCGGTTAGCGATATAAGCGCCTAAGACCAGCGCGGTGCTGCCCGTCCCGAGCCCGACAACAACACCCCACAGCAGTACGAGCTGCCACGACGTGTGCATCGTGGTCGTCAGTCCAACCCCCGCGGCCAGCAATCCGAGCGAGATGACCATCACACGCCGGACACCGAACCGGTCCATGAACGCGGCAGCAAACGGCCCCATCAACCCGTACAGCAACAGGTTGACCGATAGCGCCGCCGAAATTAGCGCCCGGCTCCAGCCGAATTCTTTCTCCAGCGGGATGATCAAGACGCCGGGCGTCGAGCGGATCCCGGCCGCTGAGATCAGCGTGACGAAGGTGACGGCGGCGATGATCCACCCGTAGTGCAGTCGACCGCGCGCCAACCGTTCCACTGCCAGCATCCCGCACCGCCCTTTCCCAACAGGTATCTCGAACGTCTTCGATATTACAACACCGACGCAAGCGGGTGTGGTCTAAGTGATCATGCCCATTTCAGAACGACGGTCAATTCTTCAAGAATCATCCTGGCCGCACTCGCCGTCATGCTCAACGTATCGATGACCACAGATTCATCCCCAAACGCAATTGTGAGGACGCCCTCGAAATCCTCGTTTCCTTCGAGGTCGGTATCTGTTAAGTCAGGAGCCGTGAGTCTGCCGAAGGCGACCGGGACCAAACGCACGCCACGCCGCGACGAGGCCCCCGGGAAACGCCAGCACGACCAAGACGAACACGATCCCGAAGACCAGCACGTGTAACTCGACCAGACGCAGCGCCAGCGCCTCGCGGAACAACAGATACACGGCCGCTGCGAACGGTGGCCCCCACACCGTTCCCGTTCCACCGAAGAAGGTGATTAACAACGCATCAAACGTCCACAAAGGACTGAAGGCAAACTGCGGGTAGAAGCTGACGTGGTAATAGCCAAAGACTCCCCCGGTCAGGCCCACCAGCGCGCTGCTCAACACGAAGACTGCAAGTTTGTGACGGAAGGCGTTGACCCCCACGGCCTCGGCGACAGCCTCATCGTCGCGTACGACCGCCAGCCCATACCCAAACCGCGTCTGCGTGAGCATCCAGGCGACGAGGGTCGACAGAACGGCCGCCATGAGCGCGAGGAGGTAGCGGGGGACCAGCGTGTACCCGGCAAGCGCCGGGGCTGAGAGCGTCGAGACTTCGGGGAGCACGTTGCCAACGGTGATCCGCAGGATCTCCGCCACGGCCAGCGTGCCAATCGCAAAGTACGGCCCACGCAATCTCAAGGTGGGCGCACCGATGAGGACTCCCGCCATTGTCGCTGCCACCATCCCCGCTGACAGCGCTACTGCGAGCGGATGGCCCGACAGCCACAGCATCCGCGTCACCACCGCGCCCAATCCAAAGAACGCCGCGTGGCCCAAGCTTACCTGTCCTCCGAACCCGCCCAACACGTTCCAGCTCTGCGCGAGCGCCACATAGAGCAACACCTGGAATCCCCACGTGAGAACGCCCCCCGTGCTGAGCAGCGGGAGAGCGGCCAGCACGCCGAGCCCTAGCGCAATCATCAGCCACGCGCGGGGTCGACCGATCATGGCCGCGTCAGCAGTCCTCGAGGGCGAACACTGAGCACCAGTAAGAACAGCATCAATCCTACGACCTCGCGGTAGGCATTCCCCAACAAGAACCCGCTCGTCGCCTCCGCAAGCCCTAACAATAGGCCCGCCACAAACGTCCCGAAGATGTTGCCCATGCCGCCTAAGACGATGACAATCAAGGACTTCAGCGTCCAGTGCAATCCGATCGCCGGACTCACGGCATCGGATACGCTGACCAAGGCCCCGGCCACGCCGGCGAGCGCACTTCCCAGTGCAAAGGCTCTCAGATACGCGGTGCCGATAGGAATCCCTACGAGAACTGCGCCTTGCTCATCATCTGCGGTGGCGCGCAGCGCCGTCCCTACCCGCGTCCGGGTGAGGAACAGGTGCACGCCGCCGAGCACCAGGAACGCGAGCGCCAGCGCGCCCAACCGGGACAGCGGTACGACGACGTTTCCCACAGTCATCACCATGCCGGCGTAGCGTGGAGTGACCGCTCGTTCGTCGGCCCCCCAGGCGAGAATCGCCAGCGTCTGCAGGACAAGGGCCAGACCGAATCCGATGAGGATCGAGGTCTTGATCCGATCGTCCTCAGCGAAAGAGACCAAGCGCCGAAAGAACAGCCGGAACAACACAGCGCCGACGAGAAACAGTGCCGGACCAGCCACGAGAACAGAAACGAACGGGTCGACCCGCCACAGAGTGAAGAGCCAGACACTCACATATCCGCCCAACATGATGAGCTCGCCGTGGGCCACGTTGAGTACGGCCAACACGCCGAAGACAAGCGACAGCCCCACCGCTCCCAACCCGTAGAGGCCCCCGAGGAGCAGTCCAAACACAGCGTTCTGCAGAAGAACGGATGTCACGAGAAGGCCGCGAGGTTGGACGCCGACGACTTTCCGAGATACGCTTCGATGACGGCGGGGTGGGCGAGCACTTCATCGGGCCCCCCCTCCACGACAGTCTGGCCATAGTTGAATACGATCAGGCGATCACAGAGAGCGCGGACCGCCCGCACGTTATGCTCGATGAGCACGACCGTGACCCCGCTGGTCTGAAGTTGCCGCAGCAGGGCCACCGCCGCCCCGACTTCGGTCGGATTGAGGCCCCCCAATGGTTCATCCAGCAGCAGTACCTTCGGGTGTGTCGCGAGTGCGCGGGCGAGTTCCACCCGCTTCTGATCTGTCAGCGTCAGCTGAGAGGCAAGGGAGCGGGCTTTATCACGCAGTCCTACCGCGTCGAGGAGATGGAGGCTCTCAGCGCGAGCGGCCTCTAGACCAGACCCCTCGTGCCCGTAGAGCCGACCGACGAGGACGTTGTCGAGGACGGTTAGTTTGGGCAGCGTCCGCACTAACTGAAACGTGCGCGCAATCCCGAGACGTGCGCGGGTGTTGGCCGGCAGGGCGGTGATGTCCTGGTCGGCCAGACGGACCTGGCCCGCATCCGGACGGAGGGCACCTGCGATGAGGTTGAGGAGGGTCGTCTTCCCCGACCCATTCGGCCCCAAGAGGCCGACGACTTCTCCGGACGCGACGTGAAAGGAGACTTTGCTTACGGCCACCAGCCCGCCGAACCTCTTGGTGAGGCCCTCGACCTCTAGGAGCACTATCTGACTCTAGCGAGCCCCGCGGCGCACAGACCAGTCGATCACCGCCCACGCCAGGGAGGCGCTGGATACTGGAACGGGACGGCGCCAGGCCCCTGGGGCCATACGAGCTGCTGGGCCCCGCCCTGCCACTGCACCAAAACAAACGGCACGATGCCGGTCCCATCAGATCGGAACCGCACCGGACCCTCCACGGTCTGCATATCCGTGGTGGCCATCGCATTCCGGATGGCCACCGGGTCGAGGCTGCCGGCCCGTTCGATCGCGTTGACGACGATCTGCACACACGCATAGCTGGGACCGACGAGGACATCGGCCGGCCGGCCAAAGCGCTGCTGATGCTTCGCGTTGATCTCAGCAACGCCGGGGTAGGTAAAGGCATGGTGCCAGCCGGGCGCCAGTAATACATAATCCCCATCCTTGCCGAGGGCCTGCGTCCACGACACCGCGTCGGTCGCCCGGATCATCACGAGAGCCTTGGGGGAGAAATCCAGCTCTTTCATCTGCCGGATCATCGCCAGCCCGTCGGGGGGTGTGGGCACGGAGAACACGGCGTCGGCCCCGGCGGCCTTCGCCCGCAAGATGATGTCCGAAAAGTCGCGCGCCCCAACGCTGTACTCCTCCGCGACGACGACGCGATACCCGAACTCCGCGGACCGGGTTGTCCACAATCGGGCCAGTTCGCGACCCCAGTCGGTGCGCTCGGCAAAGATGGCCACGCTCCGGGGACGCTGCTCGGCGGGCACGGAGGCGTTGAGGAACCGGTACGTGCCGATGGCGATATCCGGCGACTTGATAAAGGGCGAAAAGAGAAACTTGAACCCTTGCTGGTGAATCGCATGGAGGGCGAAGGCGACCCCGCAATACGGAATGCGGTTCTTTTCCGCGACCGCAGCGGCCGCGGCATGAAGGTCGCTCCCGAATCCGCCGAGGTACACAGCCACCCCTTGCTGCGTGGCCAAGGTCTCCAGCCGGCTGACGGTC
>DATGVF010000150.1:0-7758 GCA_035300645.1 bacterium
CGACCGAAAACACATAGAGCACAAATGCCCCCAGGACACTTTCAACGTAAAAGGATCGAGTCGCCCAATCGACAAATGGCATGTCGAAGCCTTTCCGTCGCAAGCAAAGACTTCCTTCCCTCCTGTCGACCCAAGTACGACCCCTGGCACATCCACATGCGCGTAGCAGGTTTCAGGCCAATAGTCCGCGTGCAAGGCTCGCGCTGCGCTACTTGCATTGACCTCCGAAAAATGACCGCGACAGGGCCTCTGCCTCCCTGACCTAATGATTCCAAAGAGGTCCTCCCCAGGACTCAAAGAACCGGAGAGAAGACTTTGCTGGGCTCGCTCCGTGGCCGTGTGAATCTGGAAGGAGTCTTGCCCACGCGGCTCCTCAGCGTGTCGGGCTCGCCGCCGACCCCATGACGTGGGGGAAAGAGGACCTGGAGGATATAGTGTGCCAGTGACTCACGCATCGCGCGCCGTTGCATCGCCGCGCGTGGTGAACATCGAAGATCTACAGTCTGTAGCGCGGCGCCGTCTGCCGAAGGTTATCTTCGACTATATCGACGGCGGTGCCGAAGGCGAAGTGACGCTGCGGGAGAACCGCCTGGCATTTGACGCCGTGACGTTTCGGCCGCGTCAGGCCGTCCCGCTCTCCCCCGCCACGTTGGGCGTTCGTGTGCTCAATTCCGATCTTGCGTTGCCTGTAGTACTCGCCCCCGTTGGCTACAGTCGTCTGATGCATCCCGCGGGCGAAGTGGCGGCGGCGCGGGCCGCCGGGAAAGCCGGTACCGCCTATACGCTCTCCACGATTTCTGGCCATCGACTGGAAGACGTCAAGGCGGCGTCGGCCGGCCCGGTGTGGTATCAGCTCTATATCGTGGGGGGTCGTGAGGCCGCCGAGGAGGCCATCGCCCGCGCCCGGGTTGCGGGATTCTCAGCCTTGGTCGTCACCGTGGACACGCCGATTGGGGGCATGCGGGAGCGCGACATCCGCAATGGAACACTGGAGCTGCTGAACGGACCGCTGTGGTCCAAGCTTCCGTTTCTGCCGCAGCTACTCGCTCATCCGGGGTGGCTGATCCACTTCCTGCTCGATGGCGGCGTGCCGACGTTACCCAACGTCGTGATCCCTGGCCGGGGGCCGATGTTACTGGATGATGCCCGGTCCGCGCTCTCGCGCACCGCCGTGACCTGGCAAGATCTCTCCTGGATCCGCGATGTGTGGCGGGGTCCGATCCTGATCAAAGGTATCCTCACAGGCGATGACGCCCGGCGAGCCATCGATGAGGGTGCGGCGGGAGTCGTCGTGTCAAATCACGGCGGGCGCCAGCTCGACGGCGCGCCTGCCACCCTGAGAGTCTTGCCGGAAGTCGTCGCAGCAGTAAATGGAAGAGCGGTGGTTCTGATGGATGGAGGCGTTCGCCGCGGGGGCGACGTGGTCAAAGCCCTCTGCCTCGGTGCCCGGGCCGTCCTGGTAGGACGCGCGTACGCGTACGGTCTCGGGGCCGCCGGGGAGGCCGGCGTCACGCGGGCGCTAGAAATCTTGCGGGCCGATCTCGAGAGAACCCTCAAGCTTCTCGGATGCCCGTCGATTGCCGCCCTTGACCGCTCCTACGTGGATGTTTCGACGCGCTAACGGGGTTCAGGTCTTAACATTCTTCTTCGGAGGTTTGGTTACTACGCGCCGGCATGGCGCAGCCGCTGCGCCATGCCCAGTTGGTGCCGACCGATTTATTGCGTTGTCCACCCGAATAGCGTACACGACTTATCTTGAGGATCTCCCGCCATCGGGAAGTAGGCGGTGTCGGTACCACGGAACTGACTGACGCACCCCCAGACCTCGACCTTGCCCGTTACGCGGTCTCGGCGCGTCTGCCCCTGATTGAGGTACTCGTACCGGTTCGTCGCCGCATAGTGGACGCCGCCGACGACCAAGCCCAGCACCACCAACCAAATCACAAGTCGCATAGGTTCCCTCGCGTCCTCGCTCTTGTCTTAAAATCTTGCCCGCCCGACGCAGCCGACAGACAACCAGACCACGTCTGGGCCTGCCGCAGGCCCGCCTCCGGCCTTCTCCTGGAACCACACGGCCGCAGAGGTGCTCACGCAGCTGGAACACCCTCCCTCAGAAACGCCGCCTTTCGGGGGCGAGAAACGGACTCGGAGCCTTCTCGGGTTTCCCTAGCGGCGGAGGAGGTTGCGGAGAACGAACAACAGGTTAGCCGGCCGCTCGGCTAGCCGGCGCATGAAGTAGGGAAACCACTCCGCGCCAAACGGGGTCGCGACCAGCACCGTGTAGCCCCGGCGGACAAGGTCCTGCTGCAGCCGGGGGCGCACGCCGTATAACATCTGGAACTCGAAGCGCGTCCGCCCGATGCCGTGGCGATCGACATACTGGATAGCGTGATCGATGATGCGGTCATCGTGCGTGGCAATCGCGGTGCACCCGCCCCCTTGCAACATTGACTCCATCAGGTGCACGTAATTGCGGTCCACGTCGGCTTTGCGCGGGAACGCCACGGCCGGGGGCTCTAAGTAAGCCCCTTTCACGAGACGGAGATTGGGTCGCAGCGGCAGGAGAGCGCGGAGATCTTCCTCGGTGCGATAGAGATAGGCTTGCAGGACTGTCCCCACATTGTCGTGCCCGACCTCCCGCAGTCGCCGGTAGAGGCGCAGCGTCGCATCCACGTGCGCGGATTCCTCCATGTCAACGCGCACAAAGTTGCCCAGACGACCGGCATGAGCCACGAGAGAAGTGAGATTCTGGGCGGCGACCTCCTCGCTCGCTTCCAGTCCTAGATGGGTGAGCTTGATCGCCAGGTTGGTGCGCAATTTCTCAGAGGCCAAGCGATCGAGGACCTGACGGTACGTAGCCGTGACGGACGCGGCCGTTGCAGCATCACGCACGCCTTCGCCGAGCAGCGTCGTATTGGTCTTAAACCCCGCGGCGTTCAACCGGCGGAGGACTTGGACGCAGTCGTCCAACGTCTCCCCGGCCACAAACCGATAAGCCGCGAATCGTCCGTACCGGCGCACCCACCGACTGAGGCGCGGACTCCGGGAGGCGGCCAACAGCGCCCGGCGCATCGTACCGTTGAGCGACAAGGCCATTCCCAGGGCTGTCGGGTTGCCTCAGCCGCCGGGCACACGGACCCCGACTTCGTCGAGGTGGCGGAGCAGGTCGGCCGGGTCCTCATAGACACGGTAGGCGCCGGCGCGTTCCAGCTCGTCGAGTCCGTACCCCCCCGACTGGAGGCCGACACCCAGCGCCCCCGCGCGGCGCGCAGCGAGCAGATCCCAGACACTGTCGCCGACGACCACGGATGAGGCAATCGGCACACCCACGCGCTCTGCGGCCGCAAGGAACAGATCAGGATCGGGTTTGGCCCGGCGCACATCGTCCCGAGTGACGACGGGAGCGGAGCCATCTAGCCCCAGGACCCGCAGCGCCTGTTCGGCCGTATCCCGCCGGCCACTTGTCGCGATCGCCCACGGCACGCCGGCCCGCGTCAGATGCGCCAGCAGATCTTGGGCTCCGGGTAGCGGTCTCACCTGTCCGACCATCCGGGCGAAGGACTCGCGGTGCATCTGCTGCACCCGAGACATGTCCTGCGGGGTCAACTGATGCCCGGTCTCCCGTAACAGGGCGTGCACGAACAGTCCCCCACTCATCCCGATGCGCCTGTGAATCCGCCACACCGCAAGCCGGATCCCGGCGGCCTCTAACGCTTCACGCCAGGCCAGCACATGTTGGTACACGCTGTCAACGAGCGTGCCGTCCAGGTCAAACAGAAATGCCGTGCTAGGCTCGGTGGTCATAAACCATCCACCAGCACACCAGCCTGATACAGCGAGACGTCACGTCCGTATGGCCGCCCAGATCTTCGCCGGGGCGAGAGGCATATCCAGATGCCGCACGCGCAGGGGAGCGAGGGCATCGAGGACGGCATTGACCACAGCGGGGGTGGCGCCGATCGTGCCCGCTTCTCCCACACCCTTAGCGCCTAGCGGGTTGCGCGGGGAGGGCGTCTCCGTCCGTAGCGTCCGGATCGAGGGCACTTGGTTTGCATGAGGAATGGCATAGTCGGCCAGGGACCCGCTGACGAGCTGCCCCGTCTCGTCGTAGTAGGCGTCTTCGAACAGGGCCTGCCCCACCGCCTGCGCCACGCCGCCGTGGACTTGTCCTTCTACTAAAAGCGGGTTGATCACCACACCGCAATCGTCCACGGCCACGTAGGCCAAGAACTGCACGGCACCAGTGTCAGGATCGACTTCGACGATCGCCACGTGTGTTCCAAATGGATAGGTGCCGCCCCTCACGGTGTAACGTCCTGATCCGGCCAGCGGCGTCGTGCCGACCAGCGCGGCCAGCGTCAGCCCGCGTCCCGGCACGCCCGCGACATGGACACGGCCGCCGGTTAAGACCAGATCCGCCACAGATGCCTCGAGGCGCTTGGCCGCACGATCGAAGATTTTTTGGCGCACGACCTGGGCCGCTCGGAACACCGCTGATCCTCCCACGACGAGCGTGCGGCTACCCGCCGTCCCTTCGCCCTCGGGCACCGCGGCCGTATCGCCGGTGATCACCGTGATCTGCGCAATGTCCACGCCAAGGGCATCCGCCACGATCTGCGCGAACCCGGTCGCGCCCCCCTGGCCATGCGGGGAGGTTCCGCTGTAGACGGTCACCTTCCCGCCCCCGTCCACAACGACGCGAGACGCGTCTGCACCATACGTACACGTCTCCACGTAGCTGGACAGGCCGATGCCGATGTAGCGCCCTTCAGCACGACCCTGGGACTGCTGTTGCCGCCAATGCGCATAGCCCGAAGACTCCAGCGCGCGGTCAAGAGCCCGGACATAGTTTCCGCTGTCGTACGAGGCGCCCGAAAGCGCGCGGTACGGGAAAGAATCCGCGGGGATGAAATTGCGCCGACGGATCTCGGCGGGATCCAGCCCCATGTCGTGGGCCAAGATGTCCAGGGCCCGTTCCAGGTAAAACGCGGCCTCCGGTCTGCCGGCACCTCGATACGGACCGGTGGGAACTTTGTTCGTGTAGACCTCGACCAAGGACGCTTCCGCGCTACGGATATCGTAGGGGCCGGTTGCCATCTCGAGTGTCAGAGGAGGGATAAACGCGGTCGCTGCCATGAGATACGCTCCGACATCGGCCACCACGTGGAGGCGCAATCCCACGATCCTCCCGTCAGCTGACGCTGCGAGGGCCACATCCGCGAACTGGCTGCGGCCGTGGCAGATCGTCATCATATGCTCGCGGCGACTCTCGACCCATTTCAGCGGCCTGCCGAGCTTCAGGGCGAGTAGGGGGACGAGGAGCTCCTCCGCGTAGATGGAGCCCTTCGCGCCAAAACCGCCCCCGACATCCGGGGCGATTACGCGGACATTGACGCCACGCGCGACCCGGTCCTTTACCGCATCCCGCAGCCCATGCGGCATCTGCGTCGAGGACCATACTGTCAGCGTCCGCTCGCCTCGCTGGGGAGGAACCGCCAGCACCGCCCGCCCTTCCAAGGACACGGCGGCGAGGCGCTGATGCACGATACGCTCCGACATCGTCACCGCCGCGTCCCGGAAGGCCTGGGCGACCTTGCCGCGCGTCCACCGTTCGCGATGGACGATATTGCTGTGCAGCTTCTTGTGGAGCACGACGCTATCGCGGGCCTGCGCGGCTACGGGATCCACCACCGCGGGCAGAGGCTCGTAGTCCACCTGGACGCCAGCAGCGATGTCATAGGCTCGGGTGAGAGTCTGTGCATAGACGGCGGCGACGGGCTGACCCACATAGTGAACGAGGTCCCGGGCGAGGACTGGATGTCGGGCAAATTCCTTTTCCTCGGCTTCGGCCGGGAGATAGACACTCGAGCCGAGATCGCGTGCGGTCACGACTGACTTGCTGGCGCTGCGGATGCGCCGGATGCGGGCGTGGGCATGCGGGCTGCGCACCACGACGACGTGCCAACATCCAGAGGGAGTCAGGTCGTCGACAAACGTCCCACGGCCCACCAAGAGATGAGGATCCTCGATGCGTTTGACGCGGGCCCCCGCAAACCGTGGGGGGACTTTGACTTGTGGTTTCATGGTGGTTCGCTACAAACCCCGCATCGCTGTCGGAGTCACGAGGATGGGGATGGCGAAGCTTTCTCTGAGCTGCGGCGCCGTCAAGCCGATGTCCTTTATCCCCTCCTTGTACTTCCGCATGTAAACTTGAATTCTTGTCGCCGGCGGCGGTTCTCCTAAAATGACCGCGTCACCAATCAAGACGCCAACGTCATCGCCGTCTTTATCTGTATTGAAGCTCAAGGCCACTCTCGGGTTCTGCGCAATGTGCCGCAACTTGGCCTTGTTTCTTTCACTGAAAATCAAAACCGTTCGACCGTCCCAGTGAAACCAAACCGGCCTAGGTTGGGGCGTATTGTGCGCATCGACCGTCGTGAGCCAGATGATTGTTTCCGTGCGAAGGCGACGGTTAATATGTCGCCCCAATCGATTAGTGAATGTAAGCATCCAACTGCCTCCAGATACCCTTTCCGCCCTTCTACTTTCGGACGCCGATGCATCTTCCCTGGCCTCGCGGCGTGAGACCGTAGCGTTCAGCAACAGGAACCTCCCGGCGTCCAGGCCAACCTGTACGGATGGCACGCGACGAATGGACCCCCTACGCATCGGATTCATCGGCTGTGGCCGTCACGCCACCGCCAATCTCTACCCCGCCATCCGCCTGGCGGGGGGACAGATCGTGGCGGTCTGCGCGCGCCACCTTGAGCGGGCGCAGGCGACGGCTGCGCAGTTTGGGGTGAAGCGGGCCTACGATCGCGTGGCCGATCTGGTCGCCAGTGACCTGGATGCCGTGTTCGTGTCCACCCCTGAAGCGGAACAGGCATCAGTAGCCGCCGAGGTCCTGCGCGCGCGACGGCACGTGTTCGTCGAGAAACCCCTCGGACTGAACTCCCGCGAGGCCGCCACCATCGCCGATCTGGCGGCCGGGGCGGGGGTGTTCGTGATGGTCGGGTTCATGAAGCGTTTCGCCCCTGCCTATCAGGAGATGCGCCGGGCGGCCCAGGATGCAGCGTTTGGCGAGCGGCTGTCGCTATACGGCATGTTCGCCATCGGATCCCGGGCGGGCTGGGAGGACGCGTGGTATCTTCAAACTGGCGCCATCCACTACGTGGACCTCTGCCGGTATCTGTTCGGCGAAGTGCTCGACGTCGTGGGGATGCGCAACTCCCGGGGCACGCAGGTCATCCAGCTTGTCAGTCTGCGTTTTGATGGCGGCCGCATCGGGACGGTGTTTTTCGGCGGCGTCCCCGCGTGGGGGCGCCACTATGAGGAGCTGACTATCACCGGGGTGAACGGGTTCGTGCGCGCGGAGAACATGGTCCGCGTCATCAGCCATGTCGACCGCCCCACCTCCACGATCCGTCCACACTGGCAGACACTGGATGAAGAAGACCGGGTGCTGACCTCGGTGCACACGGCATCTGCAGGGGGATCCCAGGCTCTCTACCTCAACGGGTACGTGGGCGAGGTGCAGCACTTCTTCGACTGCCTGCACTCCAAGACACCCCCGCAGCCGTCTGCCGCCGATAACGTGCAGACCATGACGCTGTGTGACCGCATCCTTCGCGCCCTGGGCATCAGCGGCTAGCGAGAGCGGCCCACCAGAGACCGCACCGCATCCACGATCGTCGACGCCTGAGGGATCACCGCGCGCTCCAATGGCCGGCTGAAGGGGACAGGGACATCCGGGGTCGT
>DATGVF010000151.1:0-6271 GCA_035300645.1 bacterium
CTTCTTCTCCCGCTATGGCTGGCGAATCGAGAGACGCGGTAACCGTCGCGAGCAGCCAATCGGAACGGTCCATCCATAGATTCCTCTATGAGTAAGGGATTGCTCCAGACGATTCCTGCGGTCACCTAAAACACAACGTTCCGGTGACTAGGTTATTCCGGTACTGCTAAGCTCCGAAAGAAGACGGCTGAGGACGGAAAGAGCCCGAGCCGTGACCTCGGCTGGGACCGGACTCTTAGTCCGCGGGGTTCGACTCCCTGAGGGCCTCCGTCGCAGAGGACCCCTCGCCAATTCCCAGGACACACAGGCAGTCCCGCTACAGTGCGCAGCGCGGATACCCTGAGCGATGAGCACCCTGTACCATCGACCGCGAGACGGGCCGGTTTTGACCGACTCGATTGGCTGTAGATTGCCTGCATAGGAGACTACTCATAGTCCGTACGGACTGTAACGAAATAGCGAAATGCTTTCCTGGATGCGGGGTTTGTCTTGGTGGGCGGTGCAGGACTTGAACCTGCGACCTCATGCGTGTGAAGCATGCGCTCTAACCACTGAGCTAACCGCCCGCCGCAGAGACATTATACTATGAACCGCCAGACGGACGTCCCGTCGAGGAAGGGCCCGAAGCCGTATCCGCCACGTTCCCTTCCGCACGCTTCAGAATCGATTCGATGAATGGTCTCTTGGCATCGGAATATCCTCGTCCGTCCTGACCGTACTCCGCGGCGAGGCGCCGTTTCAAATCAGCATACTCGCGGAGCGCCACGGGGTGCGTCCTTAGGTACTCGCGGAACAGAAGGTGACGGTGCCAGAAGGCGCTGGTCAGCTCAACGATGTGCAGATGATGGGTCTGGGGACCTTGCCCGGTCCTGGGCTTCCGGAAGTATCGCCGTTCGGGAATGTACGCTTCATACTGCGGCACGTATTCGTATTCGATTCCCTCTAGGGGAGCGACATAGCGTGTGACCTCCCCCAGCTCTCGCACTCCCCCCATGATGTCGATGATCGGGTTGGCGGCAAGGCCAGGAACCGCTGTACTGCCGACATGCTCAATCGCCGCGAGCAACGTACCGGTGCTCGCAAGCAGACGAGTCCTCTCCTCTTCGAAGAGAGCCGGCCAGTCCGGATCGTACGCGACAATGACAGTCATGCTCTACCATACTACTCTCGACCTGCGGTAAACTGCATTCGGCAACTATGGGGTCTGCGCTCGAACAACTTACTGCGACCATCATCGCCTGCCGCAAGTGTCCGCGCTTAGTCCGGTACCGCGAGCAGGTCGCGCGTGATAAGAAACGCGAGTTCTCTGAGTGGGACTACTGGGGGCGACCCCTCCCCGGCGTGGGGGATCCGCACGCCGAGCTGCTCATCCTTGGACTGGCTCCTGCTGCGCACGGCGGCAATCGCACGGGCCGAATGTTCACCGGCGACAGTTCGGGACGCTGGCTGATGCGTGCGCTGTACCGCGCGGACTTCGCCTCGCAGCCGACCTCAGAACGCCGGGACGACGGCCTGATATTGCGAAATGCGTACATCACTGCGGCCGTGCGTTGCGCGCCGCCGGATAACCGACCCACGCGGCGGGAACTCGCCACCTGCTCAGGGTATCTGCGCCAGGAGTTGACTCTGCTCCGTCGCGTGCGCGTCGTCGTTGCGCTGGGACAGATTGCGTTTGCCGCATTTCTGCGACTCGCGCAGGAGTCCGGCGCTGCCCTACCTCGTCCTCGACCCAAATTCTGTCACGGTGCCGCTTATCGCCTGGGCACCTCACCTGTCCCCCTGGTCATCATTGCCTCCTACCATCCCAGCCGGCAGAACACCCAGACCGGCCGCCTGACTGAAGGCATGCTTGATCGCATCTTCCAGCTGGCCCGCCACCATTTGGAACCGGACCGATCCCGTGTTTAGCTCCTCTCGCCGGGTCTTAGTGGTGCTGGGTCTGATTAGCGTGGTCCGGCTGACCGTTGCTGCCTTCTATCCGCCGCTGGATGATGAGGCCTACTACTGGACCTGGGCGCAACACCTGGCATGGGGGTATCCTGACCACCCTCCGATGATCGCCTATGTCGTGCGAGCGACGACAGCGCTCGTCGGGGATACCTCGTTGGGAATCCGTTTGGGACCGACGGTGTTGGCGCTTGGGACATCAGTGCTGCTGGGGGATCTCGTCCGGAGGATGTTTAACCCGGCCGCTGGCGCCGCGGCGGCGATCTGGTCTCAGCTTATACCCGTCCTGTCTCTGAGCGCGGTCTTTGCAGCTCCTGATGCGCCATTGGGGTTCTTTTGGATCTTGACCCTATGGTGTTTCTGGCAGGCACTGACCTCAGGCCACATGCGGGCGTGGCTGGGCACCGGACTGGCACTGGGCCTTGCCTTGATGAGCAAACTCCCCGCCGCGTTTCTTGCCTTCGCGCTGCCTGCGTTCTTGCTCACCTCACCTGTTCATCGGCGATGGCTGCGGCGGCCGGAGCCGTACCTCGCTGCGATAGCGGCCTTCGTTGTCGTTTTACCTCTCATCGTGTGGAACACCCAACACCATTGGGTCCTGTTCAGAAAGAGCAGCGATCCCGCTCCGTGGACGGTGCTGGGATCTTGGGGGCTCAATGCGCTCTCCTACACGGTCGCACAACTAGGCTACTACGGACCCGTCGCGCTCGTCTTGCTTCTCCTCGCCCTCGCTGCAGCAGCGGGGCGAGAACGCCGGGGGGATGCGCGATTTGCCTTAGCGGCCTGGGCCGGGATTCCCATAATTGCGCTGACCTGGATCGGAAGCCTCCAAGGCATTTCCAAACCACACTGGGCGGGGCCAGGGTATCTGGTCGCCCTGATCCCCGCAGCGGCATTGTGGACTGAGCTGCGCGCCCGCCGAACCTGGCGCGTGGTGGTCGGCGTAGCGCTGGCACTCAACATCCTCATCATCGTTGCCCTTCACGCGTTCCCTCTCCGGCCAACTCCCTCGCTTGCGGGAGAACTTTGGGGATGGGATCAGATCGCCGCGCGGTTAGAAGCCGATATCCACGCGACGCCCTCTAGCCGAGGGGTCTTCTTGTTCACCCCGAGCTACCAGGGTGCCGCTCAGATCGAATACCACACGCGGGGACGGGTGCTGGTGACGACACTGAATCTCCGGGACGCCATCGGCATACGCCGCGCTCCCGAAACCTTCGCGGGCTGGAACGCGATCTTCACGACCGACGCGGTAACCCTACCTATCCCTCTGGATCGCGTGTGTGGGGAGGTTCAGCGCTTGTCTGCTTTCGAGGTCACCTATAACGGACAGGTCGTCCGGCGGTTTTCTGTCTACCGCTGTTACGATTTTCGCCCGCTGCCGCCGCTCGCAACTGACGCTAACTGACTCCATGGACGCGGGGGCCCGAAGAGTTACCCTGCCGCATTCATCAAGATGTCTGCCAGGCCAGTAATAAAGTCTCCTTGCGCAGCGTTACCGACGAGAGCTCAGTGGCAAGACCCTCGGCCCGCTCGGCGACCCACGTGCACTGGGCACCGGGGTGCACACGCCGCGGGGCGCTGTGCCCATAGGGCGCGTCCAACGCGGCGGTCTCCGGATGGAGGACGGCTTGTTCAAAGATCTGCATCGCCGCGCGGGTGAGACGGGCAGCCTCCCGGGCTGCGGCGTGGCCCTGTTGGATCTCCTCAATCGGCATCTGCGCATCACACGTGCGCAGCCAGGATGTCTCTTCATCCCAGCGTGTCGTGATGGCGTTGAGGGCGTTGAGCAGCTCGCGCAAGCGCGCGGCCGCATCGAGGAGGTCCTGACCAATGTGCCCCTCCACGCCGGACTGCGGATGGTACTTCAGTTCTCCCGCGTACCGGCGAAAAACCGCGACCGCGCCACGGAGGTGCTGTGCCAATGTCAGCGCCTCCGCGTGGGCGGCGCGCCACTTCGTTAACGCGTCTTCGTCTGTCAATCCCGACTCCCGTTGTTTGACCCTGTTCAAATCCGTATGCTACAGTGATCCCGTTCCATCCGCCAGCGCCCCCATCGTCTAGGCTGGCCAAGGACATCGGCCCTTCAAGCCGGTAACGCGGGTTCGAATCCCGCTGGGGGCACCACAATCCCAGCGCCAGTCGCGGCGTTTCGCGATTTGGAGGCTCCAGTTTCGGTTAGCAAATGGTTGCTGATGGCCGCGGCCTTCTCCTGGCCCGAATCGAGAGCGTGAGTGTAGGTGCTCAGGGTGAAGGCCTTACTCGCGTGGCCAAGCCGTGCGGAGACTGTAGCGAGATCCATCAACGATGGAGATCAAGTTGCCTTGTGTGTCTCTCAAGACGGTAAGATGGACGGTCGCATCGTCTGGACGGGGAAGCCCAATAAAGTGCGCCGAGCGAGCGCCAAACGGCTTTGTCGGACAAACTCCCTTGGACCCCAAATTGGACCTAGGATGTCAGGTGAGCGGTAGCCCAATCCCGTTGAAATTCGAGGATCACGACCCAGACCACCCAGCCGGTCATGTTCCGCCTTGCCTTCCGGACTGTCTGGACCGCGATTCTGCGGACGTTGTATGCGGCAAGAGCGAAGTTTACATAGACATTGCTTCGTAGACTCTCATGCTGGTGATCATCGGACAGGTTTTGGCGATTTTTACGGCCTCATCCATGCTTTCCGCATTGATGATTGTGTAGCCCGTTACTGCATTCTTATCGTGCGATAGATCTTTTATCCCCGCTTTTGTAATTTCTTTCCCGGGCCCGAACGGATTGCCGCTGTCAACGACATGATCTTTTATCTCTCCGAACCATTTCATCCACGCATCCGTGATCTTCTTGGTGGGCGTTTCGTACCCTACGGCTAAGAGAACAAATTTCTTCATGCTAGTACCTCCTTCTTAGTTTGGTTAATGTTCTATGATCTCTTTTAATGCCGGCAATGTAATTCTCCAGCGTTTCCTCTTGGGTACCCCAGTACGCTTGATACTGCTGTAGCCAATTCTGCAACAACAACAACCCTGATCTGTCCAGTGCAAGAAAATTAACTCGACCGCTCTTCTTACGCCGAACAAGTTTTCCCCGCTCTAGCACCTTTATGTGTCGGTGAATAGCGGGTAAGGATGAGCGTTGCTGATTCGCCAATTGACCAATTGATGCCGGTTGCAAACTGAGTGTCCTTACAATCTGTCGTCTTCGCTCATTGGCGAGAGCGGCGAAGACTTGATCGACCTTTTTGGCATTTCTAGCACTCATACTTAACAACATTGTTAACTATATACCCCTTGTAAATGAGCGTCAATGGTTGGTAGCGGATCCTGACCCACTACCCAATGGTTTTGTCATTACATTGGCATATGTTCCGAGAATCGCCAGCGCTGGGGAGCGCCAGCGGGCCCACGATCAGTCAAAACACCTCGTTCGGTTAGCAACGGGTTGCAGGCCCTAATCAACTAGGCATTGGACACGCCTTTCCTAAGCCTAACCGGGTTCGAATCCCGCTGGGGGCACCACAATTCCCGCACCCGTCAGGGCTGAGCTGGCCCCACGATAAGCGATGGTGTGTGTCAGGCGCTCGAAGTCGCCGGCCAAGAGGGTCCTAGAACAATACGCTAGGTTCGCGTCCCCTTCACAGCCCAAGCTCGGGCAATTAAGTGGATACTGCCATCCGACCGTATCGGGATCCGTGTCTGGATCAGGTCCCGAAGCTGCTCGCGCCTCCGCGGGTCAAGGCTCATGGCGTAGCGTGGAGCGGCGCCTTGCCCTCCCAGAAACGGGTGCCAGTAATCATTGAAATCACGGAACACTGTCGCGACGTCGATAGAGGTGGTGGCGATCTCTTTCAGACCGCCGTCACGAAACAGTGTCGTGAGGTGGTCCGGACGACAGATGGGGAAACGTATGCCCTCGTCGAAGGTCCCCGCGCGCTGAGGATCGAGTTCCACCGCCGCATCCCAGAAGTACCGCATCAACTCCATCGTTCCAGCGTAATCCCAAACGTAGCAGGCCACGGCACCATGCCTGTGGACGACCCGCCGCATCTCACGAACCGCCAGGAGTGGCTCCGCAACAAAAATTGAGAACAAGCCCAGATACCGCAGTGTTGAAGGTTGTTGCATCAAAAGGGAGAGCTGTTGCATCCCCGACAAGGAAAGACACTCGTGAGGTTCCTTTTGTCACGTGCGCGCTCGCGTAGGCCACGTATTCTGCAGACGGATCAATGCCGACCACGGGGTGGATACTTCGATCGATCAGCGCCTGGGAGAGTGCGCCGGTACCGCATCCAACATCGAGCGTCCAACCTGCGGAGACCTGCGCCCATCCCAGG
>DATGVF010000152.1:0-19450 GCA_035300645.1 bacterium
GCTTGGAGATTGGGCCGCGTGACCTCGCTGCCCGGCAGGTCACCCTTGCCCGACGTATTGATGCCCATGGTTCGGGCACGGGGCGAGTGGCCAAGCAAAGCGTTCCGATGGACCAGGTGGCGACTGTGGTGGAGAAGGTCCTGGCCGATCTCCAGGCCGAGTTGCTGGCACGAGGGACGGCGTTTCGCGACAGCCACACGACCACTGCGGAGACAGTGGACGCGATGGTAAAGGCCCTCCAAGACACCCCGGGGTTCGTCAAGGTGCGGTGGTGCGAGGCGCCGGAGTGCGAGCAGACGATCCGTACAAAGACGGGGGCCTCGCCCCGCGTGATCCCGCTCGACGAGCGCGCATCGGGAAGTTGTGCCGTCTGCGGGCGGCCGGCCAAAGTGTGGGTGTACTACGCCCGCGCATACTAACGTCCCCCCCGCGGCATCTGGAAGGGATACCGCTCCCATTCGGAAGCTACAGAGACGACGCTTGCGGTTGCATCGGTTGACGCCGTCGCGCCCGATTCGAGATGTCCGCAGCGCAATTGCCTTCATTAGAGACCGGCGCATCCTGCTGGCCACAGGCCACAGCAGCCTGCCCTGTCTGGCCGAGGGCATAACGGGCCGGGCGCTCGTCGGCAGCTGGATGGCCGACCGCAACGTCTACCGTATCTACGCTATTGTGAAGGCCATCCTTAAGATTCCATCGGTGGTCGCTGTACCGCTGATTCTTGGTAAGCTGACGTTGCTTCATCGATCCTTGGCGCCCGCAGCCGCTCGGTTTGCTGCCGATCCCGCCCGCCGCCAGTTGGCCATCGCGCAGTTGCCCCGTCTCGCTCGCCAATTACTAGCGCAGGTGGAGGCAGAAGGCGAAGTGCGGATGGACCGCCTATCCGTGCCCACATCTCAAGGTCGGCGGGCCCGCGGGTTGCTGGAACGGGAGATGCTCGTTGTCAGCCGCGACCTACATACCGAGCATGGCTACCATACGTCGCTCGTGATACCGTGGGCGGATTCTCCGATCGCCCGCCGCTTCGTGCGACAGGCGCGGCATCTAGCGTACGAGGAGGCGCAAGATCTTCTTGTGCGCTCAGCCGTGCAGTCCGCTGTGTGTGTCCCTGAGCGGGAAGCGCGGCGGTGGTTTGTGTTCGGCCCGGCCCGGTTCGATGCCCTGGTGGAGCGGAACCAGCTGCGGAGGTTGACGTCGGGGGGAACGACCTGGTTGGCGAGCGCTTAAGCGCGGCTAATTGACAAACAAGGGAACGATCCGTTCCTGGGTCACATCCACCAGCCCGTGATCTGTGAGTTTGAGTTCGGGGATCACCGACAGCGCCAGAAACGACAGGGTCATGAAGGGGTCGGCGAGGGGGCAGCCCATGCGGCGGGCCATCGCCAGCAAGATCCGCAGTTGCTCGGCGACGGTGCCGATCGGCTGGTCCGACATCAATCCCGCGATCGGCAGCGGCAGCCTCACCGCATCCCGCCCGGCCACGGCTACCAGTCCCCCGCGCATCTCGAGCAGCAGTTCCACCGCCGCGCGCATCGCTTCATCACTGCAGCCGGTGACGATGATGTTGTGGGCGTCGTGTGCGACCGTCGACGCCAGAGCGCCCACCGTCAAAGCAAAGCCCCGCACGAGTCCCACGCCCATGCGGCCGCTGCCCGTATGCCGTTCGATGACCGCGAGTTTCAGCAGGTCGCGGGACGGGTCGGCGACAACCTCGCCGGCCGCGATCGGTGCGTCCGCGACGGACGCCGTGGTTTTGATCTGATTGGGGATGATGTCAATGACACGCACACGGGTGCCCTCCGCCGGAATACGGAACTGCAGGCCGGTGCGCCGCACGTTGAGAGACACAGGCAGCGCTGGCGATCGCAATGGTCGCTCGTACGGCAACAGGGTGCCGTTCTTGGCGACGAGCCGCCCGCCTCGGTAGACCGCGCGCGCGCGGGGGGACTGCAAGTCGTCAAACACCATCAAGTCGGCCCGCTTGCCAGGGCCGATCGCCCCGCGGTCACGCAGGCTAAAGTACTCTGCCGTGTTGAGGCTGGCGAGTTGAAACGCGGTCAGCGGATCGAGACCTAGTGCGATCGCCTGCCGAACCATCGCGTCGATATGCCCGTCCTCCAGTAGGTGCACGGGAGTGCGGTCGTCAGTGCAGAAAAGGAACCGCCGCGCGGTGTGCGGAGTCACTAGCGGCAGCAAGTCCGCCAGGTTGCGGGCCCCCGTGGCCTCGCGGATCATGATCACCATCCCCCGGCTTACCTTTTCCTGGGCTTCCTCGCGGGTGGTGCACTCATGGTCGGACCCGATCCCGGATGCCACGTAGGCGTTCAAATCGAGACCCCGCACGCCGGGAGCGTGGCCGTCGATGGGCCGGGCGCCTGCGGTGCCGAGCTTCGCGAGTACCTCGGCAGTGGCGGCCAGCACCCCGGGATAGTCCATCATCTCTGCCAGACCCAGCACCCACTTGTCCTGAAGGAGGCTCTCAAGGTCATAGGCTGTCAGCTGTGCCCCCGAACTCTCCAGTGGACCGGCTGGCACGCACGAAGAGGCCATGAGAAAAACGGAGAGCGGATTGTATTTCGATGCGTCCAGCATGTACCGGATTCCGGTCATGCCCAAGACGTTGGCAATCTCGTGCGGGTCGGCGATAACTGTGGTGGTGCCGCGCGGGACCACCGCCCGGGCAAACTCCGGCACGGTCACCATCGCACTTTCGATGTGGACGTGTGCATCGATCAGCCCTGGGGCCAGGTAATGACCAGTCAGGTCGTGGACCTCCCGCGCGCGGTACGCGCCCGCGCCGGAGGGGGCGAGTCCCGCGATGCGATCCCCCGCGATCGCGAGGTCGGCTCCCACGATGTCGTGGCCGTACAGATCTAAGACGCGCGCATTGGTGAGCAGAAGATCGGCAGGGATCGTTCCGCGGGCCACCTGGATGAGTGTGGCGAGGTCCATGGGCGCGTCTTTCGAGTCAGGTGGAACGGTTCCTGCGACACGCGGCGCAGCAGGGGTGAAAGGGATTTACTTTCGCAAACAAGAAACTGCGCACGGCAGTACGCGACGTCGATATCACTGAGGGCACCATGCCAAATATCCTGCCGTACAAGGGTCAGCCCACATACGACCTGGAGATTGCCGGCACGGTGCGGACCCTGCCGCTCATCCAGGTCTCCGTGGACACCTGGATCGCCTACTACTACAGCCTCGGGGACACTGAGGTCATCGACCGGGCCGCCCGTCTGCTGGCACCCAAGATGACGTCCTGCGCGATCTTTGTGACGACGGAGACGAAGGGGATTCCGCTCGCGCACGCGATTGCCACGCTTCAAGGGCTGAAACCGTACGTGGTGTGCCGCAAAGAGGTCCGACCGTTTATGCTCTCGCCCGTGTCAGTGCACTACAAACCCATCACGGCGAAAACCGAGGAAGAGTTGTTCATCGACGGTCGCGACGCGATCAAGGTCAAAGGCAAACGGGTCGGGTTGGTCGACGACATCGTCAGCACCGGCGAGACGCTGCACGCCATGGAGGAGTTGATCCAGCGGGCCGGAGGCACGGTGGTCGCGCGCGCAGCCCTGCTGGTGGAAGGGGATGATCGTCCCGATGTGCACCACCTCGGGGTTCTCCCGGTCTTCAAACTCATGAACGAGACGCGGCGGTAGGCGCATGGCCGCGAAGCCGTCCATTTCCACTCACGTGTTGGACGCCGAACGGGGCGTCCCGGCGCGGGGTGTCCGTGTCGAATTGTACCGGCAAGGGACGCTCGTGTCAGCCCAACAGACCAACGACGATGGACGCGTCGGCAACCTCGTGCCAGGTGTTCTTGAGGCGGGGACGTACCGTTTAGTGTTCTTTGTTTCCTCGGGATTCTTCTCGCGGCTAGAAGTCGAGTTCACAGTCGCCGACCCCAGCCACCACTACCACGTTCCCCTCATCGTCGCCCCCTACATGTGCACCACCTACCGGGGCAGCTAACCTCGCCGTCCTCACCTCCTGCGGAAGCCACGGGGGACGCGCCGCGAGCCGGGACGCCAGGACCAGAGGCCATGCCCCGACTTACCGTTGACCAGCTTGCGGGGTTGTTTGAGGGGCGAACTCGCTTTGTGATGCGGCTCGCCGAGTACGACGATCCGCTGCGCCACGCGCGGGCTATTCTACGGTCCCTGCCCGAAGCCGATGTGGTGGAGGCGCTCAATGCTCATCCGCGCATCGGGACGCGCGCTCTGTCCACCTCGTCTGCCGCCGAGCAGGGACAGGAAGACGACCCCGCGATCTTAGAGGAATTGGCGAAGCTCAATCGAGCTTATGAGGAAAAGTTTGGCTTCCGGTTCGTCGTGTTCGTCAACCGTCGGCCCCGCTCACGCATCCTCTCAGTCCTGCGCGAACGATATGCTCGGACCCGGGAGGAGGAACTTGAGACCGCCGTTGAGGATCTCGTGGCGATCGCAGAGGACCGGTACCGCCAGATGCATGCACCTCCCCCGAGGGAGTAGCGCGACGTCTGGGCTAGCCTAGGGCGCCCGCCGTTTCACATCGTCGGCGAAGAAACGGTTAAGCTCTGTACCAGATACCGCATCCGCGAACCCGTCGAACGTCCCGGCGGCAAGGCCGCGGGCGGCGCGGATGAATCCTCCCCAGGCCGCACGGGTCAGTCCCCCGCCGACGCTGATCCGACGGACTCCGAGGTCCGCCGCGTCGCGGATCGTCAATCCCATCGAACCGCCGATTAGCAGGTTGACTGGTTTGGGGGCAACGGCCTGGACCACGGCGCCGATCTGCTCGCGGGTGTGGATCCCCGGCGCGTAGAGGCAGTCGGCGCCGGCCGCAGCGTAGGCCGTCAGCCGCCGGATCGCCTCAGCGAGATCAGGGGCTCCGCGGATAAAGCCCTCGGTCCGGCCGACGAGCAGCACGTCGCCGCCGGCTCGGTCGATCGCATCGCGTGCCGCGCGAATACGCGCGACGGCAAGGTCAAATGGATAGAGCGGCCTCGAGGCGTCCCCGGTGGAATCCTCGATCGACAACCCCGCGACGCCCGTGTCTACGCAGCGGCGCACGTTGTCGGCGAGGGGGTGCGGATCGTCCGCATACCCCGACTCGAAGTCGGCGTTGACCGGCAGGTCAGACGCCTCGACGATCATGCGGATGTGTGCGAGCATCGGGTCCCGGGTTAGCGCCCAATCCTCATCAGGTAGCCCCATTGAAAACGCGGCGCCGGAGCTCGTGGTCGCCAGGGCCTTGAACTCGAGGTGCTGCAAGTAGCGCGCGGTGCCGACATCCCAGGGATTGGGGATCACGAAGCACCCGGATTCGTGCAGCCGGCGAAAGACGCGACGCTTCTCAGCAACAGTGGGCATGGGCGAGTCCTCAACTCCTGAGAGAATGCCAGCGGGTGGAGGACGGTCCTCCACCCGCTGGGAAGTTCCGGTGACGGGGCTCGTTATTTAGGTTCGTTTGGCCACTGGCCCACCACACCTGGGGCCGCCCACTCCATCGTCGTTAAGTCCTGCTCGGTCAGCGTGTACCCGGCCTTGACCCGCACGACCCCGTTGCGGTCCTTGAGCGGGCCCGTGAACGGGTCGAATTTCGCTGGTGTCGACGACATCTGGGCCAAGCGACGCTGGACGAGATCGTACACGGACAGCGTGCCGAGATCTGGGGTCTTGACACTCGTGGCTTTGAGCGCATCCACGAACCTAGGATTGATCAGCATCCCAGGCTGAGTGCCGACTTCTACGGCTTTCTGCCCCAACAGCCACCAGTAATCCACGTCCTGGAGATTCTCCGCCGTGTACGTGCCGGCTTGCACCTTGCGCAGGAAGTCCAGGTAGATTGTCTCCCAGTGCACCAGCTGCCCGGAGACGATCGTGTCCGGCGCGAACTTATACATGGGGGAGTAGTGGCCGAAGCTCAACAGCTTCTTCTTGCCGGCTTCTTGGACCACGGTCGGAGAGTCCTCGGTAAACGCGAAGATATCAGCGCCTTCCGCGATCAGCGCATCGGTGGCTTCCTTCGCCTTCGAGGGGTTAAACCAGTCAGAGATCCAGCGTACCTGAACGGTCGCCTTGGGGTTGACTGCTCGCACGCCCAGGGCCCAAGCGTCGAGGTGGCGTTTTACCTCCGGGATGGGGAACGCCCCCACGTAGGCGACTTTGTCGGTTTTCGTCAGGGCTCCGGCCATCAGGCCGTTGAGATAGTACACCTGGTAGAAGTCGGCCATATAAGTAGCCATGTTCGGGTTGCGTTTGAAACCCGACGCATGCGCAAAGATGACCTTCGGGTACTTCTTGGCCGCAGCGAGCGTCCCGTCCATGAAGCCGAAGCTGGTGGTGAAGATAACCGAGGCACCCTGGCTGACCAATCGATCGATGAACGGCTCGACCCCGCCTTCGGGCACGGACTCCACTTTCAGGGTCTCGACGGGCAGCTTCTGCTCTACGATCTGCCGTGCGACGTCGTGGGCGTGGGTCCATCCGTAGTCCCCGATGGGACCCACATAAATGAAGCCGGCCTTCAGCTTCTGCTGCGCCGATCCACTAGGAATAAATGCCAGCAGAACCCCAATGACGACTGCTACCTTGATCCAATGGCTAACATGCACCCGCATTGTTTCATGCACCTCCGGCTGATTGATCTTGACAGGCTGCGCAGCTATCTTCGCGTCGATGTATCATCTCCCTGCCGCACCCCGTACTCTTGCCTCCCATCCTGTCTCGGGTGCCCGCAGCACATCGCCACGTTCAGGTGAGAATACCCTTAGCCTCCTCCACGGATATACGGTAGGCCCAAGGCTTCGGGCGCCTGTCCGGCGCGCGTGCCCCGACGTGCCGTCAGTGCAAGCACGAGGATGGTGAAAACGAAGGGCAGCATCTGTAGTGGCTCAGGCGGGATCCACCGTTGGAGCAAGAAAGAGAGGTGGAACAAGGTGCCAAAGAGCAGCGCCGCGACGACCGCCCGCAGGGGATCCCAGCTGGCAAAGATGGCGAGGGCGATCACAATCCAGCCAACCCCTCCTGTCATTCCTTCCGTCCACGACGGCCGGTATGCCACCGACAGAAATCCCCCCGCTACTCCCGCGAGGATCCCGCCGAAGAGGACGGCGAGATAGCGGACCAAGATGACATTCACGCCCATGGCGTCCGCCGCTGCGGGGGACTCACCCGTGGTCCGCAGGATGATCCCCCACCGGGTGTGGTACAGCACGGCCCACAAGACTATGGCGAGGGCGACCCCCACTGGAGCAAGCGCAAATTCGGACAGCGAACGTTCCAACGGAACCCCTTCCCACCCGCGTCCCAAGACGCCGGCCAAGCCCAGCCCGAACATCGTGAGCGCCAGCCCGGAGACGTACTGGTTGGCCCGCAGCCCGATCGAGACGATCGCGTGGAGGAGAGCTGCGGCGCCGCCAATCGCTCCGGCGACCACCAGGCCAAGGACCGGAGATCCAGTGACCTGCGCGGTGGCGAAGGCACCGAGTGCGCCTAGGATCATCATGCCTTCCACTCCGAGATTGACCACGCCGGCGCGCTCCGCGTAAATCTCGCCGAGCGCGCCCCACAGCAAGGGGGTGCCAAATGCCGTGCCTCGAATGAGCGCGCCGAGCATCCAGGTCGAGAAGTCCATCACAGACCTCCCGAGAGCGAGGCGGGGTCGGCCTTCTCCACTGCGCTCGTTGGTATCAGCCGGATCCGGTAGCTCATCAAGCGCTCGCTACCAATCAAGAAGAACAGAATGAGCCCGTCGAACACATAGGTGACCCGAAAGGGCATTTGTAATGAGACTTGCATCGCACTGCCTGCGCTGTAGATCAGACCGAACAGTCCGGCAGTGAGGAGTGTCGCGAGCGGTTTGCCCCGCGCTAGCCAGGCGACGATGATTCCCGTGTAGCCGTAGCCGAGCGAGACTTGGTTGGGATCCAGCAGTTTGTGCTGGACTCCCGCCACTTCCCCCACGCCCGCCAGTGCAGCGGCCCCACCTGAGAGCACCATCACGAGGACCGTGGTTTTGAGGCTGCTGATGCCCGCGTAGCGCGCCGCGTCCGGGTTCTCGCCCTGGACCCGGATTTCAAACCCCAGGCGCGACCGGCTCAGCAAGAACGCGCACGCCACGGCGAAGGCGATCCCCAAGACCAGTGTCGGCCAATGGACGCGCGTTCCCGGAATGAGGGGAAGCCATGCGGGGTCGGGGAACAGATCCGTGTAGGCGAAGCCGCGCACGCTGGGACCCTTCCACGGGCCGGTGACCAGCCAGCTGACCCCGTACAGGGCAATGTAGTTCATCATCAGCGTGCTGATCACTTCGTTCACGTTCAGTCGGAGTTTTAGCAAACTCGGCACCAAACCCCACAGCGCGCCCGCGGCAAAGCCGGCCGCAAACATCGCTGGAATGGCCCAGCTTCCTCGGATGGGTGTGAACAGTGCGACCCAGGTCGCCGCCACTGCACCGGCCAGCAGTTGGCCTTCGGCGCCAATGTTGTAGAACTGGGCGCGAAAGGCCAGTACGAGCCCCACTCCAATCAGCAGGAGCGGGATCGTCGGCCGGAAGATCTCGGGGAGCGCCCCTGGCGTCGAGAATGCGTCGTGGGCGACTACAGCATACGCGTGGATGGGGTTGAGTCCGTACGCCCAGAAGACGCCACCGGCGACGACGAAGGCGGCCAAGATCGCCGCCGCGGACACGAGGAGGATCCACCAGCCTGAGGGCTCGCCGCGTTCGAGACGAAGTTTCATCCGGTCTGCCCCGCCATCATCAACCCGATGGTCTCTCGGTCGGTCCCGGCCGGTACGATGCCGACGAGCTGACCGCCGAACATCACCGCCACGCGGTCTGACAGGCGCATGACCTCTTCTAGATCTTCAGAGACGAGCAGCACGCCGGTGCCGGCGTCGCGGCGCAGGAGGAGGAGCCGATGGATCTGATCGGTGGCGCTCACGTCCAAGCCGGAGGTCGGATGGGCGGCGACGATTACCGCGGGTTGCGCCGACAGTTCCCGGGCCAGGATCAGACGTTGGATGTTGCCGCCCGAGAGCGATTTGGCCAGGGTGGTAGGGCTGGGGGTGGCGATGTTGTACTCAAGGATCAACCGGCGGGCAAATTGCAACGTCGCGTGAGAGTCGAGCAGCGGGCCGCGCGCAAAGGGCGGATACCGGTAGCGCCGCAGGATGAGGTTCTCGGCAACGGTCATCGTGCCCGCGATGCCCATGCGGATCCGTTCCTCCGGGACGTGGGCCACGCCGGCCGCGTACACCGCCTGCGCGGTCTTCCCGGTGATGTTCCTCCCGAGTACTGTCACTCGTCCGCGGTGCGGCTTACGCAGACCCGTGACCGCCTCAATGAGTTCACGTTGTCCGTTGCCGGCAACACCGGCGATCCCGAAGATCTCTCCGGCGCGGACCGCGAAGGAGACCCCCCGCACGGCTGCCGTGCCCCGGTCGCCCGGGACCCAGAGGTCGGCAACCTCAAGGGCATCGGAACCCGAGGCCGGAGGGCGCGCCAAATGGCCAAACTCGATGTCCCGCCCGACCATCATCCGGGCCAACGTCCGCTTGTCTGCGGAGGCGATATCGACAGTGCCGATGATCCGTCCCTTTCGCAGGACGGACACGCGGTCGGCAACCGCAAAGACCTCGTCCAATTTGTGCGTGATGAAGATCACCGCGTGGCCGTCGGCTTTCATCTGGCGCAACACGTTACTCAGAAAGATCACTTCCTGCGGTGTCAGGACGCTCGTCGGTTCATCCAAGATCAGAATCTGCGCGCCCCGCAGGAGCGCTTTGAGAATCTCGACCCGCTGCTGTTCACTAACGGACAGCTGCCAGACAGCAGCACGGGGATCCACGGCCAGACCGTAGTGGGCCCCGACCTCCCGGATGCGGTCTTCCGCCCGCCGGCCCGGGAAGAGAAACGGGACCGTCGGCAACGCCAGGGCGATATTCTCCGCCACGGTGTGGCGGCGTACGAGGAGGAAGTGCTGGGGAACCATCCCGATGCCTGCTGCAATCGCGTCGGCGGGGGAACGGATGCGCGTCGGCTGCCCGCGCACGACGATCTCTCCGGCATCGGGCTGCAAGATGCCGTAGATGATGTTCATCAGTGTGGTCTTGCCGGCTCCGTTTTCTCCCAGCAGCGCGTGGATCTCTCCCGGGCGGACGTCGAGGGTCACACGATCATTGGCGACGACCCCAGGGAAGGTCTTTGTGATTTCGCGAAGAGCCAGCAGAGGAGGAGGGGCGGCAGACACGCTGCGTGCTTGGTTCTTCCTGGCCGCGTCGCGGTCCTTGCCGCCATATGGATGGCACGCGGCCCGATATGATTGGGCCACAGGCGGATGCCCCCTTCTCCTCGACGTGAATACTTAAAGGTAGGATTGTGTGAAGAGGAGTCGCGCGACGCGACGGTGGAAAGGGTGGGGAATGGACGTCTATTTGCCCCGGACCCTGGCAGAGGCCCTCGAGGTCAAAGCCGCGCACCCGGACGCCCTCCCGATTGCGGGGGGCACCGACGTGATGGTCGAGATCAATTTCGATCGCCGTCGGCCCGCCTCGATCCTTGATCTCACCCGAGCGGCGGAACTGCAGACCTGGCGCCACGACGATGGGATCATCACCCTAGGGGCGGGGGTCTCGTACACCAGGATTGTCCGGGAGCTCACCATGTGTCGGCCATTGGTCGAGGCTTCTCGCACGGTCGGTTCTCCGCAGATCCGCAGCCGCGGCACGGTCGGGGGAAACCTGGGTACCGCGAGCCCTGCGGGCGATGCCCTGCCCGTGCTGGCCGCCTACGATGCGGACGTGATCCTAGCCAAGGCCGGCGGCGTCGTGCGGTCAGTGCCCTGGCACCGATTCCTGGTCGGTCCGAAAAAAACCACCCTCGCGCCCGACGAGCTGATCGTGGGTGCGCGGTGGAAGGTCCTGCACGGGCCAGGCTCGTTTTCGAAAGTCGGGACGCGCAACGCCATGGTGATCGCGATCGCCAGCCTGTGTCTCGCGGTGGATGAGGCCGCGCAGACCGTGCGCGTGGCCTTAGGCTCTGTGGGCCCCACGATTCTCCGCGCACCTGAGGCGGAACAGTTCGCGACGCGGGCCTGGCGCGAGGCGGGGGCGTGGGCGGATCCGCGTGCGCCTGTCGCGGACGGAGTCATCGATGAATTTGGGGAGCGTGTGGCCGCTGCCGCCCGGCCGATTGACGATGTCCGAGGAACCGCTGCCTACCGCCGGCACGCGTGTGCGGTGCTCGCGCGTCGAGCCTTGCGTTGGGCGATGGACGACCGAAAGCTGACGGGACCCGGGACGCCCCGAGGTGCCGGAGCGCGATGACACAATCCGTCTTCAGAGTCGCAAGTGGTGTTGGCGTGACGCACCAACCATGTTGATTCGTCTGCACGTCAATGGCGACCCTCGCGAGGCCGATGTGTGGCCGGGGGCCAGCCTGCTCTCCCTGCTCCGCGACCACCTCGGTCTCGTGGGCTCCAAGAATGCGTGCGAGCAAGGCGAGTGCGGATCATGCTCCGTCTGGCTGGACGGGGAGTTGGTCTGTTCATGTTTGGTGCTGGCGGCGCAAGCCGAGGGCCGGCGGGTGCGCACGGTGGAGTCTCTCGCACAGGGCGATCGCCTCCACCCTGTCCAAGAGGCGTTTTTGGAAGCCGGCGCCGTGCAGTGCGGATTTTGCACACCCGGGCTGATCGTGGCGGTGACCGATCTTCTGGACCACCATCCTCGGCCTACGGAGGAGACGATCCGCGAGGCTCTCGCCGGCAACCTCTGTCGCTGCACGGGATATCAGAAGATCATTGACGCCGTGAAGATGGCCGCAGGACGCTTGCAAGGCGGGCCCCAGGCGTCGGGGCCGAAATTCCGTTGACTCCGGTCGCAGTCCGTCCATGAGTGCAGCGCGAGGTGCCGGTGCATGGAAAGCCTTCTGATCCGGTCCTGCGACGTCGTCCTCACCATGGACGACGCGGGGACGGAGGTGCGGGACGGATCAGTTCTCATCGAGGACGGGGTGATCTCCTGGGTGGGGACGGGATCGCCCCCTCGTCCCTCCGACGCCCGCGTCATCGATGGACGCGGGTTGGTGGCCACGCCGGGTCTCATCAACACCCACCACCATCTGTACCAGTCCTTAACCCGGGTGCGCGCACAGGGCCAGGGGCTCTTTGGCTGGCTGCGAGAGTTGTACCCGGTCTGGGCGGGACTGGATTTGGAGTGGATGCGTGCGGCCTCCGCGGTCGGACTCGCCGAACTCGCGCTGTCCGGGTGCTCCACGACAACAGACCACCACTACATCTTCCCCGCCGGCGTGACGGGGATCCTCGAGGCCGAAGTCGATATCGCCGCGCAGGTTGGTGTGCGCTTTCATCCCTGCCGCGGCTCCATGGACCTGGGCGCGGCGCACGGCGGTCTGCCCCCGGATGGCCTCGTCGAAGACATCGACCGCATTCTCGCCCAGACCGATGAGGCGATCACGCGGCTCCATGATCCGCGGCCCGGCGCGATGCTTCGGGTCGCAGTGGCTCCGTGCTCGCCGTTCTCGGTGACCCCGCAGCTGATGCGCGAGTCCGCGGCCCTGGCCCGGCGGCGGGGGGTCCGGCTGCACACGCACATCGCGGAGACGGTGGACGAGGAAGCGTACTGTCAGAGCAAGTTCGCCCAGCGACCGCTGGAACTGCTGGACGATCTCGAGTGGCTGGGGGCGGATGTATGGTTGGCACACTGCGTGCACTTGAACGGAGACGATGTCCGCCGGATTGCGCGTTCGGGGACTGCCGTGGCGTGGTGTCCGACGTCCAATTTACGCCTGGGCTCGGGGATCGCCCCCGCACGCGAGCTCCTCGATGCTGGCGTCTCCGTGGGGTTGGCTGTGGACGGCTCCGCCTCTAACGATGCCGGCCATATGCAGGGCGAGGTGCGCCAAGCGATGCTCGTCGCGCGCGCCCGCGGGGATGCACGCGCTATGAGCGCCCGCGAGGCGCTGCGAGTCGCCACACGCGGTGGAGCCCGGTGTCTGGGGCGAGACGACATCGGTGTGCTCGAACCCGGTCGGCGTGGCGATGTGGCGCTGTTTGCCCTGGATAGCTTGGCCCTGGCGGGTGCTGAGGCTGATCTTGCGGCGGCGCTCGTACACTGCGCCCCGCAGCGTGTTCGTCACCTCTTTGTGGACGGCCGGGCCGTTGTGCAAGACGGTCATCTCGTGCGCGTTGATGAGGAAGCCATTGCGCGGGAGGGTCATCGCGTCGGACGGCGGATTGTGGAGCAAGGACGACACTGACGATGCGAGGGGAGATAGTGAAGGAAAATAGACGGGTCATCCGCGCTCCGCAGTCCGGAGGGGCTCAAGCGTGAGCACCAAGATCGCTGAACGCGCGCGGGGTGGCGTCGGCGAAAGCGTCCGGCGTGTGGACGGCATCCCCAAGGTCAAAGGGCAGTTCCTCTACGGGAGCGACCTGTGGGCCGAGGACATGCTGTGGGGTTACACGGTGCGCAGTCCCCATCCCCACGCCCGGATTCGGTCAATCGACATCTCACGTGCGATGTCCACCACAGGCGTGCACGCCGTCCTGCTGGCCTCCGATGTGCCTGGCCGGAAGACGTACGGGCTAGAGCTGCTGGATCAGCCCGTACTTGCGATAGACCGGGTGCGCTACCAGGGCGAACCGGTCGTGGTCCTCGCGGCGACCGAACTCGAACTGGCCCGGCGCGCGGCCGAAAAGATCCGCGTCGAGTACGAGGTCCTCCCCGCAGTGACGGACATGGAACAGGCGCTTCGCGCGGATTCCCCCCGGGTCCATGACTTCGGCAACGTCTTGCGCCACATCCGCATCGTGCACGGTGATCCCGCCGCTGGGGCCGACGTGTGGGTCGAGGGCTATTACGAGACCGGTGTGCAGGATCAGGCCAGCCTGGGCCCGGAGTCGGGACTGGCGCTGCCCGCCGACGACGGCGGGGTGGATTTGTACGTTGCGACGCAGTGGCTGCACGTCGACCGTGATCAGATTGCCCCCTGCTTGAATCTGCCCCCCGAGAAAGTCCGGTTGCACCTCGCCGGGGTGGGGGGCGCGTTTGGTTCGCGCGAGGACCTCAGCATGCACATCCACGCCAGCCTGCTGGCTCTACGCACCGGCAAGCCGGTGAAGATGGTCTACTCGCGCCAGGAGTCGTTTTTCGGCCACGTCCACCGCCATCCGTCCCGGATCTGGATGCGCACAGGTGCCACGCGTGAGGGGAGGTTGATTTCTGTCGTGGCCCGCGTGCTGATCGACGGCGGCGCGTACGCCTCGTCGTCCACGGCGGTTATTGCGAATGCGTCGACTTTTGCGGCGGGTCCCTATGAGGTCCCGAATGTGTCCGTCGAAGGAACCGCCGTCTACACCAACAATCCGCCCTGCGGGGCCATGCGGGGATTTGGCGCTGTCCAGGTGTGCTTTGCCCACGAAGCGCAGATGGACAAACTGGCCCACGCGCTGGGGATGGATGCTGCCGACCTGCGTGTGAAAAATGCAGTGACTACGGGATCCGTGCTGCCCACGGGTCAGGTGATTCGGGGAAGTGCGCCGGTGCGCGAAGTGATCCGTCGGTGCATCGCGATCCCCTTGCCCCGTGCCTCGGATGAGCGCGACCCGATGACCTATCCTGGCGGCACCGGCAACGTAAGCCGCGGTGAGCGGTTGAAGCGTGGGGTGGGGTTCGCTGTCGGGTACAAAAACATCGCGTACAGCGAGGGATTTGATGATTTTGCGGAGTGCCGGGTAAAATTATTTGCTGGACCTACGGGACCCGTCGCGGAAGTCTATAGCGCCGCGGCGGAGGTGGGGCAAGGTCTGCACACCATCTTGGTGCAGATTGCCCGGGAGGAACTGGGGATCGACCACGTGGTCCTCCACCCGCCCGATACCGGGATCGGGTCGTCCGGTTCCAGTTCGGCCTCGCGACAGACGATGATGTCCGGCGGCGCGGTGCAGCTGGCATCCCGCGCGGTGCGGGATGCGCTCCTTACGCGTGTGCACAGACGTTTGGGCACAGAAGCAGCAGCGCTCGTGATCCGTGACGGGGATGTCTTCGCAGGCGCGCGTCGGGTGGGGTCTATGCAGGAGTTCCTCGACGAGCCGATTGAGCAGACGCGCGTCTACCACCATCGGACGACCACCGCGCTCGATAAGAACGGGCAGGGGGACCCACACGTAACGCTGGCCTTCGCCGCAGAACGCGCGGTGGTGGAAGTCGACGACGAACTCGGGCTCGTCCGCGTCGTGCAGATTGCCGCGGCTCAGGACGTGGGCCGGGCGCTGAATCCGCAGGGCGTCTATGGCCAGATTGAAGGCGGCACGGCGCAGGGGTTGGGATTGGCGTTGATGGAGGAGATCCAGCTCGCCGACGGCCGCATCCGCAACGCGTCGTTCACCGACTATCTCATCCCCACGATTCTCGACATGCCGCCCGTGGTTTCCGAACTCATCGAAGAGCCCGAGCCCGGGGTGCCGTACGGGGCGAAGGGCGTGGGCGAACATTCCACGATCGTCTCCACAGCGGCCATTGTGGCCGCCCTGCGCCAGGCCACGGGGCGCGAACTCAACCGCGTTCCGGTGCGGCCTGATGACCTGACCGGTCTTACCGGGCCGGTCCGCTCCCCCGGTCCTCCGCCTTCGCCGGATGTTCCCTATCCCCAGCCCGTGCCCAAGGCGCTCGGCGCTCTGTGACGTACGACCGCGTCGTAGTGGGCGGTCTGATTGTCGCTCCCGACAGGACCGTCCGCGGCAGCATCGGCATTCGCGACGGCCGCATCGCTGCGATTTCGCCTGATCGTCTGCAGGGTGAGGAGGTGCTGGACGCGCGAGATCGGGTCATCCTCCCGGCCGTGATCAACCCTCCCCACAGGCGGCATCCGTCGTGGACTTCGCCCTGTGGGGAGGGTTGATCACTGATAACCTCGAGCACTTGGCCTCCTTGGCGTCCGGGGGGGTCGTGGGTTTCAAGGCGTTTATGTGCGCCAGTGGGACCGCGGAGTTTCCGTATGTGGAAGACGGCATTTTGTATGAAGGGTTGTCCCGGATTCAAGAGTTGGGGCTTTTCCTTGCGGTCCATGCCGAGAGCCAGTGGATCACGCAATACCACAGCGAGCGATTGCAAAAACAAGGGCGTCATGACCGTCCGGCGTGGGCCCAATCGCGACCGCCCATCGCTGAGCTGGAGGCGATCCAGCGGGCCCTGTTTCTGGCTGCGCGAGTCGGCTGTCGGCTGCACGTTGTCCACATGAGCGTGCATGACGGCACCACGTTGATTGCCGAGTCAAAAGCTGCGGGCCAACCGGTGACGGTGGAAACCTGCGCCCACTACCTGGCGCTGACCGATGAGGATCTCCTCCGGCTGGGTCCGGTAGCGAAATGTGCGCCACCCCTACGCGACCGCGCAGAGCAAGACCGATTGTGGCGCGATGTTTTGGCGGGGCAGATCGACTGCGTCACGTCAGACCACTCTCCCTGTCCCACCGATGACAAGACGCGGGGGGACGATGATATCTGGCAGGCCTGGGGCGGGATCACCGGGGTGCAGACGCTGGTGCCTGTGATGCTGACCGAGGGGGTCCACCGGCGGTCGATGCCTTGGTCCACGTTTGCGACTCTGCTGTCCGCCACGCCAGCAAAGATCGCAGGCCTCTGGCCGCGGAAAGGCGCGATCCAAGTGGGTGCCGATGCCGACCTCCTGATTGTGGATCCTGAACTGGAGTGGACGGTGGACCGCTCCTGGCTGCAGTCGCGGCATAAGCATTCCCCCTTCATCGGCCGAACCATGAAGGGGTGGGTAGACCAGGTCATTCGGCGCGGACAGACGATAGCGGAAAACGGAGAGGTCACCGTCGACGGAGGAGGCGCGTGGCTCAGACCTCACAGCGGAGCCAAAACACCTCTTTGATGGGTGCCATCCCCCCGGACGCCACCCGCATAATCAAATGCCGCCCCATCCACCGTTGAGATGCTGTGAGAGCATACGCCGTAGCGCCTCTATATATAAGGAGAGAGGCGCCTTCCGCGGGGCTCGATTGATAGTAGTGGATGTTCGACCGGAGTCCTCGAGCGATCAAATACGGTTGTAAATTCCTCGCCACGTGATGTCGATGATGTCGCTCAGCTTTCCGGCGGCCTTCAGCTTCGGGCGGTGATCGCGGGTGAAACCCTCGACAGCTTCGAGGGCGTCCCCTGAGGTCTCATAGATTGCCAGGTACGTCCCGCCCTCTTGTCCGGCGAGACTACGAAAACGATGTGCGGTGTGGAACAATTTCGTTCCCAGCAGGTCCGGGATGTGAATCCGGTCGTACCACTCGTTAAACTCCCGTTCCCGCTCCGATGATGTGCAGTTGCTCTCGATGATGAACAACCCCGCTGTCCTCGCCCGAAGTTGCCCAGATCCGTGGTGTTCACCAATGCGTCGCCACATCGAGCGCCGAGGGATCTGGAGATGCGGGTACATCCGGCCGCGTTCGTGTAGACGGCGAACCTCATCTGCAAAGGCCTGGTTGATGCGTTCGAGATCCGTGCCGGGCAGTTCATATAGCGCGAGGTAGGCTGGGTTCTTCGACTCGCGATCGGCGTCGGCAAACCGCGTGCCCGTTGTGGCGAGACCGCTGCCCAGGATGTCGGGGAGATGAATCGCGTCATACCACGTGTTGAACTCCGCCTCATGAGCCCGATCGGTACAGTTCGTGAAGGTGAGGCGTATCGCCTCAGGATGCCGCCCGTCCATAGATGCGCCTGGCCTCCTCCACTCCAGCCCCGGATGCGACGCGCGCGCCGAACGACCGGAGCACAGACTCCAGCGCCGTCAGAACTCTCAGCACCGTGCTCAGCTCGGCATTATAACCCATGGTGCCGATCCGCCAGATCCGTCCGCGCAGCGGACCGAACGCGGTCGCCACTTCGATGCCGAACTCCTCCAGCAGCCGCGCCCGTCCCGCTTCATCAGGGACTCCCTCCGGAATCATCATCGCCGTGATCATGGGCAGCCGGTGGGCGGAATCGCCGAACAGCTGAATCCCCATTGCCTCGAGTCCGCGTTTCAACGCCTCGCCTACTCTCTGGTGGCGTGCCCAGCGTGCCTCCAACCCCTCCTCCACGATCAAGCGGAGCGCCTCACGCAAGCCGTAAGTCATACTGGTGGGCAGCGTGTGATGGTTGAGCCGCTCAGGACTCCAATACCGCTGGAGCTGTGCGAGATCGAAGTAATTGCTGATGATCGGCGTTTTACGGGATACGATTGCCTGTTCCGCTCTGGCATTGTATGTGAGAGGGGCCATACCCGACGGACAGCCGACACACTTCTGAGTCCCCGCCGAGCCGAGGTCGACCCCCCAGGCATCGACATTGACGGGGATCCCACCCAATGTGACGACCGCGTCGACGACCAATAGCGCATCGTGCTGCCGGCAGATGCGGCCAATCTCCTCCATCATGGGCTGTAACATCCCGGTCGAGGTCTCGCCGTGGACGAGGGCGACGATCTTTGCTGGGGTGCGCCGCAGGGCGTCCTCAATCTGCGCGGGATCAATGATCTGTCCCCACTCCGCGGTGACCTGGTTAACCTGCGCGCCGTACCGCTTCGCGAGGTCCACGAACAGATCGCCGAACCGACCGCAGTTGGCGACCAGCACGCGATCTCCCGGTTCCACCAAGGATGCGATTGCGGCTTCCATCCCGGCACGGCCCGTACCGGAGATGGGGAACGTCCGGGGGTTGCGCGAGCGAAACACCTGGCGGCCCAGATCCATCACCTCGGTCATGATCGCGGTGAACGCGGGATCGAACTGGCCCAGTACCGGAGCCGCCATGGCCCGCAAGACCCGAGGGTCAGGATTAGTGGGACCGCTGCCGCACAGCAGGCGGGTCGGGGGGTTGAGATCTGGCACCCTAGGCGTCACGTCGTTCGTCCTCCTCCCGTCGGGCGCATCAGGGGGCGTGTTGGGCCGCGAATGCTTCAAGCGCTTTTTCGAACGCCTCGCGAGGGGCCCGAACCACTCCGGCGCCAATCTGGCCGATGCCGGCCCGTCGGTGGGCGATGCCGGTGTTGATCACCGGGTCCAGCTCTAGCTGTACGACGCGGCGGATGTCAATCCCGGTCGGCGTCCCAGCGAAATCGAGCGCGGGGATCTTAAAGTGCGGGCTGGATCCTGCGGTGATCTCGCGCATCTGAGCGGTCACGGCGACGGCGTCGTGTGCGGAGCGCAGACCCACAAACCCTGCCACCGCCGGGGCTGCCGCCATCGCGAAGCCACCCAGCCCCACGGTTTCGACGATCGCGCTATCTCCCATGTCGGGATTGCTATCCGCGGCGCTGTAACCCGGGAAGTAGAGTCCTTCAGGGACCGGGGCGGGTGCCGTGAACCAGCGGGAGCCCAGCCCGCTAACGCGCACTCCGAACTGGACGCCGTTGCGGCTCATCACTGAGACAAGTGTGCAATGGGGGATTTCCTG
>DATGVF010000153.1:0-3299 GCA_035300645.1 bacterium
GAGCTGCGCACCCGGTCGCTAGCAGGGGAGGGAACGGGACACATCTCGACGACTCGACCGCAGCCGGCGAAATGCTGCTGGAGGCACTCGGAGTTCCCTGCGCTGTCTTGCGGTGCGGTGAGGAGGTCGGGGCATGTCTACGCTCGCTCACTCACTGAGCCGTCTCACCCGCCGATTCCCGCGTCCTGCGCCGGAAGACTCCCGAGTGGTGCGCGTCGCCACGCTCCTGGCCGTACTCGTCGCCGTGGCCGCTGTCGCCATACAGGAGGAATTTACCTCGCAGGCGATTCTGGCCGCCGGGGGGATCGTGGTGGGATACGTCGTGAGTTACCTGCGCCGGCGAGGATCGAACTGGTGGTTGAAAATCGCACTCACGGCGGGGATCCTCTTTGCGATGCGCGAGTTCTTTGCGGCCCTGGTGGCTAACCCTTACGACCCCCGCATCCCCCTGGTCCAACTATTCTTGTGGCTCCAAGTACTGCACAGCTTCGACCTGCCCGCCCGCAAGGATTTGAAGTACTCACTGGCCAGCGCGGTGATTCTTCTCGCAATCGGTGCCGTGTATACGCGCGCCACGACATTTGGATGGTTCCTGGTCGTCTTTGTTCTGGCCGCGGCAACAGCGTGGATCGCCCTGCAGGGCAGGCAAGCGAGACTTCCTCTGCGGACCCTGGTCCGCCTCGGCGCGCAGCTCAGCGTCGGCGTGCTCCTGTGTGCAATGGCGGTTTTTGCGTTAACTCCGCGGAGCGAAGGCCTCCGGCTACGCTGGATGCCTGTGTCCCCGCACTTGCCCTGGATGGGGCGTTTGCATGCGGGGATCGTCAATCCCGCATACCCCGATGTCGCCGGGCGCGACCCGGAGCAAGAGCCGGCAGTCTTCAATCCGCAGGGATACGTGGGGTTTTCGACCTTTGTCGACCTACGGCTGCGCGGCGTGTTGACCGACACGCTGGTGATGCGCGTCCGCACCACACGACGGGCTTTCTGGCGCGGTCTGGCCTTCGATGCGTACACGGGCCGGGGGTGGAAGATGACCGACCGGACGGTCAACGAATACACATCCGATCAGCCCCGCATCGTTCCGCAGCTGGGACCTGACGAGCCCTGGCCGGCCGGGTCGGAGCAAGTCGTGCAAACATTCTACATCGAAGCCGAGCAGCCGAATGTGATCTTTGCCGCCTACCGCCCCTTTGAACTGTACTTTCCGACCGGCGCGATCGGCGTCGACCGCTACGCGGGCCTTCGCAGTCCCGTCATGCTCGAGACGGGTGTGGTCTACAGCGTGATCAGCCGCGTTCCCGAGCCGACCAATACGTTGCTGAAACGCGCCCGCGGGGAAGTGCCGTCATCCGTGGCGGAACGGTACGTGGCGCTGCCCCCGATCCCCGACCGCGTGCAGCGCTTGGCGGACGACCTCACCGCAGGGGTGGAGAGCCCGTACCAGAAGGCACGGGCCATCTATCACTACTTCCAGAATGGGTTCACATACACGCTGCAGGCGCCAGAGCTTCCTGAGGGTGCAGATGCGGTGGATACTTTCCTGTTCGTCACGCGCCAAGGATCCTGCGAGATGTTCGCCAGCGCGATGGCGGTACTGCTGAGGGCTGCGGGTATTCCGGCGCGCCTCGTCACCGGATACGCGACCGGGACATACAACATCTTGACGGGATACTATGAGGTCCGCAACTCCGATGCCCACGCCTGGGTGGAGATCTTCCACCCCGGCATTGGGTGGCTGGAAATCGAAGCCACCCCGAGTTTTGAATCGGTCGTAGACTTCGGCCAACAGCCCACAGGCCAGTGGCTCGTTCGCGATGCGGCTGAATGGGCGGTTGGCGCTATCGTACGGTCAGCCCGTGCACTGTTGGGCCCCGAGGTTGGGGGCGGGAGCGTGGCGGTACTCGCGTTCGTGGCGGCAGGCCTCGCGGCCGGGTGGGCCGTACGGTTCCGCCGGCGGAGCTCCACGCGGGGACCCCGCGACCGTATCGAAGGAGACTACCATGCGATGCTGCGGGGGCTCGCCCGCCGGGGGTTTGTCCGCAGCCCGGCTGCGACGCCCAGGGAATTTGCGGCGGCCTTGCCGATCGCGCTGCGTTCTTCTGCCGGACAAGTCACCCGTCTATTCGAGGCCTTCCGATACGGACACGAGCCGAGTAATCCGCGCACGGAAGGGATGTCGCGAGCAGCCCTGCACGAACTACGGGAAGATCTGCGTCGATCACGAGGTCGGGCAAGGCGACCGCTGGGACGCGCTCCGTGATCTGGTTCAGATGCCGAACCGCTGCCATCGGTGTGTGAGGAGAGACGAATGAATCTTGTCGTGTCGACCGTTTTCGTCTTCATACTGGGAACCATTCTCGGCAGTTTTCTCAATGTGGTGATCTACCGGTTGCCACGAAGGCTCTCCATCGTGAGGCCCGGGTCGCGCTGTCCCCATTGTCAGACCCCGATCCGGTCGTACGATAACATCCCGCTGGTGAGTTTTCTGGTCCTCCGTGGACGCTGTCGAACCTGTCGCGCCCTGATCAGTTGGCGATATCCGCTGGTGGAAGCAGCGGCGGGAGTACTCCTGGCCAGCCTGTGGGTGCACTTTGCCCCATCGGCAGCGTGGGTGCCGTTTATCGCGGACGCGGTGTTCGCCCTGATGCTTGTTGCGGTGTTCTCGATTGACCTTGACCACCAGATTGTCCCCAACGCGATTACGTATTCGGGTCTTGCAGTCGGATTGCTGCTCGCGATCCCGCAGGGGCGGGCGGTGCCCTCAGTCCTCTCCGCGCTAGGGGCCGGTGCGTTCTTCCTGCTGATCGCGATCCTCAGCCGCGGGGGCATGGGCGGGGGAGACATCAAGCTCGCCGCGATGATGGGCGCGTTCCTGAGCTGGCCGGCTGTCGCCGTGGCCCTCCTGCTCGCGTTTACCGTCGGGGCTGGCGGAGGCTTGGTGTTGATGGGACTCCGGAAGCGAACCCGAAAGGACCCGATCCCCTTCGGGCCATCGCTGGCTGTCGGCGGTGTGATCGCCCTATTTGCTGCGGATGGACTTCTGCGCTGGTACCTGAACGCACCGTAGCGGTGTAATGTCGAATCGGGGCAGAAGTGCGGCAGCATCTGGCACAGATCGCTCCGGTGTGGTGTCTATGCCAGAAATTGGTGGGGTATGACGCAATGAGGCCCACTATCCGAGCCACACCATTGCTTCTAGCCGGACGCGATCGTGCCGGGCAATCCGGGGAGTCAACGGCTTCAGATGTTCCCGACCTGGGCAATGAGCTGTTCTCGCGGTGTACTTGTACAAACGAGCG
>DATGVF010000154.1:0-2943 GCA_035300645.1 bacterium
TCCAGTATTTGGGCGAGCTCGCTGACGAGGTCGCCGTGTTCCGCAACGACCGGACCACAGTCGCGGACCTGCTTGCGCGCGCGCCCGCTGCGGTAGTCATCTCGCCTGGCCCGTGCACGCCGACGGAAGCGGGGATTTCCACACCGCTGGTCACGGCGCTGGCCGGGCGGGTGCCGGTGCTCGGGGTGTGCCTGGGGCATCAGTGCATCGGGGCCGCATTTGGGGGACGCGTCATCCGTGGGCGCGCCCCAGTGCACGGCAAAGTCTCCGAAATCCACCACGACGGCAAGACGATCTATGAGGGTCTGCCCAATCCGCTGGTCGGGACCCGGTACCACTCGCTCATCATCGACCGTGAGACTATCCCCGATGTCCTCGAAGTGTCCGCCGAGTTGTCCGATGGCACCATCATGGGCGTGCGGCACAAGGCCGTCCTCGTCGAAGGCGTGCAGTTTCACCCCGAGTCGGTGCTGACCGCGGCGGGCAAAGATCTGCTCCGGAATTTCTTGAGGCTAGCGGGAGTGTCGCTTACCCAGCGCGAGGGCGTGGCAGTCGGCCCGATGTCAGGAACGGCGCGGCCGTAGACGGCGCGCGAACAAGACGCAGGAGGCAGCGTGGCGATCAAAGAGGCCCTCAAAAGCGTGGTCGAGCGAACGGATCTGTCGGAGCAGACGGCCTGGACAGCCATGGGTGAGGTGATGGACGGCCAGGCCACTCCGGCGCAGATCGCCGCCTTGGTCACCGCGCTGCGCATGAAGGGCGAGACGTCCTCCGAGATCGCCGGGTTCGCGCGGGCGATGCGCGAGCGCGCACAGCGGATTACTCCGCGCGCCGAGGTACTGATCGATATCGTCGGCACTGGGGGCGACCGGCTGAGCACGTTCAACATCAGCACCACAACAGCTTTCGTCGTCGCCGCCGCCGGCGGGTACGTGGCCAAGCATGGGAATCGGGCGGTGTCACGGTTATCCGGGGCAGCCGATGTGCTGGAAGCCCTCGGGGTGCAGATTCAAATTCCCCCCGAGGCAGTGCGGCGGTCGATTGAAGACATAGGCATCGGGTTCATGTTTGCCCCGATCTACCACGCGGCGATGAAACACGCGAGTGCGCCGCGCAAGGAGATCGGCATTCGAACCGTGTTCAACATCCTGGGGCCGTTGACCAATCCCGCAAACGCGAACTACCTCGTGGTGGGGACATACGATCCCGCCCTGACGGAGATCATGGCGACCGTCTTGGGGGAGATGGGGGCGCGCCGCGCTCTGGTGGTGCACGGGCTAGACGGAATCGATGAAGTCTCGACCGTGGGGCCCACGCGCATCTCGGAATTGCGCGGTGGCCGCGTGCGGACCTCCACGATCACCCCGGATGACCTCGGGCTGCCCCAAGGAACAGCGGCGGCGATCACAGGCGGGCGCCCAGAGGAGAATGCCGCGATCACCACCGCCGTGCTGCAGGGAGAACGCGGCCCGCGCCGCGACATCGTGGTGGCGAACGCCGCGGCGGCATTGATAGCCGCCGAGTTGGCCTCCACGTGGGCGGAGGGTGTCCAGCTGGCGCAGCAGGCGATCGATAGCGGCGCGGCCTACGAGAAACTTGAGGCCCTGCGGGCCCACACCAAGGCTGCGGTGTCGTGACTGACCCGATGAGGACCGGGACGATCTTGGACCAGATTGTGGCGGACAAGCGGATCGAGGTGGCCTCCCGCAAGGCGGCCCGCCGCGGGCGGAACCGCACCCCCTCTGCTCGCGCTTCGGTCGGCCGATTCCGCCGTGCCCTCAGTGGAACGGGTGTAGCGATGATCGCGGAGATCAAAGGGGCCTCGCCGGCTGCGGGGACGATCCGTACCGGATTCGATCCCGTCTCGGTGGCACGGGCCTACGAGGCCGGAGGGGCGGCGGCGCTCTCGGTCCTGACCGATGCGAAATACTTCGGAGGATCCTGGGAGGCGCTCGCGTCGGTGTGCCGAGTGAGCCCCCTTCCGGTGCTGTGCAAGGAGTTCATTATCGATCCGGACCAAATCGACGACGCGGCGGCGGCGGGAGCGGCGGCGGTGCTGCTAATCACCGCTATTCTCGACCGCGGGCGCCTGGAGGCTCTCCGGGGCCACGCGCGGCAGTGCGGGCTAGATGCGCTGGTTGAGGTGCACACTCCCGAAGAGGTTGCTACAGCGGTCGCGGCGGGAGCGGACATCATCGGCATCAATAACCGCGACCTCGCGACGCTGCGCGTGGATCTGCAGACCACCGCGCGCGTCCGGCCTCTCATCCCCCCCGGGGTCGTGGTGGTGGCAGAGAGCGGATACGAAACGCGAGATCAGGTCGTGGCGGTTGAGCGGTTGGGGGTGCACGCTGTGCTCATCGGGCGCAGCTTGATGGCCAGTGCAGACCCTACCGCTAAACTACGCGAGTTGCGGGGTGCCTGATGCATAAAGTTCAGGAGAGAACACGTCCAGCGCCCAGTGCGGCGAGAGGGGTCCCCGTCCGTGTGTTTTCGGGGATCCAGCCCACCGGCGTCGTCCACCTCGGCAACTACGTCGGGGCGATCCGGCAGTGGGCGCAACTGCAGCGAGAGCACGAGTCGTACTTCTGCATCGTGGATCTGCATGCGATTACGACGCCCTATGATCCGTCCACGTTTCCGCGGCAAGTGCTGGAGGCGGCCGCGGTCAACGTCGCGGCCGGCATCGACCCGCAGCAATCGGTGCTGTTCATCCAGTCCCACGTGGCCGAGCACACCGAGCTGATGTGGCTGCTCAATGTCCTGACCCCGCTGGGCCAGTTGGAGCGAATGACGCAGTTCAAGGAGAAGAGTCGCCGCGTCCGCGCGGGCATCATGGCGGGATTGCTCAACTACCCGGTCCTGCAGGCCGCCGATGTGCTTCTTTATAAAGCCTCCCTCGTCCCCGTCGGGGAGGACCAGGTCCAGCACGTGGAGCTGATG
>DATGVF010000155.1:0-2781 GCA_035300645.1 bacterium
CCACCAGGCGTATAGCCAGCCGCTGATGGACGACCTCAAGGCTTGGCTCGACCTGCAGTTTGAGGATCGCCTGGTGGAACCGAACAGTTCGTTGGGCCAGGCCATTGCCTATATGCAGACGCATTGGGAGACGCTGACGCGCTTTTTATCGGTGGCTGGCGCGCCACTGGACAACAACGTGGTGGAGCGGGCGTTGAAGCTGTTTATCCGGCAGCGTAAGAACTCGCTGTTCTACAAGACCGACTACAGCGCCTATATCGCCAGTGTGCTCACCAGCCTGATCGCCACCTGCCTCTATGCGGGTATCAATGTCCTCGATTATCTCGTGGCCCTCCAGGAACACCGCGCCGAGGTGTTTGCCGATCCCTCGGCGTGGTTGCCCTGGACCTACCAAGCGCATCTGGCCCCACCCTAGGCCACGCGTCGCCAATCCTGAGCCATTTGGGCGCGCTCGGGGTCGCCATTCCACAGCAGAATGATCAATTCCCGTGCGGACAGGGGCACCTGTGCGTCTGCGGTTGTGGGCCACCAATGGAAACGGCCTTGCGACAACCGTTTCATACAGAGCCAATAGCCCTGCCCGTCGTAGAGCAACAGCTTGAGCGCCGTGCCTGCGCGGTTGCGGAAGACATAGACGGCGCCCTCGAGCGGGTTCGCGCCCAGCACCTGCCGACACACGGCCGCGAGGCCATCGATCCCTTTGCGAAAATCCACGGGGTGCGTGGCGAGAAAAATGCGGCTTTGGGGGGTGAGTTGCAGCATCAGCGGCCCTCCAGAAAGGCCCGCAGGACTGTTTCAAGTGGCACGGTCGACGCGGCACCGTGGATGGACAGCCGGGTGCCGTCGGCGCGGGACAGCTCCAGCTGCATCGTCGGGGTGGCCTGCGGCCGGGCCGGGGCAGGTGGCACTTCCACAAAGCCCAGGGAGGTGGGCGCAGGCCCCGCCAGGGGAGCCACCTGCCGGGCGATCATCTGTTTGGTGAGGTCCGCCACGCGCACCCGGATGTGGTGGGCGACGCGCGCAGGGGGTAACGCCGCCGCTAACGCTACAGCCTGGTCCCAGAGCGCAGAGGGGATGGGCGCGAAGGGGCGTGGGCGCGTCTGCCGCCAGTGCGCAAATTGGCCGGCCAGTTGGTCGAGTTGGTGTTCAGCATGTAACGGTGTGTCGATGGTCATAGGGCCTCCCAGTCCGTGAGTTCCTTCTCTAAGGAAGACTGTAGGCTCTGGAGAAGCGCAATTCACGCAGGCTCGTCGGAAGCACACGCCCAGTTTGCACCTGGGTCCGCGTTTGGGCATGGAGAGGTGCGGGAAGATAAATGCCGTAAACTCGGTGTCGGAGAGTTGGACGGGAATCGGCGTGGTTGTGGGCTTTTTGACCGGTGCAGGCATGATGGAATCGCCTTATCTGAAGATGACTGCATACGTTTCTCTAAGACGTTATCTTCAGACTTTACAATCTGTTAGGCTAATTGGCAAAACTCGCAACCACTTATGGGTGATGGCGATGGTGAACCACTTTTCAAGCTCGGCGAGCGTCAGCACCGCTCGCCCCTCAGCATCGTAGATGCCGCGCTCGGTCAGCTTTGCAAAGGGTGTGCCCGGTAGTGGATGGATCAGCTGCCTCAGGGTGCCGAGCACCCGCTCGACGGTGCCGCCATCATGCGGTCGTTGCATCGGCCGATGCACGATGGCGATGCCCTACTGGTCACAACCCCGACGCAGGGCCTCGCTGTGGAACTCCGCCGCGTTATCGAGGTGCATGCCATCCGGTTTGCCCCAGATGGGCCACGGCCCATCCAGATGGCGCTGGGCGAGCCAGGTTTCCTTATCGAGCACCGCATGGGCGAGGCACAGACCCGCCGAGACGGCCGAGGGGGCTTCCAGAGACAGGCAAAACCCGGGGATGCAGCGGCGGTACCCATCAATCGCCACGGTGAGATAGGGGCGTCCAATGGGACGGCGGTACTGCTCGTCGACCACGATGAGATCGACCGGGGGATGATCGATTTGCCCCACGGCCAGGGGCCACGACGGTGGTGGAAAGGTCCCGGGCACCGGGGCGAACTTCTGGCGCGCCCGACTGGCTCCCTCACGACGCCGCAGCGTGTCGTCAGCCCGCAGCGCGTGGAGTCGCCTGCGCACCGTATTGTCCGCCGGCGGCGGCAGCTTGGCGCGATGGCAGCGGCGCCGCACCTCATCGACAATGCGCTGGGCCATGCGTTTCTGCGGGGTGAGATATTCTTCCTGAATGGCCGTGGCGATGATGGCCTCAAGGTCCGCAGACAACCGACCTTGGCCTTTGCCACCGGAGTGCTTGGAGGGCACCAGGGCGCTCAGGGTCCCTCCGCTAGCGCGGTAGGCTCGCAGCAAGGTGTAAAGATGTCGCACGGAACACCCGATCTCGGCAGCGGCTTGCTGTACGACGGACTGTGGGCATAGGTGCATCGTGGCCAGGGGGGCAAGGATCTGCGCGCGGCGCTTGGCTTCGGCCCAGTCTGCCTCCGCAATCTGCATAATGTCGGGTGCGTGCAAGATATCGTCACCGATGGACGTGGACGTTTGAGCGTCGGAAGCTTCCAGAGCCGTCTCCGGGACGACCAGGGTCTGCCCCGTGCCGCAGTCCTCGATGCGCACCGTCGTGAGGCTGACGGCCGCTCGGATCCGATAGGCGTGTCGGTTGTATTGGACTGCGTCGCCAGGCTGCAGGGTGAAGGCTGACATGACCAGGTGCTATCCCGTGAAGCGCACGGTTGCAATTTGCACGCTATTGAACACCTCTTCT
>DATGVF010000156.1:0-2428 GCA_035300645.1 bacterium
CGCAGTCCCAGCACCCAGGAGGGCCCGCCCCGCGGCGAGCCCCGCAAACGACTGGGCGGAGGCGAACAGGAGGCACCCCAGCGCGGCGAGCGCCATCACCGAGGATGTGATAAAGCGTGGGCCATAGCGGTCCAAGCCGACCCCGACGGGAAGGAGCACTAGCGCGAATGCCGCGTAAAACAGGCTGGTCATCAAACCGAGGTCGGATGCACTCAGGGCGAATTCGCGCACGAGATCCGGAGCAATGACGGCGTTGGCCGTTCGGAAGAAGTATCCGACGAAGTAGGCGATTGCGAACAAACTGAAGATGTGGACACTTTTAGGCACGCCGTTCTCCTACTGATTCTCGAGGCGACAGTTGCTTGTGTGGGGTCTGTGTGTGTCCGCGCAGCCTACGTGAGGACCCGTGCCCCGTCGGCTGCGTCTGTGAGGAAGCACTTTCCCTCGCGATGCGTCCGCCGTGCGTACCCTGACGACACGGCGTCCAGGAACGCCTCTGATTTCGAGCGGTCCACCAGGGCTACCGCGGCCCCACCGAAGCCGCCCCCCGTCATTCGCGCTGCCAGACACCCGGGCGCCTCCAACGCCGCCTCTACCATGGCGTCCAGCTCCGGCCCGCTCACCTCGTAGTCATCGCGCAGGCTGCGGTGGGAGGCTGCAAAGACCTCCCGCAGCCCAGATACTTGCGCCCCCTCCATCAACCGGGCGGTCTCGATGACCCGGGTGTTTTCGGTCACGACGTGCCGCGCCCGCTGGCGCAGCGGTGTGGGCAACTCTGCAATCTGGGGAAGGTCATCGGGGCTGAGATCCCGCAGTGAAGTGATCTTCGCGCCCCGTTCCTGCAGGGCGCGCACTGCTTGTGCGCACTCTTCGCGCCGCTGTGCGTATGCGGAGGCGGCGAGCGACCGCGCCACCCCTGTGTCGCAGACCGCGATCCCCAGAGCCGTCCCCAGTGGAATGTGGTGCGTGTCCAATGACCGGCAGTCCAAGAATAAAGCGTGTCCCCGTCGGCAGAGGGTAGAGGCGAACTGGTCCATGATCCCGCTAGGTACCCCGACAAACTCGACCTCCGCCGCGTGGCAGAGGAGGGCCCGGTCGCGCGGCAGCAACGCCTGCCCGCTCGTCGCTTCGAGGACCAGGGCGGATGCGACTTGCAACGCGGCCGACGAACTCAGACCCGCCCCGATCGGCAAGTCGCCCTCGATCGCAGCATCGAAGCCCGTCAAGCGAATCCCCCGTGCCGCCATCTTCACTGCCACGCCCTGGGTGTACCGCGCCCATAGAGGCAGGGTGGGGGATCCGGGGGTGATCGTCGGAATCTCGGGCCGCTCCTCATAGGCCGAACTAACCAGGCGGATCCGATTCTCTCCGTTGGGGCGAGCGGCGATCGCCACCTGCCGATCGATCGCCACCGGCAGCACGAGCCCATCGTTGTAGTCGGTGTGCTCGCCAATGAGGTTGACACGGCCGGGCGCGCCGGCTAACAGCGTCGGCTCACGCGAAAACTCTCTGATGAAGAGACGGCGTACTGATGCGTGCACAGCAGAGTCGCGATCCATGCGTGAGCTGTGGGCTTCTCGCTTCCCGGCCTGCGTCCTGCGATGCAGGGTCCGGTGTACAGGATCAGAAATGGCAGTGCGGGAGGCGGATCACACGGGATGCCTAGGCGGATTTTTAGCTTCGGGCTTTGGACAATGATGAACGCAGGCGCAGATCCTTTTGGGGTTCCCACGCGGGCCCCGCTTGACGCGCTGCACGCAATCAGCGGGCTCGCCGCGCACGGTGTGGGGGCCTTTGAGCTCCACGCCGAGGATCTAATTCCTCCAGGCAGCACTCGGGCTGAGCGCGATCGGCTGATTCGGGAGGCACGCGCGCAGATGGCAGATACCGGCATCGTCTGTGATGCCTGCGGGTCCTCCCTGTTCACCGAGCCTGTTTTTAAGGACGGTACGTTCGTGTCCAATGACGCGCGTGTGCGTTCTCTGGCCCTGGCGCGATATAAGGACGCGATCGACGTGGGGGATCTTCTGGGCGCTCCGCTGTTTAATATCTGGGGCGGTCGCGATGGATCCGAGGTCGAGGCGAGCCGCTCCCCGATCGAGGCCCTCAAACGTCTGCGGGACGCGTTCAACGACCTCGCCGACTACATTGCGCGGCAGGGGTACGCGATGCGGCTGTCTATCGAACCCAAACCCAACGAGCCGCGCGGCGACCTCTATATCTCCACCGTGGGCCACGCCTTGGGATTCATTGCCACGTTGGAGCACCCTGACCGCGTCGGCGTCGTCCCAGAGCTGGCCCACGCCGCCATGGCCGGGCTCAACCCCGCCCATGAAGTCGCGCATGCGCTGTACGCTGGCAAGCTCTTTGGTCTCCATCTCAACGCCCAGCGCCCTCTGCGCTTTGACCAGGATCTGCGGTTCGGGGG
>DATGVF010000157.1:0-5641 GCA_035300645.1 bacterium
TTCGCGGCAATGGGCGCGCGGAAATGGCGGCGGAAAATGCTCAGGTGTTGTGGAGAACCCTTAGGGGCATTTCGGATACCGTGTCGGCGTGTTGAACAGAGGACCTAAGAGGAGCGATCAGACTCGCAGGATCTTACTTCAGCGGAGAGATGCTTGAGGCAGCAACTGAAGATAAGGTGCGCGAATGATGGGAGACGTCCCGCCCGCCTCACGCCTTTGAGGGGCGTTCGGACCAACTTCGGACAGAGGGCGTGAGCTGGACCGACCCCATCGAGGGAAGACCTACCAACCTCCACTCTGCCCCAACTTTAAGACGGGAGTCACACCACCGGCGTAGAGGACTTCGTCTGGCACGTGGTCACATGAGCAGTATCAGTGGGGACAGACTTTCACACACCTCGCGCGGCATCCGACGGAGGGGACGGGGGAAGGCACTGGACTCGTGCGAGGGAGACCGCCTGCGCCGGATCAGTCGGACCAAGTCGCGGGTTTGCGATCCCAGCGGTGGCGGCGCAGCTCGGCCATCACGCCCGCCGGCAAAGACGTCCCAGAACTCGCGCCAGTATTGGCTAGAACGTGGCCTGTTTTGCGCATTCCGGGGATAACCGTCGACACGGTCGCGTTTTGAAGAATAAATCGCAGGGCAAGCTCCGGTAACGTCATCCCCTCCGGGACGATTTGTTTGACCGCATCCACACGTCGCAATGTGTGGACCAGGTTGTCCCGAGTGAAGTAGTGGTTGCGCCAGTCCCCCTGCGGCCATCGAGAGTCTTTCGTGAGCGCCCCTGTTAACGACCCTTCGTCAAAGGGCACCCGTGCAATGACCGCAATATTGAGGTCACGACACACGGGGAAAAGCTCGTCTTCAGGATTCTGGTCGAAGATATTGTAGATGACTTGCACGGCGTCGATCAGACCCGTTTTCAGGGCAGCGATCCCATTAGCCGGCTCCCAGCGGTTGAGGCTGAGCCCCCACGCCCGCACCAGCCCTTCGTCCTTCAGTCGGCGCATCTCCGTTTGCCACCGCTCATCCCCCGCCCACGCGTCGTGCCAGACATGGAACTGCATTAAGTCGATGGCCCGCACGCCCAGGTTTTTCAGACTGCGTTCCGTGTACGCGCGGATATGCGAGGGCGGGAATGTCTCGTCCAGGGGATCGCGGGCTCGTGCTGGCCATCGCAGATTCTTAGGAGGGATCTTGGTCGCTGTGTACAGTCTGGCTCCGGGATTCGCATGCAGCAACTGGCCCAAGAGATGCTCGCTATGGCCCTGGCCATAGGCCCACGCGGTATCGAAGAAGTTCACGCCTTCGTCCACAGCCTTTTGAAGAGATCGCATCGATTCGTCATCATCGGACCCGGTCCAGTCTCCCATCCCCCACATCCCGTAGCCGATCTCGCTCACTTCCCAGCCCGTACGCCCGAACGTCCGATACTTCATGAATTCCTCCATGAAACGTCTTATCGGTGCAGCACGAGAGACGACGCCGCCATTGTGAACGCCGTTATCTCTGCCAATCCTACAATTCTCCTCAAGCCAGACCGCCCCCCGCTGCGCGGGCGTCTGAAGCCCCGGATAAAGGGGGTATGGTTCTGGAAGGAGGGGATAGGTGTGTCCGGATTCCTCGCGCTTGTGCTCGCCGTACTCTCTTGCGCCCTGACCGCCTATGGGGCGCACCGCACTTCGCTCGCGCACTTCCATGTGCTGGGTGCCATCCCGGTCGGTGCATTGCTGATGGGGACAGGTGCTGCTCTTGGCGTGGCCATGGCAATCCGGCTCACAGCAGCCTACGATACCGCAAATTTTCGCATCTTTGCCCAGATGGGCGGCATGGCCGCATATGCAGGCGCCGTGTTGCTCGACTACGTCCAGTACCAGCTTCATCTGGGCAGTAGGGTTGCGACGACCCCCGATGTCCTCCATGTGATCAACTATGCGAAGCTGCTCATTGAAGACGGGGGCCAGGCGATTGCCGCTCAGCTGCCCGCTAGCGTAGCTCTTCCCCTGCCCGCACTGCTCGGGGGTGGAGTGCTCCGGCTATTCGTGGAGGTGCTGGGCGTGGTGGTCGCCACGGGCTGGACAATTTCCTACCTCGTGGACGTCCCGTTCTGTTGGACGCACCACCGGTTCTACCAACTCAGACACCTGGTGGAGTGCGCGGACACGTCCGCGGTCCAAGAGTGGGAGACTGCCATTCAGCAGCGCCGGCCGCACGAAGCACGCGCGCTCCTTACCCGGGTTCGGGCCAGCCCCGTCGCACCGAGCGATCGCTCATGGATACGTGTCGCCGTACACCAGTGCTCGGTCTGCCATGCCGCGCGCGTGCGCATCGAAAGGCGGCGAAGGATCAGCCTCGGGCGAACCCTCACCGAGCCTGCTCAAGTGATGCAGTTCGACGCGGCCAGAGGATCAGCGCTTCTGGCAACATAGCCCCACTGCCCTGAGATCCGCACAGTCCCCACTCAGGAACGAAACGCTCGTTCCGACCGTCACCCCAGGCCTTCTATAGTCTCGTGGTATAATTGCTTTCAGGGGGCGATCGGTTTCGACTGGGATGGCAGAAGTGAAGCTGCGCGTCGAGGTGGTCCGGGCCCTCGTAAAATACCTGGACGGCGAATAACCGCCAATACACAGTACGCTTACGCTGCCTAGATAGCAGCGTACGTTCACCCGGGACTGCTGGCGATCCGGGATGGACGCTAACAGCCGGCTCACTGCTCGGTGCAATGCTCGGGCGCCGGGCAGGACACCTAACGGGCTGGCGTCTAGCGGATCCGGCTCAGGGGAGCTTCTGGACGCGAGACTCAAAGCCTGAGACACGCGCGTAGACGCTTTGCTCTCGCAATCCTAGGACGCGGGTTCGATTCCCGCCGCCTCCACCAAAGATTCGTCAGGCCGCCGGGTGCAAGCCCCCACGAGAGGGCCACCGAAACCCATGTCCACGGAATAAGAACCCACAACACCCGCTATACTTGTAATCGAGCATGGAGCCTCATCTGTCCGGAGGGGCTCGATGAAATCAGAACCTGAGGAGTCGAGGAGACGCCGCCGCGGCCTGCGGGGGCGTGATTTTTTTGCCAGCGAGGCCCTTAGGGGAGATGGATCGACGATGGGCGTACCCGGACATCGGTCCTGAGGAGAATCGAAATGGGTCCTCAGTATCACGCGAAGTTTACAGAGACGTCAAACGGAGACCACATCATCGTCATCTACCGTGATCCCGCGGACCTGTTGGGTTTTGTGGTTCCGTTCATCCAAGAGGGATTCACGAAAGGCGAGCGTGTGCTTTATGTGCTGGATGATCTCACGATCAGGGAATTAACAGACGCCCTCACCGCGGGGGGAGTCAAAGTCAGTCGGGAGACTGAGCGTGGCGCCTTGGTTCTGACGAACGGCCAGGAGTACGCCCGGCTGCCCCTGGACCCAATGCGCGTGTTGGAATTGACGCGGGAGAAAATTCGAGACCCATTATCCGGAGGATTTAGCGGGCTGCGTTTTGTGGTAGAAATGACGTGGACACTTAAGACGAATGGGCGCGACCGCACCCTCGTCGAGTACGAAGCGTTGCTCGACGACGCGCTCAGTCTTGGCAAAGCGACCGTAGTCTGCGCGTACCGGAGTGGGCGATTCCCCACGACAGTCCTCCAGCATTTAATCCGCACGCATGCGAAGATTGTGGCAGGAGACGAGGTCTACCTGACACTCAATGGGATCTTCCAAGAGGTCTCCCAGGCGGATCTCCAAACGCTCATGGCATCTGCACAGGAGCGTCGTGTCCCCAAAGACGGATTCTTCTTTCAACAGGGCGACCCATCAACGGAAGTATTTGTGCTCACCTCCGGACGGATCAAGATGGTTCGGTCGGACTCAGATGGCCGAAGTGTCATCCTTCGCCTGGTAACCCCCCCTAAACCATTCGGGCACATTACCGGGCTCGCCGAGATTCCTCGACACGCCTCCGCCCAGGCGTTGGAAGATTCGCGGGCCCTTGCGTGGGATGTCCCTACCGTCCTGAAGATAATCACGGTCCGACCTGACGTTTCCATCAACGTCGTGCGTTATATGGCTAAGCAGATCGCCGCTGGAACGGATCGTCTCGTGGACCTGGCCACCTCTCCCGTCGAACGGCGCCTCGCCCGACTGCTCCACCGACTATCCGGCTCGCTCGGACGCAGTACGCCAGAGGGGGTCGTCATTGAATTGGGGCTGTCGGGGGAGGAGTTGGCGGAACTCCTCAACACAACCCCGTATACCATTAGCCGGATTCTGGCAGAATGGCGGCGCCTTCACCTCGTCACCGTCCAGCGAGACCGCATACTCCTGTTCGACGACGCACGCTTGGAGGCGATCGCGGGCGAGTCCCACAGCGTGGAAACTCCTTCCGGGTAATTCCACCCCCGCCCTCGGTCCCGCGGCGACGAATCTCAGGTCCCGGGCTTTGCCTAAAGCAGGACGTCCGGACCAATTGGATTTCCGCGAGGAATCGTTTGGGGACAGCGTTCCTGATCAAGACCACCTGCGGGGTTCGACGCCCTCAGCAGTGGGCGTCGGCTAAGATCGGTCCTCACCTATCTCCGCCGGCGCACGACACGCTCCATCCGCCGCCGCGCCTCCCGCTCCTGGATCGAGGCACGTTTGTCGTACTGTCGCTTGCCCCGGGCCACCGCAATTTCAACCTTCGCCACCCCATGCTTAAAGTACAAGCGCAGGGGGACGAGCGTGTATCCCTTTTCCTGAACCTTTCCGAGGACACGGCGAATCTGGCTCCGGTGGAGGAGGAGCTTCCGTTTGCGAAGCGGATCGTGGTTGAAGATGTTACCCCCCTCATAGGGAGGAATGTGCATGTGGTACAGCCAGACCTCGTCGCGCTCCACGCGGGCGAACGCATCTCCCATGGTGGCCCGACCCGCTCGTAAAGACTTCACCTCGGTACCCGTGAGGACCAAGCCGGCCTCGTAAATCTCTTCAAGGTGGTACTCAAACCGTGCCCGTCGATTCGTCGCGACCGTGTGTTCTGACTCTGCCATTTACTTCAGTTTGCTACCGAGGGTGATCAGTAACACTCCCACAAGTGCTTGTGCAACCTCTACGGTCTGCGTTCTCGCCCTCTCCAATCCCCCGGCGGCGGCCGCCACGGCCACGAGTGCGATGATGATCCATCCTCCCGTCTGAAGGAAGGCCCCGAACGTCAGCGATCGGCTCCGGCGGACGTACCCGATGTGGTGGGTCACAATCACGATCCCGCAGACGATCGTGACCACAGCCCCTGCGACCCGTGGCCACATCGTCATGCCGGCCGTTTGACGGACACAAAGCCAGACCCGTCGGCTACCACGACGCCGTCGGCCCGAGCGATGATCGCCCGCGCGGTGTGTAGCCCCGCCTTCATCCCCGAGGGCTCAGCGGTGACGATCAGAAGCTGCCCGGGGATCGCTTCACGTCGGAAGCGGACCTCGATTTTCGCCGTCACCGCTTCTCGCCCCCGTGTGGCCCAGATATTCGCGATCGCGTCATCGACGAGGGCGGCGATGATGCCGCCGTGCACCAGGCCCTCGTAGCCGGCGTGCAACTCCGAAGGTGTGAACTCTGCCCGCACCCCCTCCCCCACCCGCGCAAACTTCAACTTGAGACCAATGGGATT
>DATGVF010000158.1:0-7899 GCA_035300645.1 bacterium
AGGCAGGGATCTTCGCCGAAGCACAGGCGCGCGTCGCCGCGTCACAGATTATTAGTGACATCCTGCGCCGTCCTGCGCCGGCCGTCTTTGACGGTCGAGGGTACTGTTTCATCGAAATCGGGGGAGGCCAGGCGACGATGGTGCAAGGAGATTTTCTGGCTGCCCCGGCGCCAGCCGTGCAGGTTGCCCCGCCGAGTGCGCAGATCTACCAGCAAAAGGTCGCCTTCGAGCAAACCCGCCTGTCCACGTGGTTCGCCCCGTAGCAGAAGGATGTTGGGACCCCTTCGGTCCCCAGGTCGGCACCTTTAGTCGGGGAAGGAGACGAGCGATGGAAGTCTTCGAGGCGGTGAGCACCGTCTTGGCTGTGCGCAGTTATAAGGACAAACCTGTGCCGGCAGACATCGTCCGGCGGATCGTCCAAGCGGGGCGTCTGACCGGAAGCAGCATGAACGGTCAACCGTGGCAGTTCATCGTGGTCGAGAATCGAGATACGCTCCGCCAGTTGGGCAAGCTGGCGCGAAGCGGGCCGTACATCGCGCAGGCGGCCCTGGCGATCGTCGTCGCCATCGAGAGGACGGAGTATGCCGTCTCGGATGCGAGCCGGGCGATCCAATCCATGATCTTGACGGCGTGGTCAGACGGGGTCAGCTCGAACTGGGTCGGGTTCCTTGGGCCGGCCGAGGTGAAGCCCCTTCTGGGCATCCCCGATCGTCTAGACGTACTGGCCATTCTCCCATTTGGTTTCCCGGCGCATGCTCTCGGTGGGGGGAAGAAGCAACGCAAGGCACTCTCCAAAGTCGCCCACCGCGAGCGGTTCGAGCGGCCCTTCGAATGATCTCTTCCCTTGCGTCAGTGGCGTCCTTCGCATTTATTGCCCGGCCGCTTTAAGCCGGGTCAGTTCCGTCCTTCTCCCTTAGATCCGCGCCGCGGTCAGAAATAATCCCTGCCCAAGGCGCGTGGGCAGAGCCCTCGCGCATCCTGCGCGAGTGTCTCCGTCTCGTTCAAACTCAATATCTAGTAGTCGGACCCCGCGGGACTACCCGATCTGGGGGAGGCATTTTTTTGCGAAATTCCTAGAAAAAACGGGTCTGGAAGGAGGAGTTAGGGGGAAGGAGTGGAATGAAAGGGTTACAGAGTGGGAAACGGTGGGGAGCATTGTTTCGAGGCGAGCACCATTACTCCCTGGACGATAAGGGGCGAATCGTACTGCCACCCAAGTTTCGCGCGGCGCTGGGCCCACGGGTCGTGGTCACGCGCGGGCTCGATGAGTGCGTCGCGGTCTACACACCCGCGGAGTGGAGGAAGAACGAGAAAAAGCTCCGGAGCTTGGCGGTTAGCCGGCGCGATTTTGTCCGGTTCGTCCTGGCCAGTGCCGAAGACATCGACCTCGACCGGCAAGGACGACTGACGATGCCCTCTCACTTGCGCGAGTACGCGAAGATTGAACGCGATGCGGTGGTCGTGGGCGTGGCGACCCGGCTCGAGATCTGGAGCTTAGCGAACTGGCAACGCTACATCGGGCGCGTGCAAGCTGAGGCGCCGACCATCGCTGGAGAGTTGAAGGACTTGAGCCTGTAGCAGGGGACCGGAGCCCTGGCATCCGCTCAAAGCGATGCGAGGGGCGAGACGATCGAGCACATCCCGGTTCTGCTGAATGAAGTGCTCCAATGGCTGGCCCCGCGTCCCGGCGGCGTGTACGTGGACGCGACCGTAGGGGGCGGGGGGCACGCGGAAGCGATCCTCGAACGGATCGCTCCCGGCGGCCGGCTGATCGGGATCGACCGGGATGACCAGGCCTTGGATCTGGCCGCCCGGCGGCTGGAGCGGTTCGGAGGGGCCGTCACGCTCGTCCGCGAGAACTTTGCGGCGATCCAGGCGGTGCTCGACGAGCAGAAGGTTGATCGCGTCGACGGGATCCTGTTCGATCTCGGCGCCTCGACGATGCAGTTCGCGAGCCCGGACCGCGGGTTCTCATTTGCCGCCGTCGGTCCGCTTGACATGCGGATGGATCGCCGGGAAGCACTGACGGCGGCGGAAGTGGTGAATCACTGGTCCGAGCGTGACCTCGCCGATGTGATCTGGCGGTACGGCGAGGAGCGGTGGTCGCGACGGATTGCCCGCGCACTCGTTCGCTCGCGGCCGCTGCGGACGACCGGTGATCTGGCCGAAGTTGTACGCCGAGCTGTTCCGCGACGCGCGTGGCCGCGGGCGATCGACGTAGCGACGCGGACGTTCCAGGCGCTACGGATTGCCGTGAACGACGAACTTGTGAACCTTGACAAGGCCATACCAGATGCGGCGGAGAGACTCCGGGTGGCAGGTCGACTCTGCGCCATAACCTTCCACTCCCTGGAGGATCGATCCATCAAACATACACTCCTGCGCCTCTCCCGTGGGTGCACCTGTGCACCCGGAGCCTCCGCTGACTGTACGTGTGGGGGGAAGACGTGGTTGCGCGTGCTGACGAAGACGCCGATCACGCCCACCCCCGAAGAAAGGACGCGCAATCCGCGGGCGCGGAGCGCGAAACTCCGCACGGCGGAACGCCTACCCGACACATGAGAATCGGCCCGTGCCGCGCGAGCCGGGCCAGCTGTGAGTACGGTTGCAGATCACGCCAATTGCATAGTCAGAGTTAGGGCCGGGACGTCCGGGGTCGGTCTTCGAACCTTCTCACACACCCCGAACACCCCTCCATCACACACAAAGCACCTCCGGCAACCGACGCCGGCGTCCTGGCCCGACGCGATGCGAGGTTGAAGGTTCCCCGGTAAGGCGGTTTTCGCCGGTGGCCTTCAACCTCCACCCTTCAAGGGGGCATTGTTTGATGCGAACGGCGACATGGGAGTGATAGAGTGCTAGCGCTGGCACCACGACATCGAACCTATCCGGTGCTGCTGCCGGACCGTCTGGCTTCTGAGCGGGCGGTGCCGCGACGCGCCCGCCGTCGGCCCGTGCCGATGGCCATGGCTACCGTCGTGGCCCTGGCCCTTCCGGCTATCGTGCTGGTGGCGCTGCGTACCGAGGCGGCCCGCGCTGGCTACGCGATCCTGTCCTTGCGTCATCAGGTCGAGACCCTTCGAGTCGAAAACGCTCGGCTGCAGGCGAGTGCGTCTACACTGCGCGCCCCAGATCGCATCGAGCGCATTGCCACGGTGCAGCTCGGGATGATTACCCCGCGGTCGCAGCAGGTCGCCTCACTTCCGGTGGCGGCGTACGCGGGGGCTGTTGCTGTCGTCCCGCCCCCCACGGTGTGGGACCGCATGGCCGCCTGGTTCGTCCGCAGCGAGGCATCCGCGGGCGAGCGGTCGCCGTGACCGCGCGTGCCCCAGCCGTCTCGCCCCACCGGCCGGTCATCTAGCCCCCGTCGACACGGCCGCAGTCTCCACGGGTTCCGGCGCCGATCCGCCGGGGCACCTAGTCGCCAGTTCCTCTCAGACCTGATCACAGATCACCGAATCCAAATCCGCGCGCGCTCGGGCGTGATGGCCGCCGTCCTCGTGCTGACGCTCGCTGCGTTGGTGCTGCGGCTCGCGCAGCTGCAGGTGGTCAACGGCGCCCGGCTGCAGCAACTCGCTCAACGCCAGCAGCTCGAGACGATCCTGTTCGAACCCCATCGCGGGCGGATCCTCGATCGGCAGGGCCGACCGCTCGCCGTCAATGTCGAAGCGCCCTCGATCTACGCGGTGCCGAGTGCGATCCCCGATCCGCACGCCTTCGCCGTGCGCGTGGCCCCCATTCTCGGCCAGCGCCCCGCTGAGGTGGAGCGGCGCTTGGAGGCCGGTCGCGAGTTCGCCTGGCTCGCCCGCAAGGTGAGTCCCCAGGTAGTGACCCGCTTGCGCGCGCTAGGTCTCGACGACCAACTCGGTGTGTTGCCCGAAGACCGGCGCGCGTACCCGGATGGGTTACTGGCCGCGCATGTGCTGGGTTTTGCGGGGATTGATAACCAAGGATTGTCAGGGGTGGAGCTCGCGTACGACGAGACGTTGCGCGGGACGGCCGGCAAAGCGATCGTCGCGCGCGACGGCTTGGGCCGGGTCCTCGTCGAAACACAGCACGCCGTCCCCGCGCCCCAGGACGGCCGAGACATTTTGCTGACCATCGACCAGGTCATTCAGCACATTGCCGAACGCGAACTCACCTCCGCCGTGGCCGAGAGTGGCGCCCGGGGCGGATGGGTCGTGGTCATGGATCCGACCAACGGGGAAATTCTCGCCATGGCCGCCGCCCCCGCGTTTGATCCCAACCTGGTGCCCGAGATGCGTCCGTCCCGCTGGGTGAACCCCGCGGTCTCCGAGGCGCACGAGCCCGGCTCCACCTTCAAAATCTTCCTCATGGCCGCCGCGCTCGATTCGGGAGCGGTGCTATCGACCGACCGGTTCTACTGCGGCGGGTCGCTGAAAGCTCCGGGGGGTGCGGTAATCCGCGACAGTTTGAACAAGCATCATGGCTGGCAAACGATGGCGGAGATCGTCAAGAACTCCTGCAACGTCGGGGCGGCGCAAGTCGGCACGCATCTGGGGAAGGCGGAGTTCTACAACTATATTCGCGCGTTTGGGTTCGGCCGGCCCGTGGGGATCGATTTGCCGGGGGAGTCATCAGGCATCGTGCCCCCGCCTTCGACCTGGCTCGGTCCCGGCCTGCAGACCATTTCGTTCGGCCAAGGCATTTCGACGACGGCCATTCAGCTGCTGACGGCCTCCACGGCGCTAGTGAATGACGGCACCGTGGTCCGACCGTATGTCATGCGGGCGCAGCGCGACCGCGCGGGTCGCCTCATCACCGCTGTCGGGCGCCAGCCGCTGCGGCAGGTGATCAAACCGGAGACCGCGCGAGCCATCGTGCAGATGATGGTCGGGGCCACCGAAGGCGGCACCGGCAAAGGGGCCCGGATTGATGGATATGTGGTCGCGGGGAAGACGGCAACCGCCGAAAAGCCGGCGTCGACGGGGGGTTATGATCCGGGCCGCTATATGGCGTCATTTCTGGGTCTCGTGCCCGTCCCCGACCCGCGGCTTGCCATCCTTGTGGCCCTCGATGAGCCCCGCGGGGCGTACTCCGGGGGAGAGGTGGCCGCTCCCGTGTTCAAGCAGATCGCCTCACAGATATTGTGGTACTTACGCATTCCGCCAAGCGCTGGGCGCTCGCCCGCGAGTTCGCTCACGTCCTCTCCCACTGGGAGTGGCACGCGCTGATTGCGAGCGCCGATGATGGGCTCGGGCTGTTCGGTATAATGGCGGAAATGGCGACCACCACCCTACAAGCACTGCTGCGCGAACTCCCGTCCTCTCAGGTGCGCGGACCGGTCGGGGGACCGGTGTCTGGGATTGCCTACCATTCGCAGTCTGTCCGGCCCGGCGCGGTCTTCGTCGCCATTCGCGGGGCGCACGACGACGGACATGCGTTTATTCCCGAGGCCCTCCGTCAGGGGGCGACCGCAGTCGTGGTCGAGCATCCGGTCGAGGTTCCGCGCGAGGTTACGCAGGTCATCGTCCCGGACACCCGAGTCGCGCTGGCCGCACTCAGCGCGGCGTTTTTTGGCCATCCGTCCCGGGACGTGACGCTGTTTGGGATCACAGGTACAAAGGGGAAGGGCACCACGGCGTATCTGCTGGAGGCGGCTTTATCCCAAGGAGGGCAGCGCACGGGGGTTATTGGGACGCTGGGAGTGAAGCTGGGCGCGCAGGTGACCCCACTCGAACGCACGACTCCAGAGGCGCCTGATCTCCAGCGCACCCTGCGGCAGATGGCGGACGCGGGAGTGCGCGTCGTCGTGATGGAGGTGGCCTCACACGCCCTGGTGTTGCACCGCGTGGCGGGTTGCCACTTCCACGGCGCGGTGTTCACGAATCTGACGCAGGACCACCTGGACTTTCACAAGACGTTGGACGCGTACCGGGCGGCCAAGAGCATGTTGTTTGAGATGGTGGCCCCCGACGGAGTATCGATCATCAACGGCGATGACCCTAGCGCCTCGGTGATGGCCAAAGCAAGCCGAGCACCGGTGATTACCTATGGGTTGAGCGCGCGCGCGGATGTGCGGGCATCTGGCGTCCAGCTGCGTTTGGATGGCGCGGATTTTACCGCGGTGACGCCGCACGGGGAGACCGCGGTCCATCTGCGTCTGCCTGGCCGGTTCAACGTCAGCAACGCGTTGGCCGCGATCGCTGCCGCAGTGCACCAAGGCGTCGCCTTGCATGTCATCGCGCAGGCGCTGGGCGAGTTCACTGGCGTGCCGGGCCGATTCGAAGCCGTGCTCGAGGGCCAGCCCTTTGGCGTGATCGTCGATTACGCGCACACGCCGGACAGCTTAGAAAATGTGCTGCGGGTGGCGCGGGACTTTACGCCGGGGCGTCTGCTGGTTGTCTTCGGGTGCGGAGGGGATCGAGACCGCACGAAGCGCCCGGTGATGGGGCGCATCGCGGCTCAGTTCGCGGACGTCGCGGTTGTGACATCAGACAACCCACGCAGTGAAGAGCCCACCGCGATCATTGAGGAGATCCTGCGCGGGACGGCGGATGCGGCTTCTGGAGGCTCAGGGGCGCGCTCGGCGTCCCGCGCGCGCATTGATGTCGAGCCGGACCGCCGCCTGGCGATAACCCGCACGCTGGAGTCGGCGCAGGCTGGGGACGTCGTGATCATCGCGGGCAAAGGGCATGAACCATATCAGGAGATTAAGGGCGTGAAGTACCCCTTCGACGACCGCGTCGTGGCACGCGAGGTTCTACAATCGCTGCACGGTGGGCGCCCCGTGCGCAACCGATAGGCGTGCGACTGTCCCTCGCCGAGGTCCTAAAAGCCACCGGCGGCGGCCGGGGGGGTCCGGCACTGCCGGCTTCGATCGAGATCACGGGCGTCAGCACGGACTCGCGTACGGTCAGGCCTGGGGATCTCTTCGTGCCGCTCCGCGGCCCCCGCGCCGATGGGCACGATTTCGTCGCCGATGCGTTTCGCCGGGGGGCCGCCGCGTCACTCGCCGCGCGGTCCATCGCCGGGCTCCCCAGTGGGGCCGTCCTCATCCGCGTCGATGATCCGTTGCGGGCGCTGGGGCAGATTGCTGGTGCCTACCGCCGCACGCTGTCAGTGGCGGTCGTGGGCATTACGGGTAGCGTGGGCAAGACGACGACCGCCCAGTTGTGCGCCTCCGTCCTCGGGCAGAAGTTTTCGGTGGCCGTGACCAAGGACGATTGGAACGCGGAGATCGGAGTGCCGCTGACGCTGTTGAGCTTGACCCCGCAGCACCGCGTGGTTGTGCTCGAGATGGCGATGCGCGGGCTGGGGCAGATTGCCGAGTTGGTCGAGATCGCTCAGCCGTCGATCGGGGTCGTGACGACGATCGGGGAGACCCATCTCGAATTCCTCGGCAGCCGCGAGAACATCGCGCGGGCCAAAGGGGAGCTCATTGCCGGGCTGCCCGCAGACGGTGTAGCCGTGCTGAATCGCGACGACGAGTGGGTCGCGCGTCTAGCCCCCCTCTCTAAAGGGCGCGTGATGACGTTTGGACTGGATGGGGTGGCAGACGTGACCGCTTCTCAGGTACGGTTTGAGCCATCTGGCATGGCGTTTCGTCTGAGTGCGTCCGGAAAGCACGCCGACGTTCGTCTCCCTGCCTGGGGTCGGCACAACGTCAGCAACGCGCTTGCGGCGGCGACCGTCGGCGTGGCACTGGGGATGGATGTGGCGACGATCAGCACGGGCTGTGCGGCGTGGAAGCCGCCCAAGATGCGCCTCGAGCCCGTGCGTGTGGGCGATGTGGTAATTCTGAACGACGCCTATAACTCGAGTCCGGCCTCCGCGCGCGCGGCTTTCGACGTGTTGGAAGACGTCGCGCGAGGCGGGCGAATGCTCGCAGTGCTGGGGGCCATGAAAGAACTCGGACCCCAGTCGGCCGACATGCAC
>DATGVF010000159.1:0-9105 GCA_035300645.1 bacterium
TTCGAGAGCTTTATCGAACGGGAGCGCCTGACTTCGGGGGACGTACTTTGGGTCAGTGGCCACAGGCATCCTCCAGGACACGCTGCGAGACGGGGGAATGATTACGGTGCCTAGGCGATAATGTCCTCCGCACCGCTCGGCGTGCCCCTCCGTGTTCATCATAGAAGATCGGGAGACGGACCGTCAAACAGGGTTGGCGCGAGTGAATTTAGGTTGACATCTGTGCGTCCGCCGAAATGAAACTGGATCGGGTTAGTCCAGGCGCAGCATGTGAAGGCACCTTTCCCTCACGGCAGGCGAAGGGGTCAATTGAGAGGACAAGCGCCCACAGGAGGAGGGCCGTTTCATCGTGGCTGTGTCACGACTCGACCCTTCCGCGCACAATTCGCGCTGAACCTTACAGGGCCGCGACGAGCGACTCTCCCTGGCAGGCACTCGCTCTGCTTAACGAGCGAGTTCTTTGTAGGCCAGGATGGTGCCTACCAGCAAGATGACCGCATCCAGGTAGATGAGTCCGAGATGGCCGAGTGTCGCCAGGCCATAGACGTAGTGAAGAGGCAAGGCCAACCCAACTGCAATGACGGGCGCGACAAATGCGGTCCAGAGGGCCCAGCGCTGCCTGGTGCGAATTCCCTGCCACGCTAAAGCGATCACGGCCACACCAAGGGCGATGATGAAGGCAGCCACGGCTACCTGCAGGTGGCTGATGTAGTAGTACAAATGTGGGCTGAAGGTTCGAATCTGCTCGGGGGTACCCCCCACGTGCTGCGGGGTGAGACCGAGTTCAATGAAGCCCGTGAAGTTGCGGATGAGGAACATCAGCCCGTAACCGACGAGACCAAGACCAGCGAGTGCCACAAGCTTGGCGCCGAGGTCGGACGAGCCCGGCGCCGCAGTGGTCATGCGACTTGACGCGGTGGTCATACGACTAGACATGGGACCAGCCTCCTTCCGCGGGGGGGGCTGAGTTGCGGGAAGCCCCCCATTTGAGAATTTGGAACAGAACTGCTTAAAACCTCCAACTCCGCCTGCTCTATCGATCCACCCCCTCAGCTAGACGGTTACCCGACACCACGCGGGTGGGCTACCCGGGCAAAAAGAATCGGGGCGAAGGTCTCCCCCGCCCCGATTGTCGTTTTCGCGTATCCACGCCGACTCCGCGTCGACAAAGCCGCCGAGCTAGCGCCCGCCGACTCGAGCCGGACCTTTTTCTGCGATCATTGCCCGCACAGCGTTGGCAATGTGCCGGGCGCTAATACCAGCCGCCTCGATTAGTTCATCTGGCGCTCCGGAACCGGGCAGTTCCTTCACCCCGAGGAGGCGCACTCGCGGTGCAGACTCCTCCCCTGCAAGCTCGGATAAGACGGCCTCGCCCAATCCCCCTTCGGGCCAGTGATCCTCCACGGTGATGATCATTCCGGTCTCCCGCGCCGCTTGGCGGAGCGTGGCCGCATCAATGGGTTTAATGGAGTAAGCGTCGATGATCCGGACGGCGATCCCTTCCGTCGCCAGCTTCTGGTGCGCTCGGATGGCCTCCGGGACGGTGATCCCCGCCGCCACGACCGTCGCCACATCGTGATCGGACCGGTGAACGACCTTGCTGCCCCCTATCGGGAAGGACTCGCTCGGGGCGTAGAGCACTGCCGTTTTCTCGCGCGTGGTACGGAGATACACGATGCCTGTGCGGTCGATCATCTGGGCGACGAGTTGGGCCGTTTGATTCGCATCGCACGGATACAGGACGGTACTCCCGCCCACCGCCCGCATCATCGCGATGTCCTCCAGTCCCATTTGCGATGGTCCGTCCCAGCCGATGGACACCCCGGCATGGGAACCGACAAGGTTAATGTGGGCTCGGGATACCGCGGCCATACGGATGAAGTCGTAGGCCCGCGTCAGGAATGCCGCAAACGACGAGGCAAACGGGACGTACCCGCGGACCTGCAGCCCCACGGATGCGGCCACCATCTGCTGTTCGGCGATGTACATCTCAAAGTAGCGATCAGGGTAGGCGCGCGCAAAGTCCTCCGCGTAGGTGGAATTACTCACCTCACCGTCCAGCGCAACTACTTTCGGATGCGCCGCCCCCAGCGCTTTCAGGGCATCGCCATACGCGCGACGCGTCGCGACACTGTCTCCGACTTTGTACACCGGGAGCTGGAGGGGCTGCGCCGGAGGAGGAGCCACCGCGCGCACGGGATCCGGCCGCCGCACTTGGACTGTGAGGTGTCGTTCGCCGCCGAGTTCGGCGATCGCCTGAGCGGCTTGCTCACGGGACATCGCTTTGCCGTGCCAGCCGTCCTGATTCTCGACCAGCTTGGCCCCTTTTCCTTTGATCGTCCGCGCCACGATCATGGTCGGCTGATCGGATGACGCTACTGCCTCGGCTTGCGTATAGGCTCGGTCGATCTCTTCGAGGTTATGGCCGTCAATCTCGAGCGTCCGCCACCCGAACGCCGTCGCCCGCTGGACGTAGGCGTGGGTATTCCAGCCCAACATCGTTTCCCCGCGCTGGCCCAGCCGGTTGACGTCGAGGATGCAAATCAACTGGCCTAGCTTGTAATGCGCGGCGTGCTCTATGGCTTCCCACACCGACCCCTCGGCCATCTCGCTGTCGCCGCTGAGCACCCATACACGGTACGGGATCCGGTCCAGGTATTTTCCCGCGAGCGCCAGGCCCAAACCAATGGGGAGTCCTTGGCCCAGCGAGCCGGTCGCCACGTCCACCCACGGGAGCACGGGGGTGGGGTGCCCTTCCAGGCGGCTGCCGAACGTGCGCAGCGTCAACAACTCCGCATCCGTGATCGCGCCCGCGGCCTTGAAGAGCGCATACAGCAGCGGGGAGGCGTGCCCCTTGGAGAAAATGAGGTGGTCGTTGGCGGGGTGTTTGGGATCGGCGAAGTCGTAATGCAGGTGACCGGCGAGCAACACGGCCATGAGGTCGGCCGCCGACATGGATGAAGTGGGGTGCCCGGACCCTGCCGCGGTCGTCGCCCGGATGCTATCGACCCGCAACTGCGCCGCAAGCTGACGCCATTCCTCTAGCGGCATGCTCGTGACTCCTTCTCGCAAGATCCCACACGGCCGGAAAGACCCGACAACAGAAAGGGGGGCACTTGTGAGCCCCCCGCTCCTTCGTCGCGCACGGTTACTTGTCGCTGCTTGCCTTCGCTTCCACCTTACCCCGGGTGGCTTGGAACTCCTCCACACCTTGATCCAAGGCAACCCAGGCCAGTGTCGCGCACTTGATGCGGACTGGGAACTTGCGGACCCCCTGCAACGCCATCAGCTCGCCGAGGTCATCTTCCGAGGCGGCGCCTCCGTGCATCATCGCCCGGAACTGTTCCACCAGGGCGCGCACTTGTGTCAGCGTCTTCCCTTTGATCATCTCGGTCATCATCGACGCGGAGGCCTGACTGATCGAACAGCCCCGCCCCTCGAATCGCACGGAGGCGACTTTCCCATCGGCGAGGTGGACGTAGATACCTAGCTCATCGCCGCACAGGGGGTTGGCCCCCTCGACTCTGATGTCCGCATCGGCGAGGGTCCCCTTGTTGCGCGGATGCGTGTAGTGGTCGAGGATGACTTCGCGGTACAGGTCGTCAAGTGCCATGGGTCGTGCTCGCCATCCTCTAGGCTTGATGCACCGGCGTCGGCCTGGGGGAAAACAGCTTGCGCACAGCGTGCAAGCCCCTCACCAGCGCGTCGATGTCCTTCTCCGTATTGTACAGGTACAGACTCGCCCGGCTCGTCGCCGACACACCCAGCCGTCGGTGCAACGGCTGCGTGCAGTGGTGCCCGGCACGCACGGCCACGCCTTCCTGGTCTAAGACCTGGGCGACATCGTGCGCGTGCGCGACATCGAGCGTGAAGGAGATCACCCCGCCGCGGCGGGTCAGGTCGCGCGGGCCGTACACCACGAGCCCCGGCACCTCGGATAGGCGCTGCAACGCGTACGCCGTCAGGTGTACCTCGTGAGCGCGGATCGCGTCCAACCCGATCGCCTGCAAGTAGTCGATAGCTTCGCCCCACGCGATGCAGTCGCCGATGTTCGGCGTGCCGGCCTCGAACTTGTGCGGTGGATCCTTATACGTCGAGGTCTCGAGCTGCACCAGCATAATCATCTCGCCGCCCCCGTGAAAGGGGGGCATCGCCTCTAAGATCTCGTAACGCGCCCACAGCGCCCCACTGCCTGTCGGCCCGCACATCTTGTGTCCTGAGAAGGCAAAGAAGTCGACCCCCAGATCGGCGACGTTCACCGGCATGTGCGGGGCGCTCTGGGCGCCGTCGACCAACACCTTCGCGCCCGCCGCATGCGCGCGGGCGGCGATCTGTTGGACCGGGTTGATCGTCCCGAGGACGTTGGACACGTGGGTGAGCGCCACCAGTTTCGTCCGTTCTGACAGCAGCCGCTCGTACGCGTCCAGTTGCAGCACTCCTTGGCCGTCGAACGGGATGAACTTGAGCGCGGCGCCGGTCTGCGCGGCGAGCAATTGCCAGGGCACCAGGTTACTGTGGTGCTCCATTTCGGTCAGCAGAATCTCATCGCCGGGGTGGACGTTGGCGCGTCCCCATGCATAGGCGACCAGATTGATGGCCTCCGTCGTGCCGCGGGTGAACACGAGTTCTTCGGGTCGCCGCGCGCCGACGAATGCCGCGACCTTCGCGCGCGATTCTTCATAGCGCCGGGTGGCCTCTTCGGCGATCGCGTAGATACCCCGGTGGACGTTCGCGTTGTAGTCAGAGTAGTAGCGGACCAGCGCGTCGATCACCCGGCGGGGCTTCTGGGACGTGGCGGCGTTGTCCAAATACACGAGCGGTTTGCCGTGCACGGTGCGGCTCAGGAGGGGAAAATCCGCGCGCAGTGTGTCCGCTAGCATGGTCGCTCGCTCCTGTTTGGCCGTCGTCGGATCGCCCATCCGGATCTCACGCTTTGTGGGGCATCCCCCGCCCGCGATGCGGCACGGGGAGGACCAGCACCTGACCCGCCTCGACCTTCACTTGGTACGTGTTGATCGGAACGACCGCTGGGAGCGACAGCACGCGGCCGGTAGGAATGTGGAAGCGCGACCCGTGCTTCGGACACGCCACGACCTCTCCGTGCACCGCACCGGTCCCCAGAGAGGCTTCCTCGTGCGTGCAGGTGTCGTCGATCGCGTAGAAGGTGCCGTTCACGTTAAACAGCGCGATGCGCCGTCCCTCGATGGTGATGACCTTCGACGTTCCGGGCGGGACTTCTTCCACGGTCGCCGCCGGGATGAACTCCGTCGTCGTCTCTGTCATATCGTATCGGTCGCCTCGCCCCTCGCGCGCTACGACGCCATCCGCGCTTCAATATCCTGCTGCAACCGCTGCCGGAGGCGCTCTAGCGGGACACGGTCCAATAACTCGGCAAAAAATCCCTCGACGACCGCCCGCACCGCCTGCGAGCGCGTGAGCCCGCGGCTCATGAGGTAGAACAGGTGCTCATCGTTGAGGTGACTGGTGGCCGACCCGTGGGTGCAGCGCAAATCGTTGGCCATAATCTCTAAGTTAGGAATCGAGTCGGCTTTCGCGCCCTCCGAGAGGATCAAGTTGCGGTTAGCCTGAAACGCATTGGTCTTCTGGGCCCCGTAGTGCACACGGATCATCCCGGAAAATACGCTGCGGGCGTGATCTTTGACGGCGTTCTTGTACAGCAGATCGGATAGCGTGTGGGGCGCGCGGTGCTCCTGCATCGTGTGCAGATCGACGTGCTGCGTCCCGTCGCCGAAGACGAGTCCCAACATCTCCGCAGTCGCTCCCTGGCCAGCCAAGATGGACTCCACGTTCATCTTGACGACCTTCCCCCCCAGACTAACGACCAAGCTGTGGAGGGTGGAGTCGCGGGCGAGAATGGAGCGGACGATGCCCACCTCGACAATATTGCGTCCCCACTCCTGCAGCGTGACGACCCGGACCTGAGCGCCGTCGAGCGCGATCACCTCGGTCACCGCGTCAGCAAACGCGGGCCATTCTCCCGCCGCCGATCCGGTGCCGGTGATCAGCGTGAGACGGCTGCCTCGCCCGGCAATCACCAGGGTGTGCGGAAAGACCCCCACGCGATCGGTATCGATCCACGAGAGAGAGAGAAGAGGGCGAGTGAGCTCCACCCCATCGGGGACGTAGAGGAAGGCCCCGCCACTCCATAGTGCGCCATGCAAAGCTCGAAACTTCGTCTCCTCCGGGCGCACGCCCGAGGTCATGAAATACTCCCGCATCAGCTCGGGCCGCTTGTCCAGCGCGGTGTGGAGATCCGTGAAGATGACGCCCGGGGCGGCCTGGTCATCGAACGTGGCGCGGACGGTCTGGGAGTTGCGCTGCACGAGCACTCCGAGCGGGGCGTCCCATGCCGCGATCGCCTGCTGAACTTCCGCAGGAAGCGCCCCCGCCGGGGCATCCACGAAGGGACGAATGCCGTCCAGCTGAAAGACGGCCGGATCGGTGCGCCGCCACTCCTCGTCTTTCGGAGACGGCCAAGGCAACCGCTCGGCGGCCGCCCACGCGGCGAGGCGGAACTCGCGCATCCACGCCGGCTCGTCGTACCGCTGCGACAGAACCAACACGGCGTCGCGGGTCAGCCCGCCGAGATGAAGCGCCTGGGTGGTCTGCTCAGCTGTCATCGCGTCTGCACCGGTCGTCGTCCCGTCCACCTACGTCATCAAAATGCTGAAGGTTGAAGGCTGAAGGTAGACCCCTTCAACCTCCAACCTTTCGCCTGCGTCTGACTAAATGGTCCCGCTCTGTGCCCTAGCCGACGGATCCTTCCATTTCCAGCGCAATGAGCCGGTTGAGTTCCACCGCGTACTCGAGCGGCAGCTCCTTCACGATGGGCTCGACGAAGCCACGGACGATCATGTTCATGGCCTCGTCTCCGCGCACCCCCCGACTCATTAGGTAGAACAACTGCTCATCGGAGACCTTGGAGACCGTCGCCTCGTGCGTGATCGACACATCCTCTTCGTCGATTTCCATTGTTGGGTAGGTGTCGCTGCGGCTGCGATCGTCGAGGATCAGCGCATCGCAGCGCACGGCCGATTTGCTCCCTTTGGCCCCGGGGTAGATCTTCACCAACCCTCGGTAGCCCGCGCGCCCACCGTCTTTCGCGATCGACTTGCTCACGACGACCGACTGGGTGTGCGGCGCGGCATGGATGACCTTGCCCCCCGGATCCTGGTGCTGCCCCTTCCCGGCAAACGCGACCGAGAGGATTTCGGCCTTCGCGCCAGGCTCCACCATGAAGACGCTGGGGTACTTGACAGTGAGCTTGCTCCCCAAGTTCCCGTCAATCCACTCCATCGTCGCATCGCGGTAGGCCACGGCGCGCTTCGTCACCAAGTTGTACGTGTTGGTGGACCAATTCTGGATTGTCGTGTACCGACAGCGGGCCCCTTCCTTCACGATGATCTCCACGACCGCCGCGTGCAGCGAGTCGGTCGTGTAGATCGGGGCCGTACACCCTTCCACATAGTGCACATAGGAGCCCGGTTCGCAGATGATCAGCGTCCGCTCGAACTGCCCCATGTTCTGGGCGTTGATGCGGAAGTAGGCCTGCAGCGGGATGTCGACGTGGACGCCAGCGGGCACATAGACGAAGGATCCCCCGGACCACACCGCGGAGTTCAGCGCCGCTATCTTGTTGTCCTCAGGCGGCACGACCGTGCCAAAATACTCGCGCACGAGGTCGGGGTGCTCCCGCAACGCGGAATCGGTGTCGAGGAAAATGACTCCGAGCTTCTCCCACTCCTCCTTGAGGTTGTGGTAGACGGACTCCGAGTCATACTGGGCCCCGGCCCCGGCGAGGAACTTGCGCTCTGCTTCGGGGATCCCGAGCTTCTCGAACGTGTTCTTGATCGTCTCGGGGACATCGTCCCAGCTCCGTTCCTTCTTCTCCGTCGGCTTGAGGTAGTAGAAGACGTCGTCAAAGTTGATCTGGGTGAGATCGGCCCCCCACTTCGGCATGGGCCGCTGCTGGAAATGCTCCAGCGAGTGCAGCCGGTACGCCCGCATCCACTCCGGCTCATTCTTCATGGAGGAGATCATCTCCACGACCTCGCGGTTTAGTCCCTTGCGCGACTTGTAGATGTACTTCTCGGGATCGTGGAATCCCCACTTGTACTTGTCGAGATCGATGCCTAGCTGGTTAGTGACTGCCACGGTATCCTCCTAGTGCGCGACCCAGAACACCTTGCCGGCGCGGCGCACGGCGCCCTCGTTCTTAACCTCCGCCGCGATCACCTCGACTTGCGATTTGATTCCCTCGTACCCGCTTTGCTCGAGTTCTTCTGCTAGATCCGGACCGCCCGAGACGACAAACCGACCGTCGAACATGACGTGCACGGCGGAGGGCTTGATGTAGTGGAGGATCCGTGAGTAGTGCGTGATGAGCAGAATCCCCAACTTCCCCTGCGCCTGCTCGTACATGCGACTCACGCCGTCAGCGACAACCTTGACCGAGTCGATATCCAATCCGGAGTCGGTCTCGTCCATGATGGCGATCTCTGGCTCCAACAGTGCCATTTGCAAGATTTCCGCGCGCTTTTTCTCGCCGCCGGAAAATCCTTCATTCACGTAGCGCGCCACAATGGCCGGTTCGATCCGCAGTTCGCTCATCTTTTGCTTCAACAGTTTCTGGAAGTCTCCCACCGGCATGAGCTCTTTGTCGTACCCGCGGCGCGCCGACACCGCTGTACGCAGGAAGCTGCTCATCGTCACCCCCGGAATGCTTACCGGGTACTGGAAGGCGATGAACAACCCCTTGCGCGCACGCTCATCAGGGGCCATCGCCAGCAGATCCTCTCCTTTATAGAGGACCTCACCCTTGACGACTTGGTAAAAGGGATTCCCCATCAAGACGTTCGCGAGAGTGGATTTCCCCGAACCGTTGGGGCCCATGAGGGCGTGGATTTCGCCCTTGTTGAGGGACAGGTTGGCGCCCTTGAGGATGACCTTCTCCTCGACCTGCACACCAAGATCTTTGATCTCGAGGTCGGCCATGACCCCTCTTCTACCCGCCCTGATGGCGGGGAAAATTCTGGACTAAATTACTCAACAACTGAGTTCAGGTTCATTGTGTCATGAGCCCCC
>DATGVF010000160.1:0-2106 GCA_035300645.1 bacterium
CAAATAAAGCAGTGCCAGACCCGCGGCGGCAAATGCGAGGGCTACGGGGCCGCGGGTGATCGCAAAGTAGGCCACGATGGCAATGCCCGCAATTACAAGCACCGCCATCCCGCCCACAAACGTCTTGCGGTCCAAGACGCCAGAGGCAAAAGGGTGCATCGTGTAGCGCATCCTAGGGGAATCCGCTGTGTCATCACCCCGTCGGTGGCCAAAGTAGTCGTTCAGGAGATTGCTGAGCATGTGGGCAATGACGAACCCGACTAAGACGAGCGCGAAGGGGACGAGGTCGAACGCATGGTCCGTCACCGCAAGTAATCCCGCGATGGCGGCGGTCTGGACAGAGATGACCAGGATCACACTGCGCGCCGAGAAGAGGAATTTGGCCACCGGGTCGAGTTGCTGGGCAGTGCTGTCAGATGGCGGGTAGAAGCCGGCAAACGCTCGGAGCCACACCCGCACTCCCCGGGGCGGTCGTTGGGGGACCACGCGTGCCATCGTTGACATCTCCTCCACTGGTCGATATGCTCCCGGATAGACCGACGCGTCGGTCTGATTCCCTCCCTGCCGAATGGGCTCCTGCTAATGGGTCGAGCTACTACGGAAACTCCGACACGTGATCGGCTCCTCGCCGCCGCCATTGAGGTCTTCGCGGCGAAGGGTTACCACGGGACAAGTGTGGATGACATCGTCACCGTATCCGACACGTCCAAGGGCGCGTTCTACCATTACTTCCCCAGCAAGAAGGACATCTTCCTGACTCTCGTGGATTCGCTGGCCACCCTTGTTGAGCAGGGTGCCGAGACGGCGATCGAAGCCGAAAACGGCGCGCTAGCGAAAATCGAGGCGGCACTTGCGGTCGTGCTGGAAACGGCGGCGGCTCGGCGCGAATTAGCCCGGATCCTGCTCGTGGAGGCCGTGGGCCTGGGCCCGGAGATGGAGCAGAAGCGATTAGAGATCCACCGGCGCTTCGCCGCGGTGATCCAGCGTCGTCTTGATCGCGCGATCGCTGAAGGGTCAATTCCCCGGCAAGACACCGAGCTCGCCGCCCAGGCGTGGATCGGTGCGCTGATCGAGGTCATTAGTCAGTGGCTCCTCACGGGGGGCGAGCCATTGGTCGGACGCTTGCCTGCTTTGCGAGCACTTTTGCTGCGCAGCATCGGCGCGAGCTAGCGGACACCCGACGCACGATGACGGATTTTACCGTCCAGCAGATTCTCGACGCGATCCAGCGGCATCTGGACGCCCGCCACGTGTGCACGCTGGCGACCGCGCATCGCGACCAGCCCTGGGCGGCGACCAGTTTCTACGTCGCGCGGGATTTGGATATTTTCGTTTGCCAGAGGAGTGACGCGCGCACGCTGGAGCAGATGCGGGCGAACCCGCGGACGGCGTTTGCCATCGACGACCGCAAGGTCGAGGCGTGGCTCCAAGGCCTGGGGATGGCGTCTCAGGTCACGGGTGCCGACGATGCCTGGGCTCGGGCGCAGCTGCAACGGGTCGCACCCGAGTTTATGCGGCACTTCACTAATCCCGACTTTCCCATCATCAGGATCAAAGCGGCCGATCTGACTTTTGCCGATCGACCCAACGGCATTACCCCGCGGCAGCATCTGGTTCTGACCAATCACAGCTGGAGGTTTGCGGCATGACATATTGGCGATGGGTAGTGGGTGTGGTTCTTGTTCTTGTGGCAACCACGTTGGCGGGGGGTCCCTCAGTTAGAGCGCAAAGCCCCCCCTTGACCAAGATCCATGTGGTCCACGTCCCGGTCCTTATCTTTGCCCCTCTCTACGTGGCCATTGAGCGCGGCTACTTCGCCCGGCAGGGGATCGAGGCCGAACTCATCAGCACGCCGGGGGGGATGTCCTCCTTTGCGGTGCTCGCGAGCGGCCGCGCTGAGGTCGTCATCGGGGGGCTGGGTGCATCATTGTTCAACGCTGCAGCGCGGGGACTGGACTTCAAGGTCGTGGGTCCTGTGCATATGGAGAAGCCGCCGGTGAGCACCCCGCTGGTGGTGAGCAAGAAGGCGTATGAGAGCGGTGAGATCCGCTCCGTCAAAGACCTCCGCGGCAAGAAGGTCTCAGTCAACGTCATCGGCTCGGCGAC
>DATGVF010000161.1:0-5468 GCA_035300645.1 bacterium
CCCCAGGAGCGGATGGAGCGCGCAGGCCATCGGCTCCGCCAGGAGCGCCTGCTCATCCGACACGTCATCCGGGACCGGCAACACCTGGGATCGGTGGGACACAAACGTCTCCCCCCAGCTGCCGCCGGTGTCGCGACACGCCCCGACCATCAGCCCGGGACTGACGTGCCCGTCGGACGTGCGCAGGCACAAATTGTACCGGCCGGCCGAGCAGTTCTCGCAGGGCGGCACCCCACGCGCCGCACATGGCAGGGTCGGCTCTACCGTGACACGCTGTCCGACGTACAATCCGTGTGCGTCCGGACCGGCCTCCAGGATCGTCCCCACGTTTTCGTGGCCCAACACAAACGGAAACGAGGTGAGGGCCGACAGCGCGGGGCTCGTATCCAAGTGAATCGTGTGCAGGTCACTGCCACAGATCCCACCTAATCGGACGGCGACGCGCACCCAGTCCGCTCCGGGAAGCGGAGGGTCGGGCACCTCGCGAAGCTGCAACGGTGCCCACGGACCCCACACCGCCCGACGGGTAACCCGCGCGAGTGCCTTGGTAGCAAGGAAGCGCGGAATGGTGGGATTGAAGACGAGGGCCTTCATCTTACGCGCCGCACACCTCGGGCAGGAGTCACGTTGGGTCGCCGTCAATTCGTGTGCTGGGATTCTGTGGCGAAGCGATCAGGACATCGGGACCTGACGGATGAACCCCCGCTCGAGACGGTTGAAGATGTCATCTAGGCTCGGGCCAGTGATCGTGAGCCCGTGGTTTTTTAGACCGACCACAGCACGGTCGGGCGTCGAAGATTCGCGCAGGAGCTCGGCCACCGCCCGAGCGAGCTGGATCGTCCCACACGGGTAGTTGATCGTCGTGGAGGGGACGTCTTCCATCCACGCGTGCACGTGCACGATGGCGCCCACTCGAGGATGCTCGGTGTAGATCATCCAGTGCTCGATCGCGTCCACAGAGACGCGGCGAGGCTTGACCTGGGGGGGCACACTGAGCAGCATGACGTTGCGCTTGTCATCGAAACCCTTCACCAGCAGCATGTCGCGTCCGACCGCGGTCATGTTGCCCTTATCCACACCGCTCGCACTCATCCAAAACCGCCGCACGTCTTTGCGCGCGCTCAGATTGCCGTAGGAGAGCCCGCCGATCCCATACAACCGCTCGATATGTCGCAGGTCGCGCTCGTCCAGCAGCTCGTGGATCGGAAACGGGGCCGGCAGCAAGGCCAGGGCGTCCAGTCGACGCCCCGCCGCGCCAAGCTGCTTGGTGAGGGCATCGCCATCCCATAACTCCTTTTCCAAATCCGGAACAAACTCGTTGTCGATGACCAGCTGGGACGATGCCAGGGGGTGCAATCGATCGTAGACATAGTCGAAGTAGTCCTCCCCCGCGAGGTCGGGTGCGGGGTAGTATCCCTGCTCGAGCGTCACAAAGTAGGTGTGCACCGCGTCGTCCGCCCGTACGAGGTAGACGCAGAGGTTCGCCAGCGAGCGCACCAACAATGGATATCCCTGTCGGAGCACATTATCGGGCCGCTCGGTGGTCACAGCCAGAGCCACGACGAAGATCGCCTTCGCCCGCCGGCGATACGGACGGGGGTTCTTGATATCGATGAAGTTGAAGACGATGCGCAGGTCCTCGGCTTCGGGATCCTTCGTGTACTCGTGGCCGCGGCGCTCAAACACTGCCCGAAGCCCCGTGGCCATCTTGGCCAGGGTTGGATCGGCGTGCTCGCCCACAAAGGTGAAAATCATGATCGTATTAGAGATACCAGGAGGTGCGGAATGCTCCTCCTGAGTCCCTCAGGTGCGTCCACCTCTGCCGGAGCATCCGCGCGTTGGTTTCATGGGCCTGAGGCAATGTCTGTCATCAATCATCTCTTGGAGAGAGCGCAGATGGCGGCCGATCGTCATTACCCGAGAATCCCCTGGGCGTGACGGCCCCGGATGAGGTGGCCGTCGGCGAACCGCGAGAGGCGAAACATCGAGACATCAACGGGTGGGGCCTCCCCGGCGATGAGTGAAGCCAGGACTTCGCCGAGTGCGGGGCTGAGCTTGAACCCGTGGCCGGAAAAGCCTGCGGCGAGGTACAGCCCTCGGATGCCCTCGACTGCGCCCAACACCGGCTGCCAGTCCGGAGTGATGTCATACAGACTGGCGTACCCCTGACGAAATTGGGCTTCGCTCGCACCGGGATAACGATAGGCCCACGCCCGCCCAGTGCGTTCGACGAAATCAAAGTCCACACCTCGGTTATACTCATCCGCCGCCACGATCTGTTCGGCTTCTTCTTCCAGCACCCCAGCCAGCACCGTGTCCCCCGTCTCTGGTCGCACGTAGAAGCCGAGCGCCATGTCTTCAATGATGATCCCTAGTGGCCCGAACGAGGCGGGGAGTCCAAGTTGCACCACCTGCTGACGCGAGCTCTGGATCGGGACCTCCACGCCCAGGGGCCGCAAGAGCTGTGGCGTCCACGGGCCGCAGGCGACCAGCACGGTCGATGTGCTGATCTCGCCGCGAGCGGTCTGCACGCCGCGGACGACAGATCCCTCGACGATAATCCGCTGCGCGCCCGCCGTCTCCCAGACCTCCGCACCCGCACGGCGCGCAGCCGCGGCAAACCCACTCGCCGTCGCATAGCCATCGGCGAACCCGGACTCAGGCTCCCACGCGCCTCCGGCCACGCCGTCTATGTTCATGCGCGGATCCAGACCGGCGATATCCTTCGGTGTCACCACCGCCGAATGAATGCCCAATCGGTGCTGCAGGTCCACGTTCGCCCGCAGACCGGGCATCTCGCCTTCGGCGGCGAGGAGGAGAAATCCACAGCGGGTGAAGTCGGCGACCGCGCCCGTGAGTTCCTCAAACTGCCCGAACAGGTCGCGGCTGCGGGAGGCGAGACGAACCAGAGGTTCGTAGGAGTAGTGCAGCCGGACGATCCCGATCGTCTTTGCCGTGGGACCTGCCCCAACGGTCTCGCGCTCAACCAGGATGACCTTGCCGTACCGCCGCCGGGCGAGCTGAAAAGCAACGCTCGTCCCCGTCGATCCACCGCCAATGATCACGACATCCGCTGTGCTCACCGGGCGGTCCCCCCCTTAGGTCTCCAGACCAGGTGATCTGCGTCTGTGCGAGCACCGAGGGCAGACAAGGCTCGAGCGCTCACGGCCAGGTTCGCCTCGAAATTGTCACGCGCGCGGTGGGGAAATATGTGGTCGCTCGGCCGCAGGACGACTCGGCCAGGCGGGTTCCCCGCGCGCGGCCGCTGTCCACAACTTGGCGATGTAGGCGGCGTAGGCGGCGGTGGCCAGCAGGACCGTACCCACGGTCAGCAAAACGACGGCAATCATCCAGCGCGCCGCCAGCACCATGATGGACTCACCCTTGGGTCTCATTCGTTCCATCCCTGTCCTCCTCATCACACCGATCTGAAGCTCGGTTAGTAGTCCAGATACCAGCGCTCTCCGGCGCCGATCAGTTGCACATCCCCGTCGCCGTAGTGCGTGTGGGCGAACCACGGACGGGCGCGTTGGGCTGCAGCATTGGCGCGGGCAAAGTTGTACGCGCCTTCGTCGGCGAGAAATGTGCGCATGGCATCCACGTTGGGATATTTGGGAATGACATCTTTCCAAATCGCCCGCCCACACAGAAAGCCGCTGGCCCCCGCAACGACCGCGAGTTCGAGGGCGACCAAAAACTCCTTAATGGCCACTCCGCCGCTGAGAATGACCCAGGGCCGCTGGGCCGCGGTGTTGAGCTCCTGACAAAACGCCTGCACCTGCTCCACATCGTAGACCGCCGGCCTGTCCTTGCCGTCGAATACGCCCTGGTTGAACGGGCGCGCATATTTCAAGTCGCCGGGGAACTCCAGCTTCAGGATATCCACGTGGTAGATGTCTTTTGAGAATTCGCGGGCAGAGGCGAGCGTGTGCACGGGGCGCTTGCGAGCAAATTCTGGAGTATCCGCGGAGGGCTCCTGGATGGGATACGTGACGAGCTCGAGGAGGAAGGGAATGTCCTCTCTCACACACTCCTCACCGACCGTGCGGGCGAAATGCTGTTGGTGGGCCACGACCTCGGTGGACGCCTCAGGGGTGTAGTAGACAAGGAGCTTCACGGCGTTGGCGCCGGCACGCTTCGCCTTGGAGACCGACCACCCATCAATCGACCGCGCCTTCCGCTGCTTTCCGCCGGGCCCCGCCGGCTCGTAACTATCTTCGTTCGCCACGAGAACGCCGACGTCTGCCGGGATGAGTTTGACGGCTTGGGGCAATCCGTACACGGGGTCCACCAAGGTCGCCGTGGAGTGGGGGGACAGGACCTCCGTGATGACTCCCTTTGCCGTGGCCATCTCCGCATACGTGACCTGTTTAGGCTCTCGGGCAGTGGCCTTGGCGAGGGACGCCCGCAACGAATCGCGTTGATCGATCGCCAGCATCTTGAATCGGCCGGCGCGATCCGCAAGGCGCCGCAGGTTCACCAGTTTTCCACTCGGCATTCCCGTCATCGCGCTGCCCCCGATCGAGTCACCCACCTGACGTGACTGGACCCTCTCCAGGATACTAAGTCCACGAGGATCGTAAGTCTACGCTTTGACAACCGGCCTCCGGCGACCGGGGCCGATGCGGCCTCGCGTGCTGTTATGTGGCCAGCCGCCGGGCGAGGTCGAGCAGCCGCAGATCTAGCGTCTTGACATTCCTGACGACCTCGTCCAGCGGCGTGGCGGTAATTTCCCCCTGCCGCAATCCCACCATGACCGTGGCGTGACCGGCCATGAACTCGTTCACCGCCGCCGCGCCCAGTCGCGTTGCGAGTAGCCGGTCGAATGCCGTCGGGGCGCCACCGCGTTGGACGTGGCCGAGGATCGTGGCGCGAATCTCATACCCCAGCCGCTCCCGTCGGGCGTGAAAATAATCGATCAACCGTTCCGCATTGTACCGCGCGCCTTCGGCGACGACCACCATCGCATGGGCCTTGCCGCGATCTGCGGCCGCCTGGAGGTCTGCGATGAGTTGCTCAGGGTCGGTTTCCATCTCGGGGATGACGACCGCGTCGGCCCCGCCCGCAATCGCCGTCATCAACGCCAGGTAGCCGCAGTCTCGCCCCATGACTTCCACCAAGAAGGCGCGCTGCAACGCCGAGGCCGTGGTCTTCAGACGGTCCACCGCCTCCAGCGCAATGTTTAAAGCGGTATCCACCCCGATGCTCTGATCAGTCCCGAACACGTCGTTGTCGATGGTGGACGCCACGCCCACGACGGGCACCCCGGACTGGGCCAGATCATAGGCACCGCGTTGCGACCCATTGCCGCCGATAATGACGACCCCATCCAGCTGGTGGCGCCTCACAGTGTCGACAGCACGGCGGCGGACGGGCTCGTCGTGGAACTCCGGACACCGAGCGGAGTTGAGCAAGGTCCCCCCGAGTTGAATAATGCCCCCCACGTCGCGGGCAGTCAGTCCCACCAC
>DATGVF010000162.1:0-5264 GCA_035300645.1 bacterium
TTCCTTGCCGCTGAAGCTCCCAATGTTGGAGGAAACCCCAGCTAGAACAGCAATCGATCGATCTCCCGCCGACGAGTGTATACGTGGGGCGATAGGGGTATCAAAAGCCAACGGGGATATACGATAAGGGGGTCGGAAATATTGGCGTGTAGCCTGTGCGTGTTCGTGAACCCGTTTGGCCCAAGTGCTGATCAGGTCGTAATCTTTGGTCCGGCGGGAGCGTTCCGGAGACTGCCAAAGCTACCGCCTGCATGGAATGGGCGCGTTGTTTTTCGGTCGCTGTAAACCGAAAGAGCGCAGACGAGTTGGTCAGTCGGATTGGGGTCAGTCTAGCCAGGTGCCGGGAGATGCTGTTCTGCGGCCGCGATCCCCTCAATTTGCCGGTTGAGCGCCTGCAGGACCGCGCGTGCGACAGCCCGTTGCGGTTCGTCCCGCATTGGGGCAGAGCCGACCAAGGAGAGCTCCCGGCCTTGGGATTCTGCGGTGATTAGTACAAGTACTACAGGACGAGGCTCAGGGATGATCTTGACAGTCCCAAGCGAAAAGTGCATCTGGGCGCCGGTGAACCCTACATACATGCGGATTGCATTCACTGTCGCTTGGGCGACCACGGCATGCCAGTCTTCACCTTCCGTACGGCTGCTCGCAAGCCCCACGTGGGTCAGACCGGAATCCCGCAGTTGCACCCGGGCCCGGCTCCGGGAAGGGGCGACCTCGCAGGAAACATCCTCGAGTTTCAGCCGGTGTGGCATGGCAGCGCTCCGAAGGAAAGGGTGCGTTTGATGAAGTTTAGAGCAATTTTCATACCAGTGCGGAGAAACTTAAGAGGTCCTAGACATGGCGACCCAGGTTATTTCGCCGGCCACAGACGTCTTGTGACCGGCTGGGGGGATTGTCGACGCCACCGTTATCGGATCACCGACATGAGGGCAGCATTTGCCGTGAGCATGTGCACCCCGACCATGAAGGCTGCGAGGCTAACCACCCAGCCGAGCAGGATGAGTTGCAGTTTCCGATCAAGCTCGTTGAACCTGAACTGAACCGCCTCAAACTCCTCGTACCGCATCGCCTTGCTCCCTTCGTGCCCCCTGCTGCTGGCAGAGGCCTAATTGGCGCCTTGGGCGCCACACAAGAACCAGGGAGCAACTCGGATGCCAGGACCGGAATAAGTTATTCGACAGTCGTCAAATCGGGATCGGCGGGTGTCAGTTTTGTGGAAGTTTTGGCGGAAATCCTAAGCCAGGAGTGCCACTTGGATCTGATTGCGTCCCATCCGCTTCGCCGCATAGAGAGCGCCGTCAGCTTTGTGGATCAGTTCCTCGTACCCCACTCCGTCCTGGGGGCAGGAGGCGATTCCGACGCTGACCGTCAGGCGCCCGAAGGGCTGGATACTGCCGCCGCGGAAGGGGTACTCCTCAACCAACGTGCGCAAGCGTTCCATCACCGTCTGGGCCTCATCTTTGGCCGTGTTGACCATGACGAGGGCGAACTCCTCACCACCGTACCGCGCCAGGACGTCGGTGGTGCGCATTTGACCCCGCAGTAGCGCCCCCAGTTCCCGCAGAAGGGCGTCGCCGGCGACGTGGCCCAGTGTGTCGTTGTAGTTCTTGAAGAAGTCCAAGTCGATCATGGCGAGCGCGCAGTGGCCCCCGTAGCGACGAATCCGGTCGACCTCCGCCCGGAGGATGTCTTCAAAATGGCGCCGGTTATACAGGCTGGTTAGGGGATCGGTAATGGCGAGTTCGGCCAGCCTAGCGCGCAGTACGCGTCGCTCCGTGCGTTCGGCCCGCAACTTCTCCAAGACCATGCCGGTGAAGATGTTGATGGACACAAAGATGAGCGTGACGACAGATTCGAATGGCATAGATAGGGGGTAGCCCTGGCGGGCCAACAGCGCAAGCACGCCCAAGTAGGAGAGAGCCATGAGGGCACTCATCGAGAACGCACCCACAAAGCCCACCAGACCCGCCATGAAAATCGGGACGGCGAGCCACACCATCAAGAGCACCATGTGCATCGACGGGGCGAGGTAGACGTACAACGCGAGCAGCAGCGTCGCAGCGACTGTGGGGGTGTACACAAAGTGTTCATCCCACTTGACTCGGGCATCCCATCCCACGCGGGCGGCTGCCCACAGAGCACCCTCCACCAGGATGGTTGCGCCCAGCCCAATGAGGAAGTTCGTCCACGTGATGGTGCGGAATCCCAAATAGTTGACGAGACCGGTGCCCACGAGCGCCAGCACGAGTCCGGCGGCAGAGGTCAGGATGCCGCGTTGTCTGATGCGCTGCCGGTCGACGATGCCCATTTGGTGGTCCTCAAATGGGGGGAGAAGCAAGATATGTTCCAAGATCACTTTGACCGCATGCCTCCAGCGCCCCTGCCATCGGCTTGCGATTCCTGTCGCGTCCCACTTTACTTTTATTAGACGCGGCTTCATCCGCGGTATTCCCGAGGTCTTCGAGGAGTGGCCAAGTGCTCCCCGAACTGAGGATGTGTGCAGACCGATCTGACCCCCATGCTGCAGCAGTACCATCAACTCAAGGCGCGCTATCCGGGCATGCTGCTGATGTTTCGTCTGGGCGACTTCTACGAGTTGTTCTATGACGATGCCCTTGTCGCATCCCGCGACTTGGACATCACTCTGACCTCGAGGGAAGTCGGTCGAGGCGGGCGCATCCCGATGTGTGGCGTGCCGTACCACGCGGTCGACACCTACCTGGCGCGCCTCGTCGAGCGGGGGCATCGGATAGCTCTGTGTGATCAGCTCGGGGATCCCCAAAAGGCACGGGGATTGATGCGCCGGGATGTGGTTCGCGTGGTTACCCCCGGGACTGTCATCGATGGCGCCCTCCTGCCGCAGGATGCTAACAACTACCTCGTTGCTGTCACACCATCTAATCGGGGGTGGGGACTCGCAGCGGCGGACCTATCCACCGGGGAATTCCAAGTCACCGAGTTCACCGCGGACGACTTGGACGATCGGCTGATGGAAGAAGTCGTCCGCTTTGCACCGCGAGAGATCTTAGTGCCTGAATCCTCCGCTGCCCGTCTCGCTGCGGTCGCAACCTCCGGCGTCCGGCTGACCACCCTCGAAGACTGGCGGTTCGACGTCCCCACCGCCCGTCAGCTCCTTCTGGCACACTTCAAAGTCGCGACGCTTGATGGGTTCGGATGCGAACATCTGCCAGCCGCCGTCGGCGCCGCGGGCGCACTGCTCCACTACTTGCAGGAAACCCAGCACAGTCCCCTCGCACACCTGCGGAGGATTGTCACGTACGCTTCGGACGGCTCGTTGGTCGTAGACGCAGGCACCCGGCGGAACCTCGAGATTCTCCGCAACCTCCGCGATGGTACGACGTCGGGGACGCTCGTCGAGGTATTAGACGACACCTGCACAGCCATGGGTGCCCGCCGGATCCGGCAGTGGCTGCTGCAGCCTCTGGTCGACCGCGCTGCTCTGGAGCGACGCCAGGACGCCGTCCAGTACTTCGTATCCTCAGGACGCGTTCGAGGCGCACTCCGGGCTGCGCTGCGGTCGGTCGCCGATCTGCAGCGCCTCGTTGGCCGGATCGGGCACGGGTCAGCCAGCGCGCGGGATCTGGTGGGGCTAGCAGGGTCGCTGCGCAGGGTACCTGAGATTGGACAGGCCCTCGCCGACGCCCCAGGTGCGCTGGCTCAACTGCGGGAGGAGATCCACCCGCACGACGAGGTAGCGAGCTTGATTCACGTAGCCATCGTCGACGATCCTCCGGCGACAGTGCTGGAGGGCGGGCTGATACGCGATGGATATAGCGTTGAACTCGACGAGCTGCGCCGCGTGGAGCGTGAGGGGAAGGACTGGATCGCTGCTCTCGAGACCCAGGAACGCGCCCGCACGGGCATCAAGTCTCTTAAGGTCGGGTTCAATAAAGTCTTCGGTTACTACATCGAGGTCAGCAAGCCCAATCTCTCCCAGGTGCCCTCAAACTACACGCGCAAGCAAACACTGGTGGGGGCCGAGCGTTTTATCACGGAGGCGATGAAAGAGCACGAGGAGGCGATTCTGGGGGCAGAAGAACGAATCGCAGAGCTGGAGTATGCACTCCTGACTGACGTACGGGACCGCGTGGCTGCTCATGCGGATGCTCTCCTGCGCACAGCCGATGCCGTAGCCGATCTCGACGTGCTCGCTGCGCTGGCGGAAGTCGCCGCCACGAATGGGTACGTGCGACCGGCACTAACTGACGAGCCGGTGTTGGAGATCCGCGGCGGCCGGCACCCGGTTGTCGAGCGCCTGCTCGCTGGCGACCGCTTTGTCCCCAATGACGTCACCGCTTCGACGACCGGCCGCGCCATCCTCATCGTCACCGGACCTAATATGGCGGGCAAATCCACGTACCTGCGCCAAGTCGCGCTGATCACGCTCATGGCGCAAATCGGCTCGTATGTGCCCGCTGCGGCAGCGCGCGTTGGCCTCGTCGACCGCATCTTCACCCGGGTGGGCGCCACCGACGACATCGCGACAGGTCGGAGTACGTTTTTGGTGGAGATGCAGGAAGTTGCCAACATCCTCCATCACGCGAGCCAGCACAGCCTGATTGTTCTCGATGAAGTAGGGCGGGGGACCAGTACGTATGACGGCATGAGCCTCGCGTGGGCGGTCGTCGAGTATTTGCACGATCATGTCGGGGCTCGTACTTTGTTTGCCACCCACTACCACGAGCTCACCGAGCTCGCGGATCTGCTGCCCCGCGTCCACAACGTCAACGTGCTCGTGAAAGAGGAGGGCCAGCGAATTATCTTCCTGCGTACGGTCGCGGATGGCCGCGCGGACCGCAGCTACGGGATCCACGTCGCCCAGCTCGCGGGGCTCCCGCGCAGCGTGATCGAGCAAGCCCAGCGCATCTTGAATCGTCTGGAGACTACGGCCAGCGTCCCTCCTGCCGACGGGACATTCTTGCCTCCCGTCCCCGCACGGGCCTCGGGCGCGGCACAGCTGCCTCTTCCACTGATGTCGCGATCAGCGATTGAAGACGCCCTCCTCGCGCTTCCCCTGGAGACGATGACCCCGATGGATGCGATCGCGGCATTACATGACCTGCGCGAGCAGCTTCGTCAGCGGCCCTCCCAGGAGGAGGCAGCCCAGCCGGGAAAGGTCGTGCGCCTCAAACGGCGCAGGGGTCCTGATCATGCAGGGTCGTGAATGTGCCGGGCAGCGGCGCAGACGCGTGTGGGGCGCAATAGGGGTAGATGACGCTGTCCCTCCCAGCCAGCCGTGACCA
>DATGVF010000163.1:0-10775 GCA_035300645.1 bacterium
CTGAATCGTGAAGTAAATCAGGCGAGCGTCCGGTGGGCGAACCCGCTAATGATGGCGAGGAATTTGCGCGCATCGAGACTGGCGCCGCCGACAAGCGCGCCGTCAATCTCCGGTTGCTGACTGAACTCGGCTACATTGTCAGCGGTGACGCTCCCGCCATACAGGATGCGCGTGTACGCGGACGCGGCGTTGTCGTGTGTGGCCAGGATCGAGCGAATGAGGCCGATAATGCGGTTGGCTTCCATACCAGTCGCGGCGCGACCAGTCCCGATAGCCCACACGGGTTCATAAGCTAGTACGAGGTGGCCCAGGTGCTCTGCAGACAGACCTGCAGTCGCAGCCTCGACCTGTCGCGTGATCACGCGCTCGGTCTGGCGGGCATCGCGCTCGTCTACCCGCTCGCCTACACAAACGATCGGCGTAAGAGTGTGCGAGAACGCGGCCCGGGCCTTTCGGGCCACGTTCTCGTCTGTGTCCCCGAAGTGTTGACGGCGTTCTGAGTGGCCTACAATGACATACTGGCATCCCAGGTCGGCGAGCATCACCGGGGAAACCTCCCCCGTAAAGGCGCCCGCAGCCTCCCAGAACATGTCCTGGGCGCCGAGCCCCACAGCAGACCTCTCCAAGATCCTCGACACATCCGCGAGACCCGTAAAGGGTGGGCACACTGCCACTTCTACACCTGCCGGCAGCGCGCTGCGGGTGATTGCCGCGACGAGAGCCCGAGCTTCCGCCACAGTCGTGTTCATTTTCCAGTTGCCGACAACGAGCGGAATGCGGGCCATGGTCACCGATCCAGCAGGGCCGCGACACCCGGGAGGTCCTTGCCCTCAAGAAACTCCAAGGACGCCCCCCCGCCAGTCGAGATGTGGGTCATGCGGTCCGCGAGTCCCATCTGCTGGACGGCTGCGGCAGAATCGCCCCCGCCGACAATAGTCACAGCTTTCGACTTTGCCATCGCTTCGGCAACCGCCCGGGTCCCCGCGCTGAAGGGCGGGAATTCAAACACGCCCATCGGCCCGTTCCACATCACTGTCCCCGCGCCGGCAACCACCGCAGCGTACGCCGCAGAAGTCTGGGGTCCGATATCCATCCCCATCCACCCCACGGGAATGGCTTGGGCGGGGACGATACGCGCAGTCGCGTCTTCTGCGAAGCGGTCGGCGACAACCACATCATCGGGTAGCCGGAAGCTGACGCGGCGTTTCGACGCGTCTTCGAGTAGCGACCGCGCCAAGTCCAGCTTGTCCTCTTCCGTCAGCGACTTTCCCACCGACGCCCCCGTCGCGCGCAGAAATGTGTAGCTCATCGCCCCCCCAATCAACAGCGCGTCGGCCTTGGTCAAGAGATTGCGGATCACCCCGATTTTGTCGGAGACTTTCTTACCACCGAGGATGGCGACAAACGGCCGCCGCGGGTCTTCCAGTGCCCGGGACAGGTACGTCAATTCTTTTTCCATTAAGAGCCCCGCCACCGCGGGCAGGAAGCGCGTGACGCCAACCGTCGAGGCGTGCGCACGATGGGCTGTGCCGAAAGCGTCGTTGACGTACAGATCGGCCAAGGATGCTAGGGCACGGGCAAATGCGGGGTCGTTCGCTTCCTCCTCCGAATGGAACCGCAGGTTCTCCAGCAGCACGACGTCGCCATCATGCATCTGCCCGACAGCGCGTTGGACGTCCGGACCCACACAGTCGGCTAACTTGGCCACCCGGACGCCCAGCAACTCGCTCAGCCGCCGCCCCACCGGATCCAGACGCAGGCTCTCGACGACCTTGCCATCGGGGCGACCAAGGTGGGAGGCCAAGATCACGCGGGCGCCCCGGCGGCGCAATTCCGTAATCGTGGGAAGAGATTCGCGGATCCGGCGGTCGTCCGTGATGCGCCCGTTATCGAGGGGGACGTTGAAGTCGACGCGGACGAGCACACGTTTCCCCGTGACCTCTACATCGCGAATTGTCTGCTTGTTCATGGGACGCGGCCAGCGGTGGCCGCGGGGAGCTTGGGGACGGCCAGACCCGGCGTCGGGCGCCTAGAGTCCGCGTCGCGCCATGTAGTCCACCAAGTCGGCGACCCGGCACGCGTAACCCCACTCGTTGTCGTACCACGTCATGACTTTTACCATCCACTCACCGACCACGGTCGTGAGCAGCGCGTCCACCGTGCCGGAGTACGGGCTCCCCTTATAGTCCATCGAGACGAGCTCCTCCTCGCTGTACCCCAGGTACCCCTTCATGGTCTCTTCGCTGTAGCGTTTGTACGCGGCGTTGATCTCCTGCGCGGTGGCCTTCCGATCGAGCTCACAGACCAAGTCGACGATGGACACCGTCGCGGTCGGCACCCGAAGAGAAATCCCATGCATCTTCCCCTGCAACTCCGGGAGCACGAGGAAGATGGCTTTGGCAGCCCCCGTCACCGCGGGAATGATGTTGATCGCCGCCGCCCGCGCCTCACGCAGATTTTCTCCCACCACGTCGAGGATCCGCTGCGTATTCGTATAGGAATGCACGGTCGTCATAAAGCCCCGCTTAATCCCAAACTCTTTGCTCAACACTTTCGCCGCCACGGCAAGCGCATTGGTCGTACACGATCCGTTGCTGACGATCGTGTGCTTTTGGGGATCATACAGCTCGTGGTTAACGGCCATGTTCACCGTGATGTCCTCGCCCTTGGCCGGGGCACTGATGACAACTTTCTTCGCGCCTCCGGTCAAGTGGCCGCGGGCCTTATCTGCGGCCGTGAAGCGGCCTGTGGACTCCACGACCAAGTCCACACCCGCTTCCTTCCAGGGAATTGCAGCTGGCTCGCGCCCCGAGAACACCTTCATTGTCCAGTCGTTGACCCGCAACTCGCTGTCGCGCGTTTCAACCCGCCCGGGAAACGCCCCGTAGTTGGAGTCGTGCCGAAACAGGTGCGCGTTCGTTTGCAGGTCGGCGACATCGTTGATCGCCACGACCTGCACGCGATCGGGATGACGTTCCAGCATGGCACGCAGCGACTGGCGCCCGATGCGCCCAAACCCATTGATCCCGACCCGGATACTCATCTGAATCCTCCTGTCTGTGACTTCCGACGCACTAGCGGCAATCTGTGCAAACCGTGGGTGCGCCTCCAGGATCGAAGGTGACACCACCCGATGGCGACTACTTCACTCCGTACACGACAATTCTGCAGATGGGACCCTGCCAGGCGGGTAGCTGTCTGTGCTCGCGAACTATCGTTGTCTGGGACCATGATGGCGCCATCCATCATAGAGGACGGCGGTCAGTTTTGAGTATAGGGGGTTTGCCGGAGGCAAAACAGGGTCAGCGGGCGCGCGCTTCCAGCTTCGCTTTGATGCGCTTGAGCCGGAACACATCTTCGCGCGCTCGCTGTTCCAACACGGCGGCGATGAACCGGATTTCCCCAGTGATGCGCGGGATGACAACCTGCTCTAAGGCGTTCACGCGGCGGGTGGTTTTCTTGATTTCCTCCCCGATCTTCTTCAGCTTGATCTCGGTCGCAGCGACCTCGAGAATCGCCCTCAGGACCTCTTCAAAGTTGGAGGCGCTTTCCACCGTCCGCACACTCGTCGTCGTGGGATTGTGCCCCCGCTCCAACAGGGCGCGGCGCACTTCCTTCACAGAGACTTCGGGGATCTTGGTCCCCCAGACGTTGCGGAGTGTGATGTCGACGAGCACCTCGCGCCGGTCGGCCATGGCGGCCGCCTCCAGCGCCTCGCGCCCTTCCCACGCGGTGGCCAGAGCCAGGAGGACATAGGCCTCCTCGCAGGCCTTCGTCAGCCGCTCCCGGGCGGCCAGCGACTGGCGGACGATGTTGAAGAAATCTGCCACCAACGCGTCGCGCTTGCGCTTGAGGAGGTCGACGCCTTGAATGGCAACCTTGGCCTGCTGCTTGCGCTGCAGCAGGTTCATCCGAGTCGGGCTTACAGCTTCAGGCACGTGCTCCTCCGCGTAACATCACAGCGTCCCCCAGGACAGCGAGTCTCTGTCCTGCCCGCCGCTCCTAGACGCGCGTCTTTTCCTTCCAGACGTCTTCCATCAGGTCGCCGAAGTAGTATTTATCGATATGATCCTGCTTCACACGTTTGAGTTCGCTCTTCGGGAAAGTAGACAGCAATCGCCACGCGAGGGTCAGGGTCTCCTCAATCGTGCGCTCGGTTTCCCCCTGATTGAGGAACCGTTTCTCAAACTCATCGGAGAACCGCAAATACAGACGATCCCGGTCTGTGAGCGCCTCCTCACCGATGATCGCCACGAGTTTGCGCAGGTCCACGCCATTGGCGTATGCCGAATACAGCTGGTCGCGCAGGGCGCTGTGGTCTTCGCGCGTACGCCCTTTCCCGATGCCGTCGTTCATCAGGCGCGACAGGCTGCGCAACGGCGTAATCGGAGGATAAATGCCTAACCGGTGCAACTCGCGGCTGAGGAGGATCTGTCCTTCCGTGATGTACCCCGTCAGGTCCGCAATGGGGTGGGTGATGTCGTCATCGGGCATCGTCAGGATGGGCAGTTGCGTGATCGATCCTTTGCGCCCGTGGATTCGGCCCGCGCGCTCGTAGATCGTGGCCAGGTCGGTGTACATGTAGCCTGGGTATCCGCGGCGGCCGGGGATTTCCTCGCGCGCGGCGCCAATTTCCCGCAGCGATTCGCAATACGCCGACAGATCCGTGAGGATCACCAACACCTGCATGTCGAGTTCGAACGCCAGATACTCGGCCGCCGTCAACGCCACGCGCGGGGTGATCAAGCGTTCAATCGCGGGGTCATCGGCGAGATTCAAGAAGACCACCGAGCGGGCCAAGGCGCCGGTGGATTCGAATTGGTCGATGAAAAACGCCGCCTCCCGCTGGGTGATGCCCATCGCCGCGAACACAACCGAAAACTGCTCCTCGCTGCCGAGCACCTTGGCTTGGCGGGCGATCTGTGCGGCGATCTGGTTGTGGGGCAGACCCGCACCGCTGAAGATCGGCAGCTTCTGGCCCCGCACCAGTGTGTTGAGGCCGTCGATGGCCGAAATTCCGGTCTGGATGAATTCCTGCGGCCGATGGCGTGCCACGGGGTTGATGGGGGCGCCAATGATGGGGATCCGCTTCTCGGGAATGATGGGGGGCAGATCGTCAATCGGCTCGCCCAGCCCACTGAACCGCCGGCCGATCATCTCCCGGGAGACCCCCAGCCGCGCCACTTCTTCACGCAAACTGATCGAGGTCTTCGCCAGGTCCAACCCGGTCGTTTCCTCAAACACCTGGATAACCGCGTTTTTCTCGGAGATCTCGATCACCTGGCCCCCTCGCACGGAGTCGTCGGGTAAGTGAATGTTGACGATCGCCCCGATGGCCAGATCCTTGGCGCCCTCCACAAAGAGCAAGGGCCCCGAAATATACGTGATCGATTGGTACCGCTTCGTCGTCAGATCCATGGTGCGATAGCTCCTCTCACTGTGTCCTCCCCCGCAAGTAGAGCTGGACCGTTCACATCTGAGCTAGCCCGCAGCGGCGGGCTGGGCCGCCGGCGCGGCGAAGGCCGACGGGAGTTGCTCCAGCCAGCGCTTCATATAAGCGTCGAACTGATCCTTAGGCACGTCTTTCATGCGGGCGATCTCCTCGATCGCCTTGAGGTTAAGAATGTCGTCCAGCAGCATCCCGCGTTTGAGGGCCGCCAGAGCCTGATCGTAGAAGGCGAGGATGGCGGTCAGAATCCCGTAGGACTTGAGGAGCGGGCTGTGCGCGTCGTCCGTGTACGCATTCTGCTGCAAGAAGTCCTCGCGCAGCATCTTGCCCGCCTCGATGATCATCCGCTGATCGTCCTGCAGGGCATCCGGGCCGACCAGCTGCACGATCTCCTGGAGTTCGGCCTCCCGCTGCAACAGCGCGCCGGCCCGATCACGCTTCTCTTCGAAGTCGGCCGGCATGTTCTCTTTGTACCAGACCCGGAACAGCTGAGTGTAGAGGCTGTAGGACCGCAGCCAGTTGATCGCCGGGAAGTGCCGGCGGCTGGCGAGTTTGTCGTCCAGGGCCCAGAACGTCCCCGTAATTCGCAGCGTTGCCTGCGTCACGGGCTCGGACAGGTCACCGCCCGGGGGAGAGACGGCCCCGATCACGGTAATCGACCCACGCCGTTCGGGCTGGCCCAAGCAGACGACCCGACCCGCGCGCTCGTAGAACGCCGCCAAGCGACTACTGAGATAGGAGGGATAGCCCTCCTCGGCCGGCATTTCTTCCAGGCGGGAGGAAATCTCGCGCATCGCCTCGGCCCAGCGGCTGGTGGAGTCGGCCATCACGGCCACTTTCACCCCCTGGTCGCGCCAGTACTCGGCCAGCGTGATCCCGGTGTACACCGACGCTTCGCGCGCTGCCACAGGCATGTTGCTCGTGTTCGCGATGATGACCGTGCGCTCCATCAACGGCCGACCGGTGCGCGGGTCTTCGAGCTCGGGAAACTCATCCAAGACGTGCGTCATTTCATTGCCGCGTTCGCCGCAGCCGACGTAGATGATCACGTCGGCATCCCCCCACTTCGCCAGGGTCTGCTGCGTGATCGTCTTGCCGGATCCAAAGGGACCGGGAATCGCCGCCGTCCCTCCCATCGCCACGGGGAAGAGAACGTCCAGCACGCGCTGGCCAGTGATGAACGGCTCGGTGGGATCCATCCGATGCTGGACCGGCCGCGCCGCCCGCACCGGCCATCGCTGCATCATCGTCAACGTGGTCCCATCCGTCAGCCGACACACCGGATCGACCACGGTGAACTCCCCGCGCTTTATTTCTGCGACGGTGCCTCCCTTGCTGGTCGGCGGGACCAGGATCGCATGTTTAAACCCGAACTCTTGCACCCACCCAATCGCATCGCCGGGCTTGACGGAAGCGCCCGATTTGACCGTCGGCTCGAAGGCCCACTTCTTCTGCCGGTCTAGCGCCTCGACGACCGCGCCGCGGGCGATGAAGTCGCCTTTCTGCTTGCGCACCGCTACCAGCGGTCGGAGGATGCCGTCGAAAATCCCGGTCAGCAATCCCGGACCCAACTCCACGGTCAGAGGGTTGCCGGTGCTCTCGACCGGCTCTCCGAGATGCAGACCGGATGTATCCTCATACACCTGCACGAACGCACTGTTGCCATCTAGCCGGATGATCTCGCCCAGCAGACCTTCCTGGCCAACCCGGACGATGTCATACATCCGCGCTCCGAGCATGCCGTGGGCGATCACGGCCGGCCCGGCAATTTTGATAATCGAACCTCGAATACTCACGGTGATCTCTCCTTAGCGCAACTTGACGTAGAACCCGATGTGTTCTTTGACGAGCCTCGCGATATAGTCCTCACCGCTCTCCAGGTGCTCCTGCGGGGCGGGAAACGGAATGATGATGGGAAGATCCCGGTCGCGCATCAGGCGGGAGACCTCGTCCTCCGTCCCCTTGAGCAAGCTCTCGTTCACGGCCACCAGCCCGTAATCCGCGGCAACCACCGCGCGCAGATGGGGCAGCGCTGCCTGCGGGTCAGAAGCTTCCCGCACTTCCACGCCCGCGAGCCGAAACCCGGTCGCGGTCTCCGCATCCGTGATCACAACCATCTTATACAACGGCCATTTCCTTCCTCACCCGATCCCGGGGAATGCCGAGGGCCTTGGCGCGGACGATCAGCCGCAGATTGACCACTTCCCGGTATTTCATGGCCAGATACGCGATCACCACATCGATCCCCAGCGGATCCTTGAGGTACAGGTCCACCTGAGCCCGCAGCAAGGCGAGATCGATCTCGCGTTCAAAAGCCGCCGGATCGTCGACGGAGGCGCGCACCGAAAAGCCGAGCACGCGGACCAGACGGAGTCCCTGCTCGACGGTGGCCCGATCGGCCACCAGCAAGAAGACGTGTTCACTCAACCGGCCACCCGGAATAAAGAACTTGAGCTTCTCGTCCTTGGACAACGCGTCCACCTGCTGCAGCTTCACGGCCGTCCGGACGTTCGTGGCGTCGAGTTGGTCTTGCAACAAATTCCGCACGACTTGTTCATCGTGGCCCCGTCCCCGCGCGACGCGCAGACCGTAGGTCGCGTAAAAGCGGTCCATCCTGAGTTCCAGGGCCAACAGATCGTTGGATTTCTCATAGGCTGCCAGGCCTTCCGCCAGTGGCGCGGCGAGAGGGTGATCCAAGCCGCCGAGGGCCCCCACCACCACGGCCACGTCAGGCTGGGAGGCGACCTCTTTGAGGGCGGCATCGTGGAGACGACCCACCGGGATCAAATTCGAGAGGATGTCCTGGGTGTTGCGGCCCACGTGCTTGGCCCGCAGGATGATCTGGACATTCATCATGTCCCACCGCACGAGCACAAACTCGATGAGCTCTCTCGCCCTGCCGTCAGCGAAACTCACGATGCGCCTCGCCGTGAGCGAAAAATTCCGGGCCAGGGCCTCGTCTACGGCGCGCACGCCATCGGTGGTATGGCTGAGGGCTTCCTGAACTTCCCGCGCATACGGCGTCGACCCCAAGCTCTGCAGCAGCGCTTCCAGCGTGGGCAAACCCAAGAGCTCTTCGATCCGGGCGGCGTCGAGCAGCCGACTCCGCATAGCGCGGACCCGGGCGTTGATGTACGGGAAATCAGGCACAGCGCGATCCTCTGCGCCCATCAGCACCAGGGTACTCCTGGTCGAATGCGGACACGTGCCGCCCCCACTCGGTCACGATCCCCACAGCTGGGCAGCGATCTCCGGCGCGATCAGGGACCGCACGCGTTCAACCCGTGATGCCAGCGTGTTCTCCACGACGAACCGGCCATCACTCGAAATGAGCCGAACGCCGCCGCTGATGTCGTCACCCGGCTTCACCTCAGCATCCAGCTTCAAGTCCTTGACCGCCTGCTTCACCAAGTCGAGGTCCTTCGAGTTGGCCTGAACCGTCACACGACCGGACAAGGCTCCGCTTGCTTCTCGGATCAGCCCGCGCAGAATCGCCCCGTAGCGCGTTTTGTCTTGCTGCAGGCGGGACAGTTCCGCCCCCGCCGTGGCAAAGACCTCCGCGATCGCCTGATCTTTGGCCTGCAGCACAAGGGCAGACGCGCGGACCTGAGCGGCACTGTCTGCCTTCACCAGAGCCGCCTTGCGCTCGGCGTCGATCCGTTGCCTCTGCTCTGCGAGATAGGCCTGGGTCTCCTGGTTCGCCTGCGCGATCAGCCGCTCGGCCTGGCCTCGGGCCTCGGTCAGGATACGCTCGATCTCAGCGTTGGCTTCCTTCTCAAGAATGGTGACGAGTTCCGACGACATTAAATCTTCCCGATGACGAAGAAGGCCACCAGGAAGCCTAGGATGACCATCGTCTCAGGGAGCGCCAGGAAGACGAGCATCAGACCACCCATTTCCGGCCGCTCTGCGATGGCTCCGGCCGCCGCTGCCCCAATTCGAGACTGAGCCCACGCCGTACCAATGGCGCCGAGGCCCACAGCAAGAGCCGCTGCTAACCCCAGCAGTCCCGAGTTCGATCCGCTGGGCTTTGCAGCCCCCGCCGCCGCATCCTGCGCTACGGCCATCCCGGCCGTTGCGAACAGCACGAACAGTGTAGCCATAACCACAATACCTAACTTCTTCACCCTCATCACCTCCAGGATATCGGTCCTGCTCTTCGTGCGCCTAACACCGTCATGCGGGATCCAACTTCCCCATTTATCCGACATCAAGAATTGCGTGACCCGACTACTTTTAGCGACCTGGGACCGAGGATTTCTGAAACGGCCGATACGCTCTCCCGGTCTGTTCGTGATACTTAAATTTGGTAAAAAACTCAACCCAATGAAGACGAGCGGGCTGCAACACGTGCCCTAGAATGGTGAAGATCAGAAACATCGACTGCGCAGCGACTATGATGAGGATCGCGAAAATCCGCCCAACAACTCCGGTGAACAAGAAACCAATGAGCGGCAACTTGGCAAATTCCCGTACCATGTCTGGGCCCAACATATTGGCGGCGATCCCCAGTTCAGCCGCCGCCAGACCAAACGCCATTAATCGGGCGTGCGAGAGAATGTGGCCAAAGGCAGACGTGCTCTCGAGCAACCATAGGAGCCGCTTCATGATATCCCGATCAACGATCAGTGACACCAAGGCTACGCCGACGGCCGCGAGGAAGAGGTCAAGACCCAGCGGGGCCAACTGGATCGGCAGCTGCCCGCCGCGACCCCCCAGAAACAATAAGAGGCCAGCGGTTCCCAACATGAGGACAATGGACTCAAAAATCCCACTGGCATGCTTGTGCCGAATCGCCTCGATGAGGTGCACGAGCAGGCCCAGGAAAATCATGAAGATTCCCGCGACGATTACCACGATGAAGTAGTTCTGGGCCTCGGCCACCCGATCGTACACGGGTCTCACGTGAAAGAGCAGTTCCAGCAGATTCCCAAAGAATTCCGCATAGATGACCCCAAACAGGATGATCCAGAAGGAGAGCACCTGCAACAAGAATGACACATCGGCGAGTATCGGGGTCTGGAATCGCATGCTCAGGAATGGGATCTCCAACACGCGCCCACTGCGCGCTCGGCTCCCGAGCCACAGGCCGAGCAGCAACAAGAGCAGGCCATACCCGATGTCACCGATCACCAACCCCACGAAAATGGGAAACGTGATGGCCATTTCCGGACTGGGATCCCACGTCCCATAGCGCGGCGGCTGGAACAAAGCCAGCAGCCGTTGGAACGGCCGGATGAACGGGGGGTTATCGAGCAACACCGGCACACGCTCGGGTTCCGCATGCGCATCGACCGGCTCGTCGGAGACAACGATGTCGCTATTG
>DATGVF010000164.1:0-11874 GCA_035300645.1 bacterium
CCCCAGACGCTGCGGAAGTGGGAGCGTCACGGCTTGCTCTCCCCCGTTCGAGAGGGACATCAGCGTCGGCGGTTGTACTCCTGGCGCGACATCGAGCGGGCGCAGCAAATCCGCTATCTGGTCATCCGGAAGCACATCCCACTGCGGGACGTCAAACTGCAGCTGCGGCTCGCCTCTGTCCGCAAAGCGCCGGCAGCAATGGCTCATGGGGACGGGCGCGTTGGTGCCCCGCCACTCGTGCCGCGTCTCGCGCTGGCTATTCCCCGCTAACTCGCAAAGGGGAAAGCCGCGTGTTCGGGGTGGGGAGACAATCGGTCATCCACCCGCCCGCGTGATCCGGGATCGATCCAAGATCCAGCCGATGTATTAACGGAGGGCCGTTAGCAGTGCAACGACGGATCTACGTTGACTATGGAGCCACGACGCCCACCGATTCGCGTGTGGTGGAGGCGATGGTGCCGTATTTCACCGACAAGTTCGGCAACGCCGGTAGTATCCACGCGCTTGGGCAGGAGGCGCGCGAGGCTGTGGACCGCGCCCGCGAGATCGTCGCTTCTGCCATCGGCGCATCCCCTCAGGAGATCGTGTTCACGAGCGGGGCGACGGAGGCGGATAATTTCGCCGTCCTGGGAGCGGCCTGGGGCAACGAGGCCCGCGGCCGCCATCTGATCACCTCTAGCATCGAACACCACGCGGTATTGGAACCCTGTCTGTTCCTCGAAGGTCGCGGTTTTGAGGTCACCTACCTTCCCGTCGACCGTACCGGGTGGGTGGATCCTGATGACGTGCGGCGCGCCATTCGCCCCGACACCATTCTGATCTCCGTCATGTCGGCCAACAACGAGATCGGAACGCTGGAGCCGGTGGCGGAGATCGGGCGGATCGCGCGCGACCGAGGCATCTTGATGCATACGGACGCGACACAATCGGTGGGAATCTCCCCCGTGCACGTCGATGCGTTATCCGTGGACTTGCTGTCGCTGTCGGCGCACAAGCGCTACGGCCCGAAGGGGGTCGGCGCGCTCTACGTCCGCAAGGGCTCCAAGCTCACCCGGGTGCAAGGCGGGGGATCCCAGGAGCGAAACCGCCGCGCCGGGACCGAGAACGTGCCAGGCATCGTCGGGTTTGGCGCCGCTCTAGCCCTGGCGCTCGAGGTGATGGACGAGGAAGCGTCGCAACTGCGCCGCTTGCGCGACCGTCTGATCGACGAACTCGCGCGTCTTGACGGCGCCCACCTCAATGGGCATCGGACTGACCGGCTCCCCGGCAACATCAACCTGTCGTTTGAGGGGGCCGACAGCGAGTCCCTACTGCTCGCTCTGGACTTCCAGGGGGTCGCGGCGAGTAGCGGGTCGGCCTGCACGTCGGGCAGCCTCGAGCCATCTCACGTGCTCACGGCCATTGGCCTCCGCCCAGAAATCGCCGCGGGAACTGTGCGCCTGACCCTCGGCCGGTGGACCACTTCGCAGGATGTCGACGACATGCTTACGATTTTCCCAGAGGTCCTCCGCAGTCTCCGTCCCGCGTTAGCGGGTCGCGCGCGCCGCGCCGCGAGCTGACGCGGGAAGTCTTTACCCCCGCGACGAATTTCACCAAGGGGACGGTGTCTCTCCCTCCCGGACGCACAGGACTGTGACCGACTACATCCCGATCTTCGTCCACTTGACGCTTGCCGTGCTGCTGACCGTGGCATTACTCGCGGTGCATGCCGTCCTCGGCGGGCGGTTCTCCACCGGAGCCTCGCCGCGCCCGCATCCCGGGCAAGCAGAGCCTTACGAATCCGGCGTGTGGCCGGTCGGGTCCGCTCGCGAGCGCGTCCCGATCCGGTACTACCTCATCGCCATGCTGTTCTTGCTCTTTGATGTCGAGGCCGTGTTCCTGTACCCCTGGGCGGTCAACGCCCGTGCGTTGGGCGTCTTCGGACTGGTGGAGATCTTGACGTTCGTCGCTGTTCTGGGACTGGGTTTCGGGTACGCGTGGAAGCGGGGTGCCCTGGAATGGCTGTAACGGGCGGCTTGCCCCTGCGCGCCACTCTCGTCTCTCGCGCCGCCACGTCCGCGGAGGCGACCGCGGCCGATGTGCGCGCGTTAGAATCCAACATCCTCACCACGACCGTCGAGCATATGGCGTCCTGGGCGCGCAAGAACTCGCTGTGGCCGGCGCAGTTCGGTCTGGCGTGCTGCGCGATCGAGATGATCGCGGTCGCGCAGGCGCGGTTTGACATCGCGCGGTTTGGCAGCGAGGCGTTTCGTGCGTCCCCTCGCCAAGCGGATCTGATGATCGTCTCGGGCCGCGTCTCGCAGAAGATGGCCCCAGTCCTCCAGCACATCTACGAGCAGATGCTGGACCCGAAGTGGGTGATCGCGATGGGCGATTGCGCGAGCTGCGGGGGCGTCTTTAACAACTACGCTCTGGTGCAAGGCGTGGATAAACTCGTCCCCGTGGACGTCTACGTGGCCGGGTGCCCGCCTCGCCCCGAGGCATTGCTGTACGGACTTCTCAAGCTGCAAGAGCTTATCGCCCATCCATCCGCCCGGAGACGGTCGTGACGGATCTCGCAGACACGCTGGCCGCGCAGCTCGGCGCCGGCGTGGTCGAGCAGACGCGGTTTCGCGACGAACGTACCCTTGTGGTGGATCGCGCGCACCTCGAGGTGGCGCTGGACGCGGCGATTGGGCTCGGGTTCACCGCTCTCACCGACCTCACCGCGGTCGATCGTCACCCCGCCGTCCCGCGGTTTGAGGTGGTGTACTTGTTGACCTCCATCACTCCCCCCGCCCGCCTGCGCCTGAAGGTGCGTGTCGCGGACGGGGAGACGGTGCCGTCGGCCACCGGGCGGTGGCCGGGGGCCAACTGGCTCGAGCGGGAAGTGTACGATTTGTTTGGAATCCGGTTCGACGGCCATCCCGATCTGACGCGCATTCTCCTGCCCGATGACTGGGAAGGGTACCCGCTGCGCAAGGACTTCGCGCTCGTTGAGGAGCCGGTGCAGTTTATTGGGCACACGCCCAAAGTCCCCAGCCAGATTATCCCGAAGTCGAAGCAGCCGTAGGCGACACGGGAGGACGGGAATTGTGCGGGAGGCCCCGGGCGCACACGCGCGTGTGCAAGGACGCGAATGAGTGAACTGACGCGAGAAACCCTCGTCTTGAACATGGGCCCGCAGCACCCCGCTACGCACGGGGTGTTGCGCGTCATGCTCGAGCTCGAAGGCGAGGTCATCGTGGGGTCGAAGCCGGTGATTGGCTACCTGCACACCGGGTTTGAGAAGGAGATGGAGACCCGGACCTATCACCAGAACATCGTCTTCCCCCCTCGCATTGAGTACCTCGCCACGTTTATCGAGGAACAAGCGTACGTGCTGGCCGTTGAAAAACTCCTCGGCATCAGCGCTCCCCCGCGGGCCACGATGATCCGGCTCATCTTGGCCGAGCTGTCCCGTATCGCCAGTCACTTGGTGTACTTGGGCACCGGGGCGATGGACCTCAATGTGAGCAGCTTGCTCATGTATTGCTTCCGCGACCGCGAGGAGATCCTCGATATCTTCGAGATGGTCTCCGGCCAGCGCATGATGCATGGGTATTTTCGCATCGGCGGGCTGCAGTGGGATGTGCCCGAGGGGTTTACCGACCGCGTCCGGACGTTCGTGAAGACCTTTCCCGCACGCCTGGACGAGTTCGAGACGCTGCTCACCGATAACCTGATCTGGCGCGAGCGAACCGAAGGGGTGGCGGTGCTCACCGCGGAGGACGCTCTGCGATATGGCTGTACAGGCCCGCTCCTCCGCGGATCTGGCGTGTCCTATGACGTACGTAAGGCGTTCCCCTACGGGGGGTACGATCAGTTTGAGTTTGATGTGCCTGTGGGAGTGGCCGGGGACGCGTTTGACCGCTACCGGGTGCGGATGGAAGAGATGCGGCAGAGTCTGCGCATCCTGGGGCAGGCTCTGGACCGCCTGCCTGACGGGCCGGTCCTAATCGATGACCGAAAAGTTGCGCTGCCCCCGCGGGGTGAACTCGTCCGCAGCATGGAGGCGGTCATTCACCAGTTCAAACTTGTGAGTGAAGGCATCCACCCTCCGGTCGGGGAGGTCTACGCCGCCGTGGAGTCTCCTCGGGGAGAGAAAGGCTACTACATCGTCAGTGACGGCAGTAACCGCCCGTGGCGTGTGCGGGTCAGGTCGGCTTCCTTTAATAACCTGCAAGCCCTTCCGGTGATGTTGGCGCACGGGTCCGTCGCCGATGTCGTGGTGGCGATCGCGTCGATTGATATTGTGCTGGGAGACGTGGACCGCTGATGGTTCTCTCCGAGAACGCGCGATCCGAGATCCGTCGCCTCATGGCGCAGTTCCCCCAGCGGCAGTCCGCCCTGCTGGGCGCGCTGTTCGTGGCTCAAGACGAAGTGGGGTATCTGTCCCCCGACGCCCTGGGCGACGTGGCTGTGGTCATGGACCTCCCCATGAGCGAGATCACCTCAGTGGCGTCGTTCTACCACCTGTATCGCTTCAAACCCGAGGGCCGGCATGTCATTCAACTGTGCACCAACATCTCCTGTCAATTGCGGGGGTGTGGACGGATCCTCGACCACCTGCGGCGTCGGCTACAGGTGGACGTGGGGGAGACGACGGCCGATGGCGCGTTCACGTTGAAGACTGCCGAGTGCCTCGCGGCATGCGAGAGCGCTCCGGTGATGATGGTAGACACGGACCGTGTTGGGCCAGTGTCCGAGAACGATGTCGATTCCGTCCTCGACCAGTACACGCGCGCGTCGACCCCAAGCGCATCCCCTCCTCGTCCGACCCCGCCCCCGGTCGCGCCGCAGGCGTCCATGATCTTGAGATACATCCACGAGCCCGATCAGGGGGAGCTGGACGCGTACCGCAAGCGGGGGGGCTACGAGGGGCTCCGCCGAGCCCTAGGGATGTCGCCTGATGCGGTGACTGACGAAGTAGAGAAATCGGGTCTGCGCGGGCGCGGCGGGGCCGGGTTTCCCACAGGAAGAAAGTGGAAGTTCATCCCCAAAGACCCGGCAATCCCCCGGTACGTGGTCATCAACGCTGATGAGGGAGAGCCCGGGACCTTCAAAGATCGCACGTTATTGGAGGGCGATCCCCACCGGCTCCTTGAGGGCATCGCGATTGCCAGCTACGCCGTCGGCGCGAAGCAGGCGTTCATCTACCTGCGCCGGGAGTTCCATCGCGCTCGCGCCGGATTAGAGATGGCTCTCGCGCAGGCGTCGGGGGCGGGGCTGCTGGGCCGCAACATCCTGGGCAGCGGCTATGACCTCAATGTGGTCGTGGCCACAGGGGCGGGGGCCTACATCGCCGGCGAGGAGACATCCTTGCTGGAGTCCCTGGAAGGCCGGCGGGCGATGCCTCGGCTGAAGCCGCCGTTCTACCCGGCCGTAAGGGGACTCTACTCACGTCCCACTGTCCTCAATAATGTCGAGACGCTCTGCCACGTGGCCTGGATTCTGACTGAGGGCGTGGAGCGGTACCGCCAACTCGGCCCGCCGATTCTGATCTCCGTGAGCGGCCACGTCACCCGACCGGGCGTGTACGAAGTCCCGCTGGGCACGACGATCCGTCAGGTGATCGAACGTGCAGGCGGAGTGCGTAACGGCCGATCGTGCAAAGCGTGTTTCCCCGGGGGGTCGTCGTCGGCGATCCTACCGGCGAGCTATCTCGACACCCCGATGGACTATGACGCTCTGGCCAAGGTGGATGTCTACGGGTCCATGCTGGGATCGGGCGCGCTGATTGTCATGGACGACACCACGAACATGGTCGAAGTCGTGGCGCGTACGGTGGAGTTCTATCGGGATGAATCCTGCGGCAAGTGCACGCCCTGTCGTGAGGGAACGATGTGGTTGGGCCAGGTGCTGCGCCGCATGCTCCTGGGTCAGGGGCGTTCTGAGGACCTCGCCTTGCTGGACAGCATCGCACGGAACATGACGGGCACGTGCTTCTGTCCTCTAGGCGAAAGCGTTCCACCAGCCATCTACTCGTCTTTGCGGTTTTTCCGCTCCGAGTTCGAGCAATATGCCAAGGGGGCCGGCGGCGTGCCCCAGGCCGTCCACGCGTAGCGGGGTCGCCTCTCTGCGTGAGGTGCATCCTCTCCCCCCGATCCAGGCGGACGGGTGACGCGATGAACCAGGCTATGCCGATGGTCACGATCACGATCGATGGCACGAAGGTGGCGGTGCCCAAGGGGACCACCGTGTACCAGGCCGCTAAGGGGGCCCACATCGAGATCCCCATCTTCTGCTACCACGACCGGATGCCGCCGCTAGGCGCGTGCCGGATGTGTCTGGTCAAAGTGGAGAAGATGGCGAAATTGCAAACGTCATGCACCCTCGAAGCTGCAGACGGCATGGTCGTGTCGACAATCGCGCCCGAGGTGAAAGCTGGCCAGGAAGCGATCCTCGAGTTTCTGCTCATCAACCATCCCCTGGACTGCCCCATCTGTGACAAGGGCGGGGAGTGTCCGCTGCAGGACCAGGCTTATGCATTTGGGCCGGGACGCAGCCGGTTCATCGAACCCAAGCGCGACTTCGCCAAACCCGTGTCGCTGGGGCGGGTGCTGGTGCTGGACCGCGAGCGATGCATCCTCTGCTGGCGGTGCGTGCGTTTCGGGGAGATCATCGCGGGGGATGACGCGTTGAAGGGGTTCGAGCGGGGGTTTCACAGTGAGATCAACACCCCGTTCACTCTGCCTGTGGAGTCAAAGTTCATCGGGAACACCATCGCCATCTGCCCGGTGGGCGCTCTGACCGCGAAGCCCTACCGCTTCGCCGCGCGACCCTGGGACAACCAATCCGTATCCAGCGTCTGTACGCTGTGCGGCGTGGGCTGCGCGGTGGACTTCGATGTGCGGGACGGCGTCATCACGCGGACGCGAGCACGCGAGTCTCCCGCAGTCAACGACATCTGGTTGTGTGATCTGGGGTTCTTCGGCCACGGATACGTCCACCACTCCGAGCGGCTTCGCCGGCCGCTGGTCCGCCAGGACGGCTACCTGGTGGAGACGACGTGGGACAATGCCCTCGGCCTGATCGCCCGTCGTCTGAAAGCCGCCCCGCCGTCCCGCGTGGCGATGCTCGGCGGCGCGAGGCTGACGAACGAGGATGCGTATGTCGCCGGCCGGTTTTTCCGCGGCGTGCTGGGCACCAATCACATCGACCACCGTATCGACGCGCGAGCTCACAGCGCCAGCCAATCGGTCCCGTGGGGCATGGCCGTGTCCATCGCGGACATCGACCACGCGGATGTCATCCTGCTGGTGGGCTGCGACATCACCGAGGAGTATCCCGTCCTCTGGCTGCGCATGAAGCGCGCGATCGCCCACGGGGCGAAGGTGATCGCAGTCACGCCTAAAGCGCTGGAGATTCACAGGTTTATCGACCACCATCTCGTCCACCGGTACGGGGAGGGGGCCGCCGTCGTGCGCGCCCTGACGGGGTCTCAGGCCACTGTCTCTCAGGAGGCCTCTGCTCCCGGTGGCCTCGCAGGCGTCGATTCCGCGGTGATCAGTGCCGCCGCCTCACAGCTAGGGGGGGCGACGCGAGCGTTGGTGATGATCGGTCGCGCGGCCCTAGAAGCCCCTGACGGAGTGGACGCCGCCGCGGCGGTCCGCGATCTCGCCGCGCGTCTTGGCGTGCCTGTCAACGTGATGCGGGGGAAAGGAAATGCCTTCGGGGCGGCGCTGGGGGGGCTGCTGCCGGATGCGGGTCCCGGCGGTCGCCCGCTCGCCGATATCGCAGGCGACCTCCAGCAGATGTGGAATCGCTCGGTCGCCCCGCAATCTGGGATGACGGCTCCCGAGATCGTGGAGGCCTGCACTGAGGGAGAGATCGACGTCCTGTACGTGGTGGCGGCCGATCCGGCAACCGATGGCCCGGACCACACACAGTGGAAGTCCGCGCGCGGACGCCTGCCCTTCTTGGTGGTCCAGGACGCCTTCTTGACGCAGACGGCGCAGGTCGCCGACGTCGTGCTGCCCGCCCTCGTGGCCCCCGAAAAAGACGGGACGGTGAGCAGCATCGAGGGGCGCATCCAACGATTGCACGCGGCCGTCCCTGGTCCGGGGGAGGCCCGCCAGGATTGGAACATCTTTTCCGCATTGGCCGAATGCTGTGGTACTGAGATCGCGTACAGCGGGTGGGAGGAAATCTTTGACGAGATGCGCGCTCTGATCCCCGGGCTGGCCCTTGACGCGCGCATGAACCCGATCGGAGGCGCGATCGATCGCCCCGCCCGCATGCTGCCTGCGCGCGCGCAGATACCCAGTGCGGACTTTCCGTTCGTCCTGATCCCGGGTGAAGCGTTGTTCGCGCGCGGCGCGATGTCCGCGCGCAGTTCCGCGATCGCCGACCTCGCCGGTGAGCCGTGGGCCCTCATACATCCGGATGATGCGGCCCGTCTATCGGTCGCCGAGGGGGACGCGATCGTCTTGCAGTCCCCGCACGGGGCCGCGGCCGTCCGCGTGAAGGTCTCGACGGCTGTGTTGGCGGGGCAGGTGTTCTTGCCCCGCGGGTACGACGGTGCCGCGGCGAACGCGCTCGCAGACGCCGCGGAGACCTTGACTCGTGTTCGTGCGATCGCGTTGACGCCTGCTGCGGCAGCTGGATCGGGAGAAGCTGGGAGGCGTGCCCCATGACCGATGTCGCCGTCGCGGCGGTGAAAAGCGCGATCTTGCTGGGGATCCTGCTCACCGCGTGCGCCTACATGACGTTGCTGGAACGCCGGCTGCTGGGGAAGTTTCAAGTCCGCTATGGCCCCAACCGCGTCGGACCGTTTGGGCTCCTGCAGCCCCTCGCCGATGGGGTGAAGCTCATCTTAAAAGAGAGTTTCATGCCGGCGAACGTGGATGTTCTGGTTTACTGGCTGGCTCCGGCGCTGTCCATGATCACTGCGCTGTTTGTCTACGCGGTAATTCCCTTTGGGCCGGAGGTCACGCTGTTCGGTCGGCCTGTCGCGCTGCGATTGGCCGACGTCGACGTGGGAATCCTGGTGGTCTTGGCCGCTTCGTCGATCGGGGTGTACGGCATCATCCTGGGGGGCTGGTCCTCGAACAGCAAGTACTCCCTGTTGGGCAGTTTGCGGAGCAGCGCGCAGCTCATCAGCTATGAACTCGCCCTGGGGCTGGCGGTCATTGCGGTTGTGCTCACTGCGGGATCGCTGAGTCTGGTGCGCATCGTTGAAGCACAGCGTTCCGTGTGGTTCGTGCTCCGCCAGCCATTGGCATTTCTCATCTTTCTCGTGGCGGCGCTGGCCGAAACGAACCGTGCCCCCTTTGACCTGCCCGAGGCCGAGCAGGAGCTGGTCGCCGGGTACCAGACGGAGTATGGCGGCTTCAAATTTGCGATGTTCTATATCGGGGAATACGTCGCCGTCGTCACCATGAGTGCGTTGATCACGACGCTGTTCTGGGGCGGGTGGCACGGGCCGGTGCTGCCTGGGGTGCTGTGGTTTGTCGCGAAGACGCTGGCCTTCATCTTTGTCTTCATCTGGGTGCGCGCGACCCTTCCGCGGGTGCGCCACGACCAACTCATGGCGTTTGGCTGGAAGGTCCTCGTCCCCTTGGGGCTAGTGAACATCGTCGCAACAGCGCTCGCGGTAGTGTTGCGTCCATCGTGAACACGGAGAGGGGAAGGTAGGCAATGGCGCGTCTCGGTGTGCGTCTGAGGCAAGGACTAGCGATGCTGAGAGGCATGGCGGTGACCTTCCGCTACCTCTTCCGGCCTCCGATCACGATCCAATACCCCGAGGACAAGCGGTCCGCCGTCCAGCCCCGTTTCAAAGGACGGCACTGGCTGACGCTCTACGAGGACGGGATGGAACGCTGCGTCGGCTGCGAGCTCTGTGTGATCGTCTGTCCCTCGCAGGCCATCTTGGTGAAGGCGGCGGAAAACACCCCAGAGCAGCAGGTGAGCAAGGGCGAGCGGTACGCCGCCGACTTTCAGATCAACGAACTGCGCTGCATTTTCTGCGGGTTTTGCGAAGAAGCGTGCCCGACCGGAGCGATCGTCTTGGGCCGCGAGTATGAACTCGCCAGCTACACGCGAGAGGACATGATCTACACCAAGCCCATGCTGACCGAGCCCTACGCTGGCGCCTCAGGTCGCGACCCCCGGCGAGAAGTGTAAATGAGGCCAGGCGAGTGGAACTAGTCATCTTTGCCCTTGCCGCGGTGGGGGCTGTCGCCGGCGGGGTTGGGATCATCGCCAGCCGCTCTCCGGTGCGTAGTGCCCTCTCGTTGCTGCTGGTCCTGGGGTGTCTGGCCGCGCTGTCCTTGCTCTTAGCAGCCCAATTCATCGCCGCGCTTCAGATCATTATCTACGCGGGCGCCATTGTGATCTTGTTCTTGTTCGTGGTCATGCTGCTGCACGCCCATTCGGGCGAGACTCCGCCGAACCGGTTAGGATGGCTGACCCCCGCCGGCATTGTGCTCGGGGGCGTCTTGCTTGCAGTGCTGCTGGGGACGGTGGGGGCCGGGGATGGGGGCGGAGTCGCCTCGGTCGGTGCGGAGTTTGGGACGGCGGAGGCTGTGGGCCAAACGCTGTTCACCACATTCATGCTGCCCTTTGAGGCCGCGTCTGTCCTCTTGCTGGTAGGGATCATCGCCGCCGTGATTATCGGCCGACCGGAGCCCGCGTCACCGAAGCCGACTGGCACACCCCGACAGGTTGTCGAGGTGAGCAGACGATGACGGTCCCCATCGGTGCCTACCTCGCGCTTGGCGCGCTGTTATTTGTGCTCGGGGTGGCCGGCGTACTGCTGCGCCGCAGCGCCTTGATCGTCTTCATGTCTATCGAGCTGATGCTCAATGCGGTCAACTTGACGTTTGTGGCATTCGCGCGACAGCTGGGGCGTCTGGAAGGACAAGTGGCGGTATTCTTCGTGCTCGTGGTCGCGGCCGTGGAAGTGGTAGTGGGGTTAGCCATCATCATCGCAATCTTTCGCACGCGTTCCACCATCGACCTCGATGACGTGGACCTCCTCCGAGGCTAACGTATGCTCCTTGCATTAATCATCGCCTTCCCCCTGGCGGGCTGGTTGATCCTCGGGGTGGTCGGCGGCAGGCTCCCACGCCGGGTGATTGGGATCTTCGCCAGCGGCACGGTCGCCCTGGCGTTTGTCGCATCAGTCGCCGCGTCCCGCCATCCCGCCGTCAGTGCGGGGGGCCTGACTGCTCCGTTGTTCTCGTGGATCTCCGTCGGCACGCTTACCGTAACCGCAGGACTGCTGATGGATCGTCTGTCCTCACTCATGGCGCTCGTGGTGACCGGGGTCGGCTTTCTCATCCATGTCTACTCCATTGGCTACATGGCAGATGATCGCAGCTCCGCTCGCTACTTCGCCTATCTGAATCTCTTTATCGCCTCGATGCTGCTGTTGGTCTTGGGCAGTAATCTCCTGGTCTTGTTCGTCGGGTGGGAGCTCGTGGGGTTGTGCTCGTACCTGCTGATCGGGTTCTGGTTCGACCGAGAGCGCGCGGCGCAGGCGGGACGCAAGGCCTTCATCGTCAACCGAATCGGCGATGCGGGGTTTCTGCTGGGCATTCTGCTGCTTGCGACATCGACAGGGACGCTGGAGGTCGGGCGGATCGGCGCGCTCGCCTCCCAGATGGCCCCCGGGCTGCTCACGGCCATTACCCTGCTGCTCTTTGTCGGCGCGACCGGTAAGTCCGCGCAACTGCCCCTGTATGTCTGGCTGCCCGATGCCATGGAAGGACCGACGCCCGTGTCTGCTCTCATCCATGCCGCCACGATGGTGACGGCGGGTGTCTACATGATCGCCCGCCTCTACCCCCTGTTCATCACCGCCCCCCTTACGCTTCCCGTGGTCGCGGGGGTGGGCGCGGCGGCGGCGCT